>JAFGFB010000229.1 GCA_016931315.1 Anaerolineae bacterium
CACCAACATCCTGAGCACCATCCTGCGGCATGACGCGAAGGTGACGAGCTACAAAATCGCCCTCCTCCGCGCCATCAACGACGTCGCGCTGAACTACCCGTTCTGCGCGCCGATTGCAGACCGCGAGCTGCTCACCGAATCCGCCACGGTCTACGCCATGCTGGACCGCTACCCGGTCTCGCCGGGCCACACGCTGGTCATCCCGAAGGCGCATGGTGCGGATTACTTCGCGCTCCCTGCACGGGGCAAGACCGCCTGCTGGCTGGTCGTCGACCGCGTTCAGGCGTTGCTTGCCGAGCGTTACCATCCGGATGGCTTCAATGTCGGCATCAACTGCGGCGCCGCGGCCGGGCAAACCGTGCCACATGTGCACATCCACGTCATCCCGCGGTATGCGGGCGATGTCGAGAATCCCACCGGCGGCGTGCGGCATGTGATTCCAGGGATGGGGAATTATCTAGAGGGGGAATCTATGCCCTCATAACATGGTGATCCAAGTGGCATCGAATTTTGTATTTGTCAATGGCTGCAGATTGTGCTAGAATTCTGTGCAGTAGAGGATGGACCAAACGGGTCATGACCCATTCCGCCGACGGTGCACGGTCAACTGAACAGCAAGGTGTCGCTGAAGAGGAAAATGAACCACCGGAAACACAACTGTTCTAACTCCAGGATGCTCGATCTCTAGGCCAGGCCATCAAAAGGATGCCGGCGTTTCGGATGCAACGATTTCCGCCAGTGTTTTCTGGCGAAATGGAGATGTCCGGAAATGTTTATCGTAACTCAACGCAAGACGCTGAACAAGCCGCTCCCTGGTGATGGGCTGTTCAGCAAAAATCTAGACTGATTCAAATGCCACTACCGTTGCCGCAGTTATTCTACAGATGGGCAGATGAACCAACACCACTGCCGGAGTGGGCCTATTTCTTCATGAGGCTTGGAACTCAGCTGGCCGAGTTTCCTGGTAGTGATCATCGGCTTGTCATCGGACTGGCCATCCCGGTGCGGGCCTTTGCTTGTGGTATGGTAGCACTCGGAGTTGCTCTTGGCAGAGCAGACAGACCCACTTCGGCTAACAAAGCCCAGTTAGCCCGTATTCTCAAACTGAAGCCCGGGACAACAGTCTATGTTCGCACAAGAGACAAGAAGGTGAAAGGCATACTAGAAGGTTTTCGAGAACATCTGGGCAAGACCTACATCGTGGTGAGAACCGCCGGGCAACAGAGAAACAGCTACCCGCTCGATGGCTTTGCCTCTCGGATTACGACAACTGACAAAGAAGTGCGTCTCCCCTCTAGGCACCAGAAAGGCTATACTCTGGATGGTCCTAGTGGGTTTCTCCAATGCTGTGTTGGTAAGGACAAAGCGGATGATTATCAGCTCGATAGTTCGCTTGATGCACTAATCATTGGCAAGGTCACCACGATTCGCGATGAGATCTGCAACCACTCATTCATCTGTAGGATGTCACGTGAATCCCAAAACGTAGAGGGGTACCTGCAAGAAGTACTGCGGATGCGACGTTTCTGTGGTGCAAATAGCTCGTATCGCACCCAGTGCGCCTCAGGATTGGCAACGACGTCAAAGATGATGTCTTCCATGCACGAGCCATATTGTGTGATTTTCGATGGTGCAACTGCCTATATCAACAACCAGCACATTTGGTCCAAACCGCATATCGTAGTGCTCTTGGACAGGACAGATCGACAATTTCTAGATGCAGTGAACCTGCTGAATCAGAATTGCTCATATCGCGCAACAGAGGATACGAGATTCCCCATAAGGATCCCAGGTGGGGTTGAGATGACGATTTATGAGGAATAGGAATGACCGCTCCCCTCTTTGAACTAGCAGTAACAGCCTACCAAAATGCCTCAACTGCGAGAATCACGAGACACAGGGTAAATCACCCGATCTTTGGTCAGTTTGCGATGGCTTTGTTGGCTTTCGAAGAGCTGCTAGGACCTATGAGTATTGACGATTACTGGCGCCCATTTGTCGGCACTCTTCGACGTGTCCGTTTTGACCTTTGCGCTGCACCCTTGTGCAGTGCAGATCGCGTGGAACGTATCTGTGAGACCTCTCTGAAGCTCCGAGATCACCTCCAATTCGCCCATCAGCTCTACCCCGATCTGGAAGCAAGCGCTGAAGCCATCCTAGACGCTTTTGATAAGCTACTTGATCAAGCAAACGACCCCTTGGTTGACAAACTGCTGGAACTTACAGAACCTCAGCAGAATGCAGCATGGGTGATAAAGGAGTCGCGGTTGATTCCTGGTGTGGAGAATCTGACTCTGTGCTTGAAGTTGCCGAATTTGGCTGTGCTATATCCTTTGCAGCTTAGGCGCCTTGCAATCTACGATCGAGTGATGGTGGTGGGCCCTTCACGCTGGTTTCCGGAGAGTATATTCACTGCTCCACGATCCAAAAACGTCGACGTTGTGGTATTTGACTGGATCAAAGACGACTGGACACCAAGCAGAGTATTTGCAAAGCCGCACAGATCATCTGGCCCCTCAAGCCGCAACTTCATATTTGTGGATGAAAAGGCCACCTTTAATCGTTGGTCAGAACTCGACGCAATGGGACTCCTCCAAGTCATAAACAACCGCTCGTCTGCATCGGCGTCGCCTTCCGGTGAGACAATAGACAAATTGGATGTTGCCGAAGCTGTTTGCGTGCTGCTGGAGAATGACATCGTGGTGTTTTTTGAATCGGGAGAAGGAGCGCAAACCCTCATCATTGATCCGGACGAAGACCCTGAACACCGCATTTATCGCGTTCCGACAAAGGACCTTGCACCGGGTCTATTCATCCTCGTCAAAACGAGCGGTACTGGCGATTACATCGTACCAATCGCAGATAGAATAATGGGCCACAAAGCCACGAAAGCCAGGGAATATCAAAAACGCTGGAAAGCATTGCTGAAAGACCAAGTGAAATGCCACGGCATTGTGGAAACTAGTATTTCGTTGCTTGATCATGGTTCCAACATCGCAAACGAAGTCAACGTGCGCAATTGGTTTTCGCCCAGGAGCATTCGACCCCACAAATACGAGGATTTCTTGGCCATCATGAGGATGACAGGTCTGGAAGCCTACGCTCAGGAGTATTGGCAGATGATGGGTATTATCAACACTGCTCACCACAAAGCTGGTTTTGAGATCAAGAAACTGCTTCTCGAGCAGATCAGAGTCATGGACATGGACGAGCTACAGAAAAAGGGGCGCGCAGATTTCAAACTTTCCGATAATGATGAAGGCGGCATCACGGCGTTTCGGGTTGAGGCAGTTTTGGAAGAAACCCTCGAAATATCCTACTCGCTTATTGGACATCCCGTACACATAGAGGATCATCCATGGCGCGCATGATACCTGCACAGATCTATCGAGGCACACCAAGCCGAGGCGAAAGAGAAATCTTTTGCCGCCTAGCAGATGATCCGAACACAAGAGATTGGATCGTCCTCCATTCTTTGGATATCAGCCATCATGAGAGACGTTTGTCAGGTGAGATCGATTTCGTGACACTTGTGCCCCACAAAGGGGTTTTGTGCTTGGAAGTTAAGGCAACTTCCTCCATTAAGAGAGAGCAAGGTCTATGGTACTACGGCCAGAATCCGATTCCCGATCAACGTGGTCCCTTCAAGCAATCCGCTCAGGCAATGCATAGCATTCGGCAGAGACTCAAGAAAATTGAAAACCTAGCCAATATCCCGTTTTGGTCAGCCGTAGCATTCCCGTATTTGCGGTTTTCTATCAGCTCGGACGAATGGCATGCATGGCAAGTTATTGACAGCGATGATCTGAGGAGACGCCCCATGAGTATTCTCATACTCGGAATACTCGATCAAGCCCGAGATTTTCTGACGGAAAACAATGCTCGCTGGTTCGATGGTAGACGCAATGAACCAACAATTGACCAATGTGAACAGATTGCACATTTGCTTAGGCCTGACTTCGAAATCTTCGAACCACCCAATGACAAGATGAAACGACTTGAGTTAGAAACGAAGATATTCACGGAAGAGCAGTTCAGTGCGCTAGATGCGATGACAACAAATCCCCGAGTAATATTCCGTGGGCCAGCGGGAACCGGGAAAACCACCTTAGCGATCGAAGCTGCAAGACGTAGCCGCGCTCTCGGGAATCGCGTCTTGTTTGTTTGCTACAACAGGTTGCTGGGCAGTCACCTGAAATCAGAGACTGTCGCGATTCAGCCGGAAGTCCGCGTAAGCACCATTCACAGACACATGCTGGACGTGGCAGGTATTCACCCCCATGGCGAATCAATCCCCCAGCAATTCTGGCGGGATGACCTTCCGCAACAAGCCATAGACAGTCTGCTGGCAAGAACCGATGAGGAGTTTTCCTTTGACGAAGTAATCGTCGACGAGGCCCAGGATCTGCTCCGCAACAGCTATCTTGATTTCATAGATCTCAGCCTCACAGGAGGGCTTAGCTCAGGAAAGTGGAAGCTGTTTGGGGATTTTGAGAAACAAGCAATCTATGGTTCCAATGTTGAACTAAGCCTTGAGGAAGCCATGAACAGCCGATTCCCACACGTCCCAGTTTACAATATGCGGGTAAACTGCCGGAATACGCCCAGAATCGCCACATTGGCGCAATTGCTCAGTGGTCTCGATCCTGAGTATTCCAGGATTCTTCGCCCGGACAACGGTGTTGAACCCAATATCGCCTACTATAGCGATCCTCACGACCAGCGTGTGAATTTGCTGCGCGTGATACAGGAATTGAAGGAACAAGGATATTCCAACGGTGACATAGTGGTTCTTTCTACCAAAGCAGTAGACAAATCCATTGTCCAGTCCATCAACGCTGGGCAATCTAGCCAATTCGCCAATCTTGAAGAAACATGCAAGGGGAGGATTCGCACTGGATCCGTTCACGCGTATAAGGGCTTGGAGAGTCCCGCTGTCATTGTGACTGATGTCGACATTTTGGCTGGCGATATGGCGGCTTCCGTATTCTATGTCGCCATCACTCGAGCCTTGCACCATCTGTACATACTGGCAGATTCCAGAGTAAGGCACGAAGTACTCAGGATTGCATTATCTCAAAAGGATGAAGCAAATGACTGATCACATGTTTTTTCGACAGCGCCTAGTGAAGGCACTACAGGAGGAATTGGTCGGACCATCACCGCAGGGACTGGAAATTGGGTGTTCCCCAATTCCCCGGTTTGATCAAATAGAAGACTCGTACGGCCCGTGGAGGCAAAAGGGCAACGGCGAAGAGATACTGCAACGCGATTCCCCTACCAGACGTTATGGTATTGGCGTCCTTCATCCATGGAGCACTCGGGTTGAAGAAGATGTGATTGAAGCCAGCGACGCTGGTGACGTTGCAATCGGTCTGCACAGCCGCGACGAGACCGGGGAAATTACCGCGGACAGCGCACTGACTGAAGAAGCAACAAAGGACATTGAGGAACGGCTAGACAGAGACGATGAAGGATCGGACGATTTGGATCTATCCGGAACCAACAGCTATCGCCCGAGTAGCATGGGCATCAGTTTCTTGGCACACATTCCAGATGGGGCCAGACTTGTTTTTGTCAGTAAACCAGGTCGATACGAGCGAACTGAGGTTCAAATCGGCAGTCATAAGGTTGCTTGGTGGTTGCGCGTTCCAATGTCAATTCAACAGGAATTCGACTGCGACATATTTCGCACTCAACGAACGGTGAAAAGCAAGATTGGAGCGGAGAGCGATTGTGGCCCAATCGACCTTCGTGTGGAGCTGTATTCGCGTCCCAATCCACAAAACCCTAAAGACAACCAAGAGCACCTCATTACAGTCTGCCTTGTCAACCGAACCGAATTTAGTGGATTGACCCACGACGAACAGTGTGCATTCCAGACATCGTTTGAGGTGAAGGTTGTATCGCCTGATGGGGCATATTGCATCCTACCATATCCTGAGGCGACTGACCGAACACTCGATAGTGAGGAGAGATCACTCGCATTACTCTATCGAGACTTCCGTACCTATGCTGTAGGTCATGGTTGCGCCGCAGATTGGGGACGCAAAGACTTGAAAGGCAGGGTATGCAGCGTGCAAGCCAACTGTCTTCCTGTGTTTGAGACTCCGAGTATCACACCTGACATCAGTGACAGAGATGACCACCCTATTCAGGTATCAATGGCCAATTTGGCAGGCATGAACCCTGGAAAGGACGGTTTCGACGAACTTGAGAATGTGATCACCTCATACAAGGAATGGATATACCAAGAGTCACTTGCCATTGACAACTTACCGGTGAGTGTTCGCGAAACTGCAGAGAGGCATCTGAACCGTTGCGCCAGATGCGCTGACCGCATGTGTGATGGAATGGTGTACCTCAAAGAGTCTCCGCTTGCCCTAAGGGCTTTTCAGCTCGCGAACTACGCTATCCTGCTTCAGCAGCTCGTAAGGAAAGAGCCCAGACCAGCATCATATAACAAAAAAACCAACCGCTGGGATTTCTCTGACCCATATGTGGAGCCTGATCACCATCAGTCAAAGCCAGGTGTGGGACAGTGGCGTGCATTCCAAATAGCATTCCTGCTCATGTCATTGCGATCTTCCGCTGAACACGACGATCCAGATCGCGAGACCGTAGAGCTTATCTGGTTCCCAACGGGCGGTGGCAAAACTGAGGCTTATCTCGGTTTGGCTGCGTTTTCACTATTCATGCGTCGGTTGAAGAATCCACAAGACGTAGGCGTTCACGTCATAACCAGATACACGCTCCGCTTGCTTACAACGCAGCAGTTTCAGAGAGCCTCCAGGTTGATCTGCGCAATGGAATACATCAGACGATTGTCTGCAGATCTGGGCGAAGAACCTTTCTCAATCGGGATCTGGGTCGGTTCCAGTAACACTCCAAATACTCGAAAAGATGCCATATCTGTGCTCCAAAAACTGCAAAGCGGAGACAAAACTGCCGCGAACAAATTCATCCTAAGTCAGTGTCCATGGTGTGGCGCTCAAATGGGACCAATTCGGAGAAAAGAACAGCAAAAATGGAAGACAGAGGTAATAGGGTATGCGAGACGAGGAGATACCGTCATCTATAGGTGTCCAGATGCACAGTGCCAATTCCGACAAGAGCTGCCCATATATGCAATCGATGAAGATATTTATGATCGAAGACCATCGCTCGTGATCGGAACTGTAGACAAATTCGCCATGTTAACGTGGCGACCGGAAGCAAGGTCTATGTTTGGAATCAACAGAGAGGGTGTGCGAGAGAACTCACCGCCCGGTCTGATTATTCAAGATGAGTTGCATCTCATCTCTGGACCTTTGGGGTCGATGGTTGGGCTGTATGAAGCTGTCATTGAAGAATTGTGTACGGATTATCGCAACACGATGCCTGCGCGGCCCAAAATAGTCAGCTCTACAGCAACTATCCGTCGCTATGCTGAGCAGGTGAAGGCACTGTATGGAAGACATCGCGTAGAACTGTTCCCATCTCCCGGGATAAACGCAGACGACTCTTTCTTTGCCAAATATGCCAGAGACAAAGATGGCGGCCTTCAACCTGGGCGTCTCTATGTTGGCGTTCATGGTCCAGCGCTGGGATCACTGCAAACCGTACAAGTGAGGACTTTCACTGCACTCATGCAAGCCGCGACAGATATTCCCAGTCCTCGTTTCCGGGACCCTTGGTGGACCCTTCTCATGTTCTTCAATAGCCTCAGAGAGCTGGGCACGACATTGTCGCTCTTTCAATCCGACATTCCTGATTACCTGAAAGTAACAGCTCAGCGACTCGGGATACCTTATGGCCGAATGCGTAAGCTTTGGCGCATTCGGGAGTTGACAGGACGTCTAGGAAGCGATGAGGTGCCCCAAGCCCTCGCTGATCTTGAGGTGACTTGCGAAAACCCAACGCAAATCTATCCAGTTGATGCCTGCCTTGCATCGAATATCCTAGAGGTCGGCGTTGACATTGAACGTCTTTCGTTAATGGCCGTCGTCGGCCAGCC
This sequence comes from Anaerolineae bacterium, assembly GCA_016931315.1. Taxonomy (GTDB): domain Bacteria; phylum Chloroflexota; class Anaerolineae; order B4-G1; family SLSP01; genus JAAZNO01. The sequence continues at coordinate 7,997 of JAFGFB010000229.1, forward strand.
CAAATCAACCTCGCAGTATATCCAGGTGACAGGCCGGATCGGAAGGCGCTGGTGGGAAAAGCCGGGGCTTGTGGTTACGATCTACACCGCCTCAAAACCTAGAGACAGATCGCACTTTGAGAGATTCCGCAGTTATCACGAACAGCTATATGCACAGGTCGAACCCGTCAGTGTAACACCATTCTCACCCCCGGCACTGGATCGAGCTCTGCATGCAGTCATGGTGCTTTATGCGCGGCAACTAGGAAAGGAGTCCGTTGCGAAAAGTCCCTATCCATATCCCAGTGATCTAATCGAGGCTTTGCGTGTGCTGTTGCGAAACCGGATCCAGTCCGTTGATCCGGATGAGGTACCGAATTTCGAAAGGGTGCTTGATCAGCGTGCAATGCAGTGGAAAACATGGGAGAGGACTGCCTGGGAAAGAAGATCAAAAGACGACAGTTACCTTCTGCGAATTGCCGGCGAATACGTCGACGTTGACAACGAGCCGCTTTCCTGGCCTACCCCCAGCTCCATGCGCACCGTTGACGCTGAATGCCAAGCACAGATTACTTCGTTGTGTTTACAAGACGCGAATAAATGAGGGACGAAAATGAGGAGAAATCCTATCCGGCGTTCGCAGTTGATTGCCCCTTTTGGTGTTGGGTCAATGATAGTTGTCCAGGGCGGCGTAGGCTTGCTTACAGCAGGACTAGACCATTGGTATGAGCGCGAAGTTGGGAAAGGCGATGTTGATGTACAGGAATACTGTGTTCATGAATGGCGCTTAGCAAAACTGCTTGGAGTCGATCATTTCCGGCTTCCACCAGACTACCGTGACCCGTGGCACTTCGATCCAAACGCGCCGAATACCGGATTGACCGTACCCTTTCATCGCTTTCCCAAGTGGCATTTTTGTCCCAGATGCGGCCTCCTTGACGAAAGGCCATTGTCGGAACGCAGCCGCCCCAAATGCCCTGAATGCAACACCGCAATGTTCCAGTTACCGTTTGTGGCTATTTGTGAAGCCGGTCATCTGCAGGATTTCCCTTGGCGAGAGTGGGTGCATCACCAAGCTGCACCAGATTGCGACGGACTGCTTCGCCTGAAATCAACTGGAAGCGCCTCCCTTGCTGGTCAGAGGGTGACATGCGAGAAATGCAGGAAGTCCCGCAGCCTTTCCGGAATTACTTCCGCAGATCCCGATGGAACAACCTTTCTCAGCAAAACCCTGGCAGAAGATGGCAAGGAATTCTTATGCCCTGGACATCTGACCTGGTTAGGGCCAGATGTTACGGAGGAATGCACGGCACATCTCCGTGGCTCGCTGCGCAATGCAGCCAATGTGTACTTCGCGCAAGTTCGCAGTTCAATCTATATTCCTCCGGGAGCCGAATTTGTCCCGGATGAGCTTGTTACAGTATTGTCAAAGTCTCCTTTTTCGACACTCATGACCCTGACGATTGGTGCACTAGCCGACACCGTCGACAGAGACCGTGCCATTGAGATAGCTGTCGATGGGATCCTACGACAAAGGCGTTTTTCACCAGTCTTTTCCCGATTTCGGCGAGACCAAATGCTGCAAGCCGCCCGCGTTGTTTTTGGGACTCCGAAGCCAAATGGCGTTGTTGAGCAGGAGCCTACGACTCTGGAGGAGTTTCGATACAAGGAATTCGAAGTGTTGCGCGAGGAAATGGAAACTGGCGACCTTAGGATCCGAAAGGTGAATCTGGTGGATTACGATCATGACATCGCTCAGTACTTCTCCCGAATCATGTTACTGCCAAGACTAAGGGAGACACGGGCTTTGATTGGCTTCACGCGTGTATTTGCAGCTAACCAGCGGAGCCTGACCGAGCTCAAGGCGATGCTACGGAGGAAACAGAATGAGGATGACAATTGGCTGCCCGCATATGAAGTGTACGGCGAGGGTATTTTTCTGGAGTTCGATGAGCAACGACTAAAGCAGTGGGAGACAACACCGGAGATAATCGACAGAATTGGGAACCTGAATCGACGTTATCGTGTGGTATTGGAGAATCGGCACCTCCTTATGGAAGAAGTGACTCCACGATTTGTGCTAATTCACACGTTTGCACACATTCTCATGAACAGACTCACGTTCGAATGTGGCTACAGTTCGGCCGCACTTCGTGAACGACTGTATGTATCCAGCTGCAAGGAAGATCCTATGGGCGGCCTCTTGATCTACACCGCGGCTGGGGACGCGGACGGTACGATGGGAGGGCTAGTTAGAATGGGGAAACATGGCTACATCGAGCGCGCGATAAGGTCAGCCCTACAAGATGCTACTTGGTGCTCCGCTGACCCTGTATGCTATGAGATTGGCGGAAGTGGTGGGCAAGGGCCTGATTCGTGCAATCTAGCCGCTTGCCACAATTGTGCGTTGGTCCCCGAAACTGCCTGCGAGCACTTCAATCGGTTCCTCGATAGGGCCACCGTCGTTGGTGATACTCTCAGGCCAAACATGGGATACTTCGCAATTCAGTCACAGCCACCAAACAGCGACGTTTAGTTGAACAAAGTCATACACAAAGCGCTGACGAGCACAGATCCGTTATCGGACACATGCTACACTTGGGCCTTCGTGCACTGCAGATTGCCGCCCCCATGTCTAGCAATGCCCAGTTGAATTCCCGTGGATGATCTTGCGGCACTAATGATGAAGCCAACTCGGTCAGATCTCGCCTCCGAGCGGGATTTGGAGGCATTCCTCCAGGCAGTCTGAACACTCGGTATAGAATGCGAGCGACATTGGTGTCTACCACAGCCACGGCTTGACCGAACGCAAAACACAGTACGGCTCTCCCTGTATACGCTCCAACACCTGGGAGTGTCATTAACAGATCTAGGTCATTTGGTACCTCCCCACCGTATCTCTCACAAAGTGCACGAGATAACGTGATCAACTCACCTGCGCGATAATGTAATCCCAAAACAGAAACGATCTTCTTTACATCGGCAATATCGGCTTCAGCTAATAACTCTGGATGCGGGTAGAGAGACAGCAGTTTTTCATAAGCCGCAACAAGATCCCTACGAGTGGCAGTTCGCTGAAGCAATTTCTCTGCCAACAGCACAGCATATGGATAATCAGTCTCACGCCATGGGAACTCCCGACGATTGCTGCGGAACCAGATTAGTAGTCGATGGCGGAAATCATGTATCCAGAGATCCGAAGGCCTATTCAGGAGTTGCATGCTCTTCGATAAAATCGCGAATAGACTCCGCCAAGGCTCTTGCCAGCGGAGGCGGAACCGCGTCTGAAATAAGTCTCACTTGCTCAGACAGACCTCCGAGAAGCCTGTATCCATACCTTCCCCGAGGAAACCCTTGAAGCAGCATAGCTTCATATATGCTCAGACGTCGGTGTCCATTCGGATGGACATGGATTTCATTGTGGCCATAGGCGACCGTGTAGCTAGGTTTACCCCACGACAAGCGCCGAAATGATCTCGTCCCTGGACCTATGTCAGATGGCAATGGGTTCCCGAATTTGCTGGAATTTGGATTCATTGTCCAGTGGTTTGGATGCTCGGGAAATGATTCGGGCTCCAAATTCCTGGCCCAGTACTTCGGCTCTGCCAGGTCACAAATCTGGCTCTCGATATTGCCGCGACTTGGAGCACCTTCAGGGAAACGATATTTCTCCAAAGCATCGGGGTAAAGCTCACGGTTCCACCCCACGAGAATAACCCGCTTCCTATATTGTGCAACACCAAAATCAACTGCATCCAGTACTCTGGAACACACATGGAATCCAGCATACTCAAACATCTGCCTAATTCGAGCAAAGTCAGTCTGATGATTCTGATGCATGATTCCGGGTACGTTCTCAAATGCAAAAAAATCCAACTTGTATCTGCCATTCAGTTGGGCCAGTATCTCTGCATATTTCAACGGCAGAATACGTCTAGGATCATCGATGTCTCGTGTCGCTTTGTTACCATTGGAGAAGTATTGACATGGTGGACCGCCCACCACACCGCGGAGGGAACCGGTTAATCGCAGATTATCAACCGCGTCGATGATATCGTCGCCGACAAGAACTGCAAGATCCGCCAGATGGGCGATGGTAGCACCGCGGTTGTAGTTGTAGGTTGCTACTGCAGCAGGCGATATATCGAACGCAATGGCGGGTTCAAATCCCTCCTGCTCAAAACCCAAATCAAGTCCGCCAGCGCCAGAGAACAGACTCACAATGTACAAAGGTCTCTCCTTGAACCTCACCAAGGTATCTTCTCCCATTATACCATGCAAGGCATACGCAAGAAAAACGATCTCGTTGGCATACCTGTCGTTCGGAGCGTCTACCTGCGCCGCTGTACTCAGCGCATCTGCGTCCAGAAATCTCCCTCTGCGCCTCTGCATTGAATTCTGCCCTCTGCGCCTCTGCATTGAATTCTGCCCTCTGCGCCTCCGCGTTGACGCTTTCCCCCTCCCCTTCTCCGCAAATTGTGCTACACTAACCCCACCACCCTATCGTGCCAGGAGCAAGCCATGAGCATCACACTCGAGATCCGCCAGCACCCCATCACCCGGGGCAAGTACCCCATCACCCTCACGCTCCACCGCCCCGACCAACCCAAACTCGAAGCCGCCGCCAGGCTCAAATTCACCCTCACGCCCCAGGAGCAGGCTGACCTGCGCTGGTACATGGAGGACTACCTCCATCACCCGAACGTCGCTCCCGATGAACACATCGCCCAGATCGAGGCGCTCATGCGG
>JAFGFB010000230.1 GCA_016931315.1 Anaerolineae bacterium
CATTCGTACCGGGGTTGATACCGCAATCAATCCGCACAGCGCGTCTTGTAGGGTACGCAGAAGCCCGCCGAACTGCTACGAATGCCCCTGCTCGCCAATAGTTGACTTGCTTTCACTTGGGCATATCATTGGTTTTGTAGGGCTGATTGATGGTTGTTGAGGATAGTGCGCTGGTTGCCTTACTCGCGGCTTCAAAACTTTAGTTTCCATCCCTGAACTGGTATTGGTGGATAATTTGCCACACTTCGAGCGCATCGCTATGGTTGCCCGGTGGAAACCCGTTCACCTGGGGCATCTTCCTGTGCTGCATGCCCTCTGCCGATGCGCGGAACAGGCTTTTATCGGTATTGGTAGCTCCAATCGTTACAACGCGCGTAACCCTTTCACCCTGGAGGAGACCACCGAGATGCTGCGTCTGGCGCTCGCCGGGCATGTGAATTACACGCTCATTCCTGTGCCCGATCTTGATGATGGGCCTCGATGGCGCTTGATGGTTCGCGACATCTTCGGCTCTCTGGATGCTTTTGTGACGGCTAACCCTTATGTTGCAAACCTGTTGCGGGAGGACTATCTGCTGTTGCGTCCGGTGGCGTTAGTACCTCCGGAGGCTCGTGTTGCTGTGGATGGTACTATGGTGCGTCGCGAGATGGCACGTGGTGATGATTGGCGTGCCCTCGTCTCACCGGAGATTGTGGATTACATCACTACTCACCATTTAGATGAGCGCTTCCGTCGTGAATTCGGTCTCGAAACCCTCGCGCTTGACTCGGTGGTGAGCTAACCGAGAGCTACCTGTGTTTGACGTTCTTTGACCCTTAACTACTAACAGCGGAGGTACTTATGTATTCTTGGGATGATGATACCAGTGGTTGGTACGGTGATGCAAAATATGCTTACGGCACGCGAGGGGCGGCACGCCGCAAGGAGGCGGCGGAGCGCGCCGATGCGAGTGGCCCGCGTACTTACAAGCAGAAACATGAACCTAATGAAAAGGTTATTGACCCGCGCAAGCATATCTCCACGCAATCAACCAATCCTCTCATCATTGCGGTGGATGTGACTGGCTCGATGGCTAACTGGCCCTTTGAAATCTTCGACCGCTTGCCGCTGCTCTATAACACACTCTCGCAATACCGTGAGGACTTGGAGGTCTGTTTCGTCGCCATCGGTGATGCGGGTTGCGATACCTGGCCCTTGCAGGTGACGACCTTCGCCAGCGGCTATGACCTTGAGCAGCAACTCGGCTCGCTCTATGGTGAGGGCGGCGGCGGTGATGCTCCCGAAAGCTATGGTCTCTTCGCCCATTGGGTCAATACGCATGTTAAGACTCCCAATGTTGGTGAGAAGCCTTTCCTGATTGTATTTGGCGATGCCCCGATGCATCCCATGGTGCCGGAAACGCAGATTCAGCATTACCTCGGGCATGCTGATGGCGGTGACGTGGATGCGTTGTCTGCGTGGCAGCAAGTGACCGAGGATTGGAATGTCTGGTTCCTGCGTCGCCCCACCGGGCGCCCGGGTGATGCGGTGGACAAGCAATGGGGGCAGGCCATCACGGAGCAGAAAATCTTCCGTATTGAGGATGAGCAGCGCGCCGTGGATTATGCCATGGGTCTCATTGCCCGTGCTTGGGGACACTTCGGGGACTTCCAGGAGAATATGCGCGCACGCCAGAGTGAGGAGAAGGTTGCCGAGGTAAGCAAGCCCATCGAACTGAAGTGCCCGCGTTGCGGTGCGCCCATCCCTGTGGATGCTACCGGCATGTTCAAATGCAAGTATTGTGATGCGACGTTGAAGATCTAGGCGAGCCCAACAGAGTTGGCAGGAATTTGACTGGAGAGTGTCATCTGTCCATTGCGGACTTGAGGTTACGCTGCTATGAAGGTTCAGGCGATTGTGACTGTGCCCCCCTACGGGCCCTTCCTTAAAGATGTGGCGCGGCATCCCTTGGTCTGTGGCTTGCGGCTCAATACGGTCATGCCGCTCAAGGAAAGTCCAGCAGAGGTTCTGCAACGCCTCAGTGCGTTAGGGCAACCGCTGTGGGTGGACCTCAAAGGACGGCAGCTGCGCGTTGTGGGGGCTGCTATCCCTCCATACACGGAGGTACGCGTGAGCCATCGTCTGCGCGTGCCCACACCCGTGGATGCCTTCCTTTCCGATGGCGACGAGCACGCTCGCATTGCAGCCGTGGATGGTGACCGCTTGATCCTTGAGGATGGGCCTCGGCGGCTTATCGGACCAGGTGAATCTGTAAATATCATTCATCCCGCACTGGAAATCGAAGGCACCCTTACCGAGTTGGACCGCACTTACCTGGCGGCAATGTACGAGGCAGGTCTCAAACGGGTGATGCTCTCTTATGTCGAAGCCCCCTCTGATGTGGCAGAGGTCCAGGCGTTGCTGCCTGACGCAGAAGTATTGCTCAAGATTGAGTCGCAGCGGGGTTTGGCTTTTGTGCACAAGCACGGTGCGGGGCATGGCAGGCTGATGGCGGCGCGAGGGGACCTTTATGTCGAAGTGTTGCATCCCCATCGCATTGTGGGCGCGTTACGTGATATTATTGTCGCCGATCCCCGTGCTGTGGTTGCCAGTCGTATCTTTGATTCGCTGGCGCGTTTTCCCGTTCCTGAAAGCGCCGATATCGGCGACGTGGCTTTCTTGTTGGGTTTGGGTTACCGTACCTTTATGCTCGGCGACCAGGTTTGCTTGCGACGTGACTCTGTCCTGGAGGCGCTGAACCTGCTTGAGGCGGTGGCATCAGAGTTCTGATTTCCTGTTCTGCTTATGAAAATTGCATTAGCGCAGGTGAATTCCATCATTGGCGACCTGGAGGGCAACGTCGAGCGTTGCCTGGCGGCAGTTGCGGTGGCGCGCGCTCAAGGCGCCGATCTGGTGGTGTTGCCTGAGATGGCGATTCCGGGTTATCCGCCGCGGGATATCCTTTTTGATGCCAGTTTCACCGGCGCCATTGAAGCTGCTACCGCTGATCTGGCTCACTGTGTTGCTGAAGGTCCACCCGTGGTGGTGGGGACGGCGCTGCCTGGTGGCATGGCGGCGCCGGAGCATCCGGGGCTTTTTAACGCGGCAGTGCTTCTGCGTGGAGGGGAAATCACCCTGGTTGCGGCAAAGCGACTGCTCCCTTCATACGATGTTTTCTATGAGGCGCGTTGGTTTGCTCCTGGGGCAGCACTCCCTCCGTTCAGCATTGGCGGACGACAGGTGGGTTTCATCGTATGCGAGGATCTCTGGGATGAGGGGTATGTGCTTCACCCGCCCGCGGACCTTCTCGCGGCTGGCGCCGATTTGCTCATCTGTATTGCTGCTTCCCCCTTCCGCCAGGGTGTCTTGACACAGCGCTTCCACCATGCTCGCCGTCCTCATTGCCCCCTGGTTTACGTCAATCTGGTGGGCGCAAATGATGAGCTTATCTTCGATGGACGCAGCTTTGTGTTGGATGGTGAGGGCAGACTCTTGGCGCAATTGTCGGCTTTTGAGCCGGCGGTTCAGGTAGTCGAGTTCGCCAGCGCCTCGCTCTCACCTCCATCAACGCCTGTTCCTGAGGCGACTCTGTTCCAGGCTCTGGTTTTGGGAATCCGCGATTTTGTTGTCAAAAATCGCTTGGGCCGTGTGACCCTGGGGCTTTCGGGTGGGGTGGATTCCGCCGTGGTGGCCGTGCTCGCCGCCGAGGCGGTGGGTGCTGCCAATGTTACCGCGTTGGCGATTCCGTCACGCTATACAGACCCGCGTTCCACGGAGTGCGCACGTGAGCTTGCGACAGCGCTCGGTATTGGTTTTGAGGTAGTGGGCCTGGAACCTATGCACGCAGCAGTTGAGGCGACTCTGGGCGATTGGCTTGGCACAGGGGTTGGGGCTGAGAATGCTCAGGCGCGGTTGCGACTGTTGGTTCTCATGGCTTATGTCAACCGTTATGGGGGAATCTTGCTCAACACGAGCAATAAGACGGAGCTGGCGTTGGGTTATGGCACGCTCTATGCGGACCTGGCGGGCACGCTCTCCCCGTTAGGAGACCTCACTAAACCCGAGGTCTATGCGCTGGCAGCGTGGATTCAGGAGAACCGTGGTGCTCCAATTCCGGCTTTTATCCTGGAGCGACCGCCATCGGCGGAGCTCAAGCCCGACCAGGTGGACCCCTTCGACTACCCGAAAATCGCCCCTTTGTTGGAGCAGCTGGTGCGCGAAAATCGCAGCAATGCTGCTCTGCGCCGGTCAGAACATAAGCGCTGGCACATGGGCGTAATTCTCAAAGTGAGCGACAAAGCCTTTGGGACGGGGCGTCTCATTCCGATTACCCGCCTTTAGATGCCAACCGCTAACCCTCCGCACGCACTGCAATCCACCCATCCCTGCCCTGTGTGGCGCAAGCCTTTTCCTACCACAACAGTACATCGAGACTGGCATTCCCCCCCGAAAGGATAATGCCCACACGGCGTCCCTGAAATACGCCAGGATGCTCAAACAGTGCCGCGACCGGCACTGCCGCTGAAGGCTCGATGATGAGCTTGAGGCGTTCCCACACCAGGCGCATAGCGGCAATGATGGCTTCTTCACTGACCGTGACGATAGCGTTGACGTGTTGGCGAATGATGGGGAAGTTCATATCGCCCAGGAATGTGCGCAGTCCATCTGCCACTGTTGGCGCGTTGGTCGGTGGATAGATGATGCCATCGCGAAAGGAACGTGCTGCATCATCCACAGTTTGCGGCTCAGCAGCGAATACTTGAGTTTGTGGCGAGCTCCCTGCCACCGCGAGCGCCGTTCCGGCGAGCAAGCCACCACCACCTACCGGCGTCAACACGATATCCAGCGCGGCTATATCTTCGAGCAGCTCCAGGGCTGCTGTCCCTTGACCGGCGATGACGTGGAAATTGTTAGAAGGGTGAATGAAAATCGCGCCTGTCTCCATGAGCACTGCTTCGAGGCGCTGTTCCCGGTCCAGGGCTTGCGTCCCCGCCCAGACGATGCGTGCGCCATATCCGCGCACTGCCGCAACCTTGACCGGCGGGGCGTCCTCCGGCATGATTACGGTGGCGGGAATGCCGCGCAGCCCCGCGGCGTATGCCACGGCTTGCGCATGATTGCCGGAGGAATGTGTGGCGACGCCGCGTGCTGCCTCGGCTTCGGAGAGCGCGAAGACCGCGTTGCAGGCGCCTCGGGCTTTGAACGCCCCTACCTTTTGCAGGTTTTCTGCCTTCAGGAATACCTCCGCGCCGGTTAGCTTGTTTAGCGTTTGGGAGGTGAATACCGGCGTTCGGTGTACGTGAGGGCGAATGCGCTCGGCGGCTTCGAGGACATTGGTGAAAGCGGGTAAACTATTCATGCGATCTCCTCTCAGGAAATGGTAACCACCTGCAGTCTTGCGGTTTGTGAGCAATATACTCATCCAATTTTCTCGTATTATACTGTCTTTTTGTGTGATAAAGGGGTATAAAAAAGTGTTTTTGGGATGTGGGGCCAGGTGCGGCTCCGCATCCCAAAAACATGGGAAAAAGATCCTCTGCTTCTATGAAGCGTCGAAAGAGTACCGCGAACGGAAATTGCCCCTCTTTCAAATAGCTACTGTTCAGAGTCCCTCTGTTTGTGATGACGAGTTGTAATTGACTCTTGACAAAATCATGAAAGTAAATTACAATATTACACGTAAGTCGCTAACAAATCACTTGACTCGACATTGCCGTGATTTGCGGACAGGCTTGTAACAGCATTTGGGTTATTCATAGGGGAGGAAAGACTAATGGAAGAAGAAATCAAGCATACAGTTGAAGAGGAAGCCGGCACAACTCCTGGATCTGAGCCAGGGACACTACCTGAGGGAGCTGGTGTGGGACCGGAAGCTGCGAAAACGGGTGGAACGCGCCCTTCATCGGGCTCTAGTTTCATCAGCGCGCTCGAAAAGAGCATGGAATCCTTGAGTAAGGCGTTGGGCACGGCGCTTGAAGATCGCGCTAACGTGGTGATGGTGCGAATCAACGATGAGGCGTTGCGACATCTGGATATGCTGGTGGAGGCAGAAGTGACCAAGAGCCGCAGCGAAAGCGCTGCACTGCTCATCAGCGAGGGTATTCGGGCTAATCAAGCGCTCTTTGATAAGATTGGCGATATCACCCGGCAAATTGCCGAACTGCGCGAGCAATTACGACAAAGCATCGCTATTAACGAGTAAGCTACTGAAAGGAGAAGGGTACAATGACTGATGAAACTAACGCTACATCTGAGACTGCCGCGCGCTCTACGACGGCTTCTGGTGAAGAAGCCTGGCGCGCCGTGCTGGATGGTACTGTAAATTTGTTGGAGAACCTGGGCGAAGCGATCGTGAAGAGCGCACAGGATCTTTCACAACTCATGGTCGTTCGCGTGGATGAGGATACCCGTGAGCGCCTGGACATGCTTGTAGAAGCAGAGGTCGTCAAGACTCGCCGCGAGGGCGTAAGCTATTTGCTGGAGGCTGGCATCAAAGCGAAGAGCGACGCTTTTGCCCGCATTGTTGCGGCCCGCGAGCGTATCTCTGCGTTGCGAACGCAGCTGCGTGAGGGCGTGCAAAGCGTCCGTTCGGCATAGCCGTCGTCACTGAGAGTCACTTTAAGCACGGAGTACCACAATTAGCGCTGGCTGGTTGTGGTGCTCCGTGCTTTTAGGGGTAGGCAGTTTTAGCGCGAAGGATTCAGGCTGTTGTCGTCAGCAAAATGACAATAAGGAATACGCCAACGCCCAGACATATGCCCGCCAGCGTTTGCATCAGAGTATGGCGACGCAATTTCACCCGCGACCAGGCGATGAGCGGCACGGTAATTGCCACTGGTGCAGCGGCGAGACCCGCGATGCTGAGAATGAGCACCGTCATACCGGCGGCGGTGCTGGTGTGCATGCTGATTTTCCATTGTAGGGTAATTAGAAAGACGAGTGCCCCCTGAACCAGCGAGGCGCCCGCAAGAATGCGAAACGGTAAGGGCGCTTCTCCTAAGATGAAGAGTATCTCGGCTACGAGCAATCCGCCCAGGGTGATGATTAGCGGGCGGGTGCGTTGCTCACGGCGTGTGACATCCATGTCGCTGATGTGACCTCGCCGCAGCAGGTACCCCAGATAGCCCATCGGGATGGCTATTGCAAAGACGGTATAAATAGCAATCCAGCGCCAGATGCCCTCAGAGGGTAGAAGTGTGGCTGTGACAATTAATCCTGCCAGCGCCATCATCGGTGGGCTGCCTACATTTGAAATCCAATAAGCCAACCATTCGCTGCGCGTTGAGGGTTTTACGTACTCTTGCATGACTCGAACATCCTTTCCAACATTACAACATCACAACCACGATTATACCACACCCTCACTTGTAGGCGGCGATTTCCGTTGGGCAATCCTTCATTATGGGGACTGCTATCGAAATCAGACGCCCCTTTCCCAGCCGCAGGGAAAGGGGCGCCTCTGAGGAGGAGTCGCATCACATTGTTGCGAATGTGGCGCGTAACGCGGGATACAACCCGCGATAGATTGGGTAAGTATTGATGTACACTTCAACTTGCGCCGGGTCTGGTTCAACCTTGCCGGTAATCTGGATGGCAGCTGCGCAGGCAGTAGGCACGTCGGGCCACTGTCCTGCGCCCACTGCTGCCAATAAGGCTGCACCATAAGCTGCGCCCTCGGTGGTATTGACCGTGACCAATTCAGTTTCCAGGACCGAGGCGAGAATCTGTCGCCAGAGCGCACCCTTTGTCCCGCCGCCGGAGGCGCGAACTTGCCGGATTTGACCCAATCCGGCTTCCTTGATGAGTGTGAAGCTGTCTTTCAAGCCAAAAGAGACGCCTTCGAGCAGCGCGCGCGTCAGATGAGCACGGTTGTGGCGCAGTGTCAATCCTACCCATGCGCCGCGGGCCAGTGGATCGGGGTGGGGTGTGCGCTCGCCGCTGAGATAGGGCAGGAATTGTAGCCCCTCGCTACCGGAGGGAATGGAAACGGCTTCCTCAAGCAACTCCGTAAAACTCATTTGCGGCGCGAGGGTATCGCGGTACCACTGTAAGCTGCCCGCCGCTGAGAGCATTACCCCCATAAAGTGCCACAAACCGGGGACAGCATGGCAGAAGGCATGCAGACGACCTTGTGGTTCGATGAGCGCCGTGGGTGTGGTGGCAAAGACGACGCCACTTGTCCCTACTGTGAGCGCTACAACCCCCGGCTCGACGGCGCCAACTCCTACTGCCTGTGCCGCTTGGTCGCCGCCGCCAGCCATCACCGGTGTGCCTGCCAACAAGCCTGTAACCGCCGCTGCCGCAGGTGTGAGCGTACTGGTGATTTCCGGCCCTTCATAGAGCGGTGGCATCCAGGCACGTGGTATTTCCAGTGCTGCCAGCACCTCATCCGACCAATCGCGGGCGCGCAGGTCTAAGAGTACGGTGCCCGCGCCATCGGCTTTATCCATGGCGTAGGCGCCGGTCAATCGGTAGCGTACATAGTCTTTGGGCAGTAGTACCTGAGCTGCGCGCGCATAGAGGTCTGGCTCATTTTCCTTGACCCAAAGGATTTTCGGGGCGGTGAAACCTGTGAGCGCTACATTGCCCGTGACTTGAATGAAGTGTTCACGCCCCAGTCGCCGGTGAATCTCATCGCATTGCGCTTGTGTTCGTTGATCGTTCCACAGGATGGCAGGGCGCAGGACCTCACCTTGCGCATCCAGCAGCACCAGTCCGTGCATCTGTCCGGTCAAGCCCACGGCGGCAACATCTGAGCCGCTGACACCGCTCTCTGCCAGCACACGCCGAATGCAAGATGTTGCCGCTTGCCACCACTCGTGTGGATCCTGCTCGGACCACAACGGCTTTGGCGTCTGAAGCGTGTGAGGGCTTACCGCTACACCTGCCACAGTACCAGTTGCATCCATCAGCAGCGCTTTGCTGCCGGTGGTAGAAATATCAAGACCCAGAAAATACCTCATGCTGCTCCCTTCAGGATGCGAAAGTTGGCCATTGGGCGTGCGGCCCTGGTCTCACAAGATTTCCACTGGGCAGAAGAAGATGCGCCGCCCCACTGCCATCCGCTCCGAACCGGTAATCTCCAGAGTGCCGTGCAGGCGGATATCCTCTGCAGAGCTGCCTAGCAGCACCTCGATGCGTCCTGGCTCCAGGATCAGATCAAAATCGTGGTTGTAGAATGCCAGCTGGTTTGCGGGCAGGTGGAACAGAACGGTTCTGCACTCGCCGGGATCGAGCGTGAGCCGGGAATAGCCTTTGAGCTCCTTGACCGGGCGGGGCACACTTGCGTATTCATCGTGCACATAGAGCTGCACTACTTCATCTCCACGTCGGGCGCCGCTGTTGGTCACCTGCAGACCGATGGTGACTGTCTCACCCGCAGTCGCTTGAGCCGGTGTGATGGATAGAAGCTCATAGGTGAAGGTTGTATAGCTTAACCCATGCCCAAAGGGATAGAGCGGTTTGACGGATTCATCCACGTAATCGCCGTACCAGTTAGAGGTCATGGCAGAAGGTTTGTGGTTATAGTGGATGGGGACTTGCCCGACGGAGCGCGGGAAGGTGATGGGCAATTTCCCGCCGGGATTGATTTCGCCAAACAATGCCTCAGCGATTGCTATGCCGCCCTCTTCGCCGGGCAACCAGGCTTCGAGGATGGCATCAGCGCGCGCTGCCAGCTCCGGGATGGCGTAGGGGCGCCCGTTGATGAGCACAACGATGACCGGTTTGCCGGTATCCAGAATGGCTTGCGCCAGGTCGTTTTGCGCCCCGGGCAGCCGCAGCGAGGCGCTATCACGCGTTTCACCGGCGCTGCAATGTGGCAGTAGTCCGGAGCGATCGCCCAGCACCAGCAGCACGACATCCGCTTGTTGCGCCAGGTGTACTGCCTCGGCAATGCCACTTCGGTCGGGGTCCAGATTATCACAGCCGGGCGCGTACAGAATTTGTGTTGCCGGGTTTGCCAGCGCGCGCACGGCTTCTAACACCGTCAGCACAGGCGCGCCGGTCATCAGATCGGTGGGTAGAGTTGTCGCATGTTCAACCTGAACGGCAGCCAACTCGCGCTGTGAGGCGTAGGAATAATCTCCCAAGAAGACGCGTCCGCTGTGAGCGTTGGGTCCGATGACTGCCAGCGTCCCTATGGAGCGATCCAGCGGCAATAACTGCTCGTTTTTCAGCAGTACCAGGCTTTGGCGTGCGATATCCCGCGCCAGGGTGCGGTTTTCGGGCGCGGAGTAAATTTCCACTACCCGATTCTCATCGGTATAGGGGTTTTCGAAAAGTCCGAGCTTGAATTTCATTTCCAGGTGTCGCCTTACCGCCTGGTTGATGCTTTCCAGCTCCACCTCACCTGCTTCTAGCGCCTGCTGTAGCAATTTTCCGTAGCATACCGTGGTCGGTAGCTCAACTTCGATGCCGGCTTGTAACGCCAGCGCTGCTGCGCGCTCCAGGGTGGGGGCCATCTTGTGATAGCTGTGGATCATCTGGATGGCTTCGTAATCGGAGACAATCAGACCTTCGAAGCCCAGGCGCTCGCGTAGCAGCCCGGTGAGGATGCGACGTGATGCAGCAACGACCTCGCCATCCAGCTCGGGATATGAGTTCATGATCGTGGCGATATCCGCTTCGTCAATCACTGCCTGGAAAGGCGCAAAGTAGAGCTCGTAAAGCTCGTGCCATCCCAGATGCGTTGGCGCGCAGTTCAGCCCGCCTTGCGAGGCGCTATGCCCGATGAAGTGCTTGCCGGTTGCCAGTACGCCTTTTTTGAGCGAGTCGCTCTGTAACCCGCGCACATAAGCTACCCCGAAGTGTGCGATGAGGGTGGGGTCCTCGCCGAAGGTTTCCTCGATGCGACCCCAACGCGGGTCGCGAGCCAGGTCGAGCACGGGCGCGAGTGCCTGACGGGCGCCAATTGCCAGCATCTGGCGGCGAATCACTGTCGTCATTGCCTGGGCAAGCGCGGGTTGGAAGGTGCTGGCAAGCCCGATGGGCTGCGGAAACATGGTCCCCTCGCGCACCATTGCGCCGCAGCAGGTTTCTTCGTGCAGGATGGCGGGGATGCCCAGGCGCGTTTCTTTGATGAGATAGCGTTGTAGCTGGTTGGTGGTTTGTGCCAACACCAGCGGCGGCAACGTGGTTCTGCCGCCGGGGCGGGTGATCTGGCCTATGCCCAGATGCAGGTATTGCTGCATCTTAACTGGGTCCAGGGCGCCCTCAGTCTGTAATTCGTTCATCCAGCAGGAACCCAGCTGCGCCAGTTTCTCCTCCAACGTCATGCGGGAGAGCAGGTCATCTATGCGGTTTGGGGTGGCTGTGCCCATAGAAAACTCCTAGCGCACGCCGAGCAGTAGATCAATGGTTAATTGGTCGAGACGTTCGTATTTCAGCCCCCGGCTGGCGATGGCCGTCCGGTCGAAGGATTGCGCCTTGAGCGCAGCGGCTTTTTCCGGCGTGTACTTGCCGAAGAACGGGTGCAGTGCGCCATCATCGGCGTTGATTTCGGCGAGCAATGCCTGGATTTCCGAATCGGTGTTGAAGCGGGCGGCTTTCTCTTTGAGGATGAGGTAGGTGCGCATACAGCCGCGCGCGAAATCTTTCACCCCTTCCAGGTCCTCGGTGCGGTAGGCGTGGGCATCGTAATGGCGCGAACCATCGTAGCCCACGTCTTCCAGGAATTTGACGAGATAGAAGGCGGCTTTGATATCGCGCGAACCGAAGCGCAGATCCTGGTCGTAGCGCCCCGGATACTGGTCGTTCAGGTCAATGTGGAAGAGTTTGCCCGCTTCCCAGGCTTGCGCCACGCCATGCATGAAGTTGATGCCCGCCATGTGTTCATGGGCTACTTCGGGATTCACGCCGACCATCTCGGGATGGTCAAGGGTCGCGATAAATGCTAACATGTGCCCGGTGGTCGGGTTGTAGATATCGCCGCGCGGCTCATTGGGCTTGGCTTCGAGCGCCAACTTCATGCCATAGCCCTGGTCGAGGATGTATTCACAGAAGAAGTTCATCGCTTCGCGGTTGCGTTTGATGGCTTCAACCGCACTCTTGCTGGAATCTGTCTCTGTACCCTCGCGCCCACCCCAGAAAACGTAAACCTGCGCGCCGAATTCAGCGCCCAGGTCTATGGAGCGTAGCGTCTTTTGGATGGCGTAAGCGCGCACTTTAGGGTCGTTGCTGGTGAATGCGCCATCTTTGAAGACTGGATCGTAGAAGAGATTCGTAGTCGCCATCGGCACTACCAGCCCCGTATCCGCGAGTGCTTTGCGGAAGTCTTTCTTGATGGCTTCTGCCTCAGCGGGCGTTGCATCAATGGGGATCAGGTCGTTGTCATGGAAATTGACACCGTAAGCGCCTACCTCGCCGAGCAGGTAGACCAGTTCTGCGGGTGTGCGCGATGGTCGAACCGGTGCGCCGAACGGGTCAGAGCCGCGTGAACCAACGGTCCACAGGCCGAAGGTGAATTTATGTTCAGGCTTAGGGGTATAGTTAGACATGAGAGACTCCTTATATTGAGATATCTGAATTGTTTTCTGAGATAGCACGATGTCAGGCTTTCGTGGTTTACCGGGGTTTCAGTGGTTCAGGGTTCGCATGTTCATAATGCGAGGGTTAGAGCCGTTAATCCTTTCTCATTTAGCGCAAATTTGATTGTCTGCGAACCGCTACGCAGCTCATAGTCACCCAGAAAACTGGTGAAGTGGAGCTGTCCCCGCGCATTTGTTATCATGGTAGTCGGTGGCAACCACCACTCGTCTTTGATCAGTTTGAGCAGCGCCTCGTAGACGGGTTTGGGTGTTTGATCGTGCCGCAATAATCCTGATGGAGCTTTCAGCCAGTGTCCATCGGTGATATCCCACCAGGTAATTGCTTGCACCGCCGGGCGTGCGAATAGGGTTTTGTAATGGGTGATGGCCTCTTCTGCCTGGCGCCGTTCTCCTTCGGGGGTGCTGGGCCATTGTTCCACCTGATAGTCGTTCAAATCCACAATCTCGGGCGGCATAAGTGCGCCAGAGATGAGGGTGGTCTCGGTGAAGGCAATGGGCAAATTGAAGCGCTCGAAATTCTCCAGAACGCGCCGGGTACGCTCGACGCCCCAATATCCCTGGTGCATGTGGGATTGAATGCCCACCATATCAATGGCGATGCCTGCCGCCAAACAGCCTTCTACCAGGATGTCGAAGGCGGGTGACACATCGAAGTCGTTTAATAGTAGCGTGGCTTTGGGGTTAGCGCTGCGCGCCGCCTCGAACACCGCGCGGATGAGCTCGATACGCCCCATCGCCTTGCATAGCCGGGTGATGCCGTTGTCGTAACGGTCGAAAACCGGCATGATGACGGCCTCATTGACGACATCCCATTGATCAATCAGACCCGCGAAGGTCGTCACCTCGCGCTCGATGCGCGCCAGTTGTGCCTTGAGAATCTGTTCCGGGCGCAGTTCCAGTAACCAATCCGCAGTGAGCGTATGCCAGCACAGCGGGTGTCCCTTGACCGTGCAACCATGCGCGACATACCATTGCGCCAGATGGCGGAGGCGTTCGGTATCGGGCTTGCCGCGTTCCGGTTCGAAGCGCCCCCAGTAGAAGGGCAATGTGGCCTGATTGAACAGGCGTAGAAAAGCCTCATTGCGCCGCTCGGCTTCTTCTTTGGCGGCACCGCTCAGTTCTCCGTTGACCCAGGCGAGTGTGCACTCACCCCAGTTGGCGCCAAAGAGAAACTTGTGGCGCAGCTGTTGCACCTGGACTTCTTGCCCGACAACCGGCGCACCATGGTATGTCAGCGTAAGGCTTACATCTGCCGTTCGGTGTTGGCGGATACTGGAATCAATAACATTCATGGTAATTCTCCGGATTGGATAATGCGTCAATATCAGGCCGGCATGTAGATGCGGAAATTCCCACTGACCTGTAGCAGAGCGAGCATAGTGAGCAAGCCATCATAGTAACGATAGGTGCCGGTGGGTAATTTCAAATCCCAGAGCGCCTGGACGAAGGGTTTGCCAATCTCCGGATCGGCGGCGAGCGCGGCGACGGCGTTGGTCGCCATCAGCCCTGTGGAGCGATGTTCCACCAAAGACTCGCCCTCTAGCGTGTATTCGGCTTTGTAGGCATCTAGCCCTTCTGCCGCGAAGAAACCCAGCAGGCGGCTTGCCTGTTCCCGGTGCCAGTCATCGGGGCGGAACCACGCATAATCCACGCCGATATTCGCGCCCACGCGGAAGGCATCGTAGCGGAATTTGCCATGATAATCGTCGTTGTAGGGGCTGCCATCGAAATAGGAATAATTGGGCGCCAGACCTGTTTCTGGGTGTACTGCTGTTTTCAGGTAAGCCCGGCTTGCGGTAACGGCTTCAGCCCAGAAATCATTGTCCTTATCTGCCCAACGCGCCCAGAGCTCATAATAGTGTGGCATGTGGTAAGAAGGGTCGGTGAACTGCGAATTCTTCCCCAGCATGGGTACGAAGACGACCTGCTTTGTCTCGGAATCGAAGAGGTTGGTGGCGATATCCCCGCTGAGCTGGTCGGCGTGCAACGCCACATCCAGGATGGATTGGGCCTCTGCCCGGTAGTTGAAGATGCCCTCGCCGCTACCCCAGCGTGCATCGGCGAAAATCAGCGCGGTGATGAACCATACCTCACCATCCGAGGCGGGATTGGCGTCTAGCGTCGTTCCATCAGGCTCGCAATGCCAGGCAAAATAACCTTTGTATCCCCCACCGGTCTGGTACATATGGGTCTTCGTCCATTTCCACAGGCGATTGAATTCCTCCTGTTTGTCCAACTGCACCGCAATCATCATGCCGTAGGACATGCCTTCGCTGCGCACATCATCGTTGCCGGTGTCGAGGATGTAAGCCATATCCTCGCCGACGGGGTAATAGACACGCTCGCGGTACTCATCGCCGTAGAAGAACTGCTGAAACGCGGTCTCGACCTTCGCCTGGATTTCGGCGTCGGATTTGCCGAGGTACTCGGCAAACAGATTGCGGTAGTCTCCACTTTCAAACGCGGGGGCGAAGAAGACCGGTGTGGATGCAGCCACGGGTGTGCCGGGCGCGGTAGTGGGCATCTGGCAGGAGGTGAGCAGCATACAGAGCACTGTACCGAGCATGAGAGAGCGTCGTAAGCTTGACATGAGCTAACCCTTGAGCGCGCCGGCAGTCAGGCCAGAGACAATTTGGCGCTCAGCAAACATGTAGAAGATGATCGTGGGAATAGAAGAAAGCAGCACAAAAGCCGAAATCAATGCCAGGTCGCTCCCATATTGCCCTTGGAACTGCATCGTCCCCAAGGGCAGTGTCCACAACTTGTCATTATTGAGAATCACCAGTGGGACCAGCAAGTCATTCCAGCTCACAATCATCGTCAGCGCGCCGACGGCGGAGAGCGCCGGGCGTGCTAATGGCAGCAGGATGCGCCAAAAGAAATCAAAGGCATTACATCCATCAATGTAGGCAGCATCTTGCAGTTCCGCGGGAATAGCAGTGAAGAAACCTCGCAAAATGACGACATTCCCGGAAATCTGGAATGCAAGCTGGACCATGATGACACCCAATAGAGTGTCAATCATGTGAATACCCATATCGTTCATCTGACGAAGAACAAAATAGACCGGGAGAATGGCAACATTAATCGGGAACATCAGGCCCATATTGAACAAATTAAATAGCCAGTTTTTCCCACGAAAGTCCATGCGCGCGAAGACAAAAGCCGCCAAACCACAAACAAATACAACACCCGCGGTGGTGCCTAACATCACAAAAATACTGTTCTGCAGCATCCGCCAGAAAACATCAGTACCTAAGATGTAAGTAATGTTGTCCCAGTGCGGAGGATTGGGAAAAGTATAAGGGTGAGAATACATCATTCCGGTCGTTTTGAGGCTACCAAAGATCAAAATGACCAGTGGGACGAAAATCACAATCATGACGACTGTAAGAACCAGGTACTGGAAAAACCGGGGCATCATCCGGCGCAGTTTATTTGATATAGGAGCAAAAGTAGTAGTTGTGGTTGCCATTGCGCGTGTCCTTCTATAAACCGGTAAGATAATCGGGTTTCTGAGTGAAATAATTGTAGATCAGTGAGAAGATCAGGCAGAAAATGAACATGTAAATCGCAACGGCTGAACCATACCCCAACTGGAAACGGACAAAGCCAAAGCGGTACATGTACGTGGCCATGGTTTCGCTTGCATTCACCGGCCCGCCGTGAGTCATGATCCAAACCAAGATAAACTGCTGAATGGATCCCAAAACAGACATATAAACAGACGTACGAATTGGGCTGCCCAACAACGGCAATGTAATATTCACGAAGCTTTGGAAACCATTGGCACCGTCAATTGTTGCAGCTTCTTCAATTTCCTTTGGAATATTTTGCAGCCCCGCCAAATACAGCAACATATGGAAGCCGAAGAATTTCCAGGTCAGCGTGATAAAAACCGCGATCAAAACGACCTTCATATTCCCCATCCAGGCAACAGGCTCAGCGCCTAATTGCACCAGGATCGCATTAATAAAACCGCGATCAGGGTCTGCATTGTACAGTAACAACCACATGACTCCAACATTCACCTCGGCAAGAACATAGGGCAGGAAGAAAATAGTCCGGAAGAACCCACGCCCAGGCAAATCCCGTCCCACTAGAACAGCCAGCATCATTGCTAGAGGCAACTGAATGCCCAACGACATAACGATGAGCAACAAGACATTTCCTACTGCCTTAATGAATACTTTGTCATTAAGAATAGTCTGGAAATTCTGTAGTCCCACAAAGTCTGTCGCCTTCCCCAGGCCATTCCAATCAAACATACTGTAATAAACCGAATGGAAAATGGGGTAAATGACAAAAATCAAAAACAGAATGAGTGCAGGCAAGAGGAACAAAAACACAACCAGCCTGTCTTGGAAACGCCGAGACATTCTTGAAGTGCTAATTGGTTCTGTGCTTTTAGTAATGGTAGAGACCTGTTGCATCAAAAACCTCCAAAAAACTATCTTGCAGTTTCAAACCGCTCGTACCTAAAGGAGGTTCGTGAACGGTACGAGCGGTGTGGTGATTAAGGCCAAACGAACCCTTCGGCCTTTCACACGGACGTAGGTGTGGGATGAGCGTTGCGGCCCATCCCACACCACCAACAAAATTACTTACTTGTCCAACTCTGCCTTAGCAGCGTCTTCGATGGTCTGGCACACCTGCTCGGGTGTGGAAGTGCCAGCATAGAGACCCTGGACAGCATCGTTGATCACAGAACCCATCGCGGGGGGCAGGTACTGATCATAGTACAGCTGGAAGTAATCGGCAGCAGCAAAGGTCTGCTGGACGAGCTTCATGTTGGGATCAGCCAAACCAGCCTCACCACCCTTGACCACCGGGATACCGGTGTTAGAGGCAGCGATCACAGCTTGGTTCGCAGCGCTGGTCAGATACTTGACGAAGTCGACAGCTTCCGGTTCAGCGTTCTTGCCGAGCGCGAAACCATTACCGCCACCAATGACATCGCTGACCTTGCCAGCACCGCCCTCGATCGCCGGGAAGTTGAACAGGCCCAGAGCCTCGCCAAGGCCTTCGCCGCTCGCGCTGTTGGATTTCTGAGCGCCAGCGGACCAGTGACCACCCAATTCCATAGCAGCCTTGCCATTACCGAAGGCAGCCTGCATGTCGTC
>JAFGFB010000231.1 GCA_016931315.1 Anaerolineae bacterium
GGGCCACCCTTGCGCCTGCGGCGGCGTCGGTGCGCCAAAAGTCGCCTCGAACCAGGCGCGAACAGGGCGCAAAAAAGCAATCAAACCAGTTGTGGGCATGGGTCACTCACCTTTTGTGCTTGAGGGCGCTTGCATTTTGGAAAGAGAGGATACGCCCGCAGAAAGAAATCGAGCCTCAGTAAGCCTCTCCGATCCCAAGTATAGGACGGTTCTGGTGCGGCGCAATTCTAAAAGTTAGGGTAAGTTTTCAGATTCCCAACGTAAGGCGAAGATTTCGGGCTGAAGCCCACTAGAAAGAGTATTTTTGGCTGCCGCGCTACGCGCGGCAGCCAAAAATACTTTCCAAAATCGCGGCTTTAGCCGCTCTTGTTGTTACATGCAGAGGAACGCTGAACAGTTACAAGTTAGGAATGTTTCCCATGAAGATTTCGCGCACAAATAAGCAAAAGGCAAAATTTTAGATTTCTGGGAGAAGGGGCTTGCCTCAGATGTGTCCTAATGTTACAATCAAAGCAAGCAATCAGTCAAGAAAGCACATCGGGAAACCATGACCATCGAGATTCTCACCACCAAGCTCTATATTCCACGCCCACGCCCCGAGCTCGTCGCGCGGCCGCGCCTGCTCGCGTTGCTCGAAGCCGGGTTACACCGCAAACTAACGCTGATCGCCGCACCGGCTGGCTTTGGAAAAACCACCCTGCTGAGCGCCTGGGCCACGGCTGGAACACATCCTTGCGCCTGGCTCTCGCTAGATGAAACCGATAACGACCCGGCACGCTTTCTGACCTATCTCGTCGCAGCGCTCAACACCTTGCCCACCCCGCCACAACCGTTCACCCTACCCGATTCCGAGTTTGACATCGCGCCGCTCGGCCCCGAGCGGTTAACCACACTGTTGAATCAGATGGCAGCGTTGCCAACGCCATGCATGTTGGTACTCGATGATTTTCACCTCATCCACGATACGACCGTCCACGAAGCCATCGCATTTCTGCTCGAGCATTTGCCGCCTACCCTGCACCTGGTTATCGCTACCCGCGCCGATCCCCCGCTGCCCGTTGCACGATTGCGAGCGCGAGGGCAGATCACAGAACTGCGCTCCGGCGAACTCCGCTTCACCCATACAGAAGCAGCTGCATTTCTCAATAGTGCAACCGGCATAGCACTGACGGAAGATCATATCGCCACGCTGACAAGACGCACAGAAGGCTGGGCTGCCGGGCTACAGATGGCTTCTTTGGCGCTGCAAGCTGCCAGCTCACCCGGGTCTGCTCCAGACGTCGGCCATTTCATCCATGCTTTTGCTGGAAGCAATCGCTTTGTGCTGGATTACTTCATCGAAGAGGTGCTCGAGAACCAAACTGCTGCCATCCAGGATTTCTTGCTTTGCACATCCATTCTCACCCGGCTCAATGGCGCCCTATGCGACGCGCTGTTAAGCGATGAGACCACGCCAACCCCGCGTGATTCGGCCAAGATCCTGCATGCGTTGGATGCAGCGAACCTCTTCCTCGTGCCGTTGGATGATCAACGGGAATGGTATCGCTATCACCAGCTGTTTGCCGACCTGCTTCAAAATCGGTTGACGCAAATCTATCCCGATATGATGCCCAAACTGCATCACCGCGCCAGTCTATGGTACGAAGCACACGCTCAATTTCCAGAAGCCATCGCACACACTTTACAGGGTGCAGACTTTGAGCGTGCGGCAACCCTCATCGAGCAAGTCGCCGAAGCCATTTTGATGCGCAGTGAAATCCGCACCTTCCTCTCCTGGGTAGAACAACTACCCGAATCCACAATTCTCTGCCACCCGACCCTGTGCCTGTACCATGCCTGGATTCTGTTGATGATGGGACATCCCTGGGCTTTGGTAGAATCACGCCTGGAAGCAGCCCGACAAGCCACTGAACATTTCGCATCGCAAGCGACATCTTTTGTCCCGGCTAAAGCCGCGCCCCTCCTCAGTTTCGTTGCCCTTTACCGGGGTGAAATTGAAGAAGCGACGGAACTCGCAACGCGCGCGCTAGCTGAGATTCCCCCTAAAGACACGCTTTTGCACAGTCTGGCAACCTGGAGCTTGGGAATAAGTCATTTTGCCACCGGTAAAACAGCAGATGGAAAGGCTTTGCTAGAAGAAGTCACCCGCACCAGTCGTCAGGCTGGCAATATACTCGTCGCAGCGCTGGTTCTTTGTCACCAAGCCGAGATGGCATGGCGCGAAGGCAAACTGCATCAGGCGCAGCAACTCTACGAGCAAGCGCTCGACCTCGCTACAGATGCTGACGGGCAGCGTTTGCCCATAGCTGGAAATGCCCTCATAGGTCTAGGCGAAATCTATCGCGAGTGGAATGCGCTAGATGCCGCAGAAGAGGCATTCAAAGAAGGCATTGCACTAACCGAGTGCTGGAGCGAGGTAAATGCGCTTGATGGCTACATTGGTCTGATACAACTCCAACATCAACGGGGAGATCACAGGGGCGCTGAAACCAGTCTACGACGTGCTGAGGCCATCGCTGAGCACTTCGACACGACAGACATTGACGACTTATTGGTGGCTTTGTTGCGTGCGCGCATCAATGTACACCGCGCTGCCGCCGGGGACCTCGCCAGTGCTGCCGCCGTGGCACATTGGCTCGAAGAACGCGGGTTGAACGCTCCCGATCTGCCCCCAGATGATCATTCTTATGCCGCACAACATCTGCAGAAATACGAGTTGTTGATACTGGCGCGCTGGCTGCACGTTCAGGGGAAACACGATGCAGCCCTAAACGTACTGCAAACCGTGCTGCCACGCTTTGTTGCCCGCGACCGCCCAGGCATGATCCTCGAGATTCTTACCCTTCAAGCCGTGATCCTCAGTGCTCTGGGACGAGAACCGGAGGCGCTGGACACTCTGGAGCAAGCGCTCAACAATGCTGCGCCGGAAGGCTATCTGCGCATTTTTCTCGATGAAGGACCGCCGTTGCGCAAGCTTCTGGAGAAAATGACAGGCGCGAACAAAAAACACCATACCTATGCTGCCACTATTCTGGCCGCCTTCGAAGCGGAGTCCAAAACAGAATCTCCGCCCGCAGCGCCTCGACCATCGCCGCCCCTCACCCCGACACCAACGGCACTACTCTCTGAACGCGAGATGGAAGTGTTGCAGTTGTTACCCTCAGGTCTCTCCATCTCTGATATCGCAAACCATCTCTACATTTCGAGCAACACCGCACGATCACACCTCAAGAGCATCTACAGCAAACTTGAGGTACACAGTCGCTACGAAGCCGTTGCCCGTGCTCAGGAACTTGGCTTGATTTAGCTTTTGTTTTTCACCCCGGTAATCACCCATCTAGGGGATGACAACTCACCCATGCCCAGAGTATACTCGTTATACTTAACGCCGTTATACTTAACGCCGTTATACTCAACAGCGATTGCTAGTCGTAGATCTGGCTTGGGCATGGAGTCAATGTGGATGACAAATGTTGTGACTATGAAATCGTGATCCTGGGGCAGCTCGACCCGCGATGGGAAGAATGGTTCGACAGAATGCTGCTAAGCACTACAACTCACGGGTTGACTATCCTCACCGGCGTTGTGGATCAGGTCACGCTTCGCGGCATGTTGAACAAAATATGGGATTTGAACCTCACACTGGTATCAGTCAAACGCCAAACCGGGCGAGATGTTGAAGCCATTTTGGGGTGAGTGATCTCAAAAGCCAATTTACGCACAGCGTCCGCTTACAATCGTTTTGAAGCAAGACAGAGGTGAAGTATGGAAGCTATGATAATTCTATCCCTGGCTGATAATCGCGCTACGCTAAACACGGTCGGAGGCAAGGGCGCTTCACTGGCAAAACTGGTGAATGCCGGGTTGCCCGTTCCCAATGGTTTCCACATCACAACAGCCGCCTATCAACAGTTCGTGACGGAGAACGCCCTGCAACCGCGCATTCTTGCGGCGCTGCGGGATGTGGATGTGGCGCAACCAGCGTCCCTCGAAGCCGCCTCAGATCAAATCCGTGCACTGTTTATCGAGGCTCCCATTCCTTCAGACCTTACCGAGGCCATCAGGGCAGCGTATCTATCCCTCTCTGCCGCTCCAGTCTCCGTTGCCATCCGTTCTTCAGCTACCGCCGAAGATTTACCAGATGCATCTTTCGCCGGACAACAGGACACCTATCTTAACATCCAGGGTGTGGATGCAGTGCTGGACGCCGTCCGCCGCTGTTGGTCCAGCCTATGGACGGCTCGCGCCATCGGCTACCGAATGCGACGGGGCATTGATCCTGACGCGGTGAGCCTCGCGATCGTCGTGCAGCTGCTCATCTTCGCAGAGGCGGCAGGCATTCTATTCACGGCAAATCCCCTCAATGGGCGGCGGGAGCAGCTGGTTATCAACGCCGCATGGGGCTTGGGAGAAGCCATCGTCGGCGGGTTAGTGACGCCCGACACCTATACAGTGGCTAAAGCAACCGGACAGCTTCTGAATTGTGAGGTGGCGGATAAGCAAGTAATGACGATTCGCACAGAGCAGGGCACGGAAGAACGCCCTGTTGCCGCTGACCAACGTCAGGCGCAGGTGCTAGATGCGACCCAAATCGCGGAGCTGGCGCGGTTGGCGCGCGAAATCGAGGCACTTTACGGGACCCCACAAGACATCGAATGGTGCTGGGCAGAGGGTCGTAGCTTCATCGTCCAGGCGCGACCGATCACGACGCTCCCTCCCACACCGGTGACCTGGGAAGCGCCAGCAGGTGATATCTGGATGCGCGGTGGGGGAATCATGGAGTTTGTCACCGAACCCGTCAGCCCTTTGGGCATCACGTGGGTTGCACCAGCATTCGATCGTGCCAACTATAAGTTAGGGAAACGCTTTGGGATTCACGATTTGACCGTCTGGCCCTTGATGCACTTCAGCAACGGTCATGCCTTTATCCGTCTGCGCCCTACGCCAAAGCCCAAACACATCTTCGCACTCTACCGCGCCCTGCGCGCCCATGCACGCTCGTTGGAAACATGGCCCCAAATGCTGGCAACCTACCAGCAAACAGTGGCACGCTTAAGCCAATCCCCCCCTGAGATATTGACCCCACGCGAGCTCTGGCAGCGGGCACAGGATTTGCTCGCTGCCGGCACCGATTACTGGAATGCCGTGGGTATGATTATTCGTGCGGTGCTGCAACGCGAGGGCAATTTCAGCAAATTCTACCGCCGGGTGCAGCGCTCCGGTGATCCCACCCCTGAAGTGCTGCTGCGGGGTCACGAGATGCGCCCTTATGAGGCAGAGTGTTCCATCTATGCACTGGCGCAATCCGCACGTGACCTGGGGTTGGCAGACCTCTTCACCCAAACAAATAGCGAACCTTTGACTGCCTGCGCTGCCCATCCAGGTGGCGTGACCTTCCTGGCGCAATTCCAAGCCCATCTGGAAGCGTACGGTTACCAGTTTTCCTCAATTGATCCACTGATGCCGACGCTCTCGGACGACCCGCAGGTGGTTTTGCTAGCGCTACGCGGCTACCTGCAGGGGCAGGAAGTGCCTTCTGCACGCCTGGCGCGGATGACGGTTGAGCGCGAAGCAGCGCTCGCCGCACTGGAGACGCGCCTCCCCTCGCGCAAATTCGGGAAGTTGACGGAATTGCTGGCGCAAGCCCGCGAAGGAGCGCGCGAACGTGAGACCGCCATGTTCGAGTTTGGGCTCGCCTGGCGCGCAATGCGCCGCGATCTACGGGAATTGGGGCGCCGTCTGGTCGCCGCTGAAGCTCTCGCTGCGCCAGATGATATCTATTTCCTGACAGAGAAGGAAATTGGGGCGACAGTGGAGACACTCGAAGCAGGGCAAATCGTAGCGTCACTGCTAACAATCGTAGCCCAACGACGCGCGGATTGGGAGAGCTGGCAAGGGCTCCAACCACCAACGCATTTACCAGAAGGCAGCAAGCCTGTCTGGTGGTGGAAATACATCACCCCTGTACCCGAGGTTGCACCGCAGGTCGAAGGCAACACACTCACAGGGCTAGGCGTAAGCCCCGGGAAAGTCACCGGTATTGCGCGAGTCCTTGCCACACCGGGTGAGATTGCACACTTCCAGGCCGGGGACATTCTGGTGGCACACATCACCACGCCAGCGTGGACACCGCTTTTCACGCTCGCTGGAGGCGTTGTCACCGACCTGGGCGGTGCACTCTCGCATGGCGGCATTGTCGCCCGTGAATATGGCTTACCTGCTGTCACCGGAGTCGGCATTGCCACACAACGCATCCGCGATGGACAAACCATCACTGTAGATGGCAACACCGGGCGCATCACGCTCCACAAGGATGCACATGCCATCGAATGGACTCTTCCCAACCCCAAGAGCCAATATATGCATGCCGGCATCGCCGACCTGATGCCGAATCCAGTCAGCCCATTGTTTGAGACCCTGGCTATCCCAACGATTGCCCGCGTTGGGGTCAAAGAGGTGTTACGCCCTTTGACCCGTTCTGAGCCGATACTGCCAGATTACATCGTGACCCTCAATAGCTATGTCTATATCAACGCCGGGTATACGTTAAAAGAGTGGTGGTGGATTCTCAGCCGGATGATGACTGCCATGCCACGCATGCTACGTGAAGCCATACCACTCTGGCGGGACAAAATTCGCCCGCAGTATGTGGCAGCGGTCACCTGCTGGCAAAGTCGAGCACCGGAAACATTATCTTTGGATGAGCTGTGGGCTGGAATCCAGGAGCTCAACACTGCGGCGATGTTGCACTTCTCAGCACTACTGGTAGCAACAACAGGCGCATCAGCAGGCGCCGAGATGCTATTTACCAATGTCTACAACAAGCTGCTCCGCCGTACAGGCGATCCGGAAGCTTCTGTATTTTTGATGGGCTATGATAGCACCCCTATTCAGGCTGAGAAATCGCTCTATGACCTGGCTGAATGGATACGCACCCAACCCGAGCTGGGCGAGCATTTTCTCAGCACCCCCACCGCCGATCTGGTTGCTCACTTACTCCCTGCAACTCACCCCGTGCTCCACGGTTGGGACAACTTCTGCGAACGGCTTAAAAAACACCTGAATGCCTATGGTCACCTCATCTATGATCTAGACTTTGCCAGATTGCTGCCGGCAGATGATCCCACACCGATGCTGGAAACCATCAAGATGTACCTGCGCGGTGGCGGCATCAATCCCCATGAGCGCCAGCAAGCGACTGCAGAAAGGCGCGAGCAGGCTGTCGAAGAGGCGCGCGCCCGACTTAAAGGGCTGCGCCGCTGGGCTTTCGAAAAGACTCTCAAGCCGGGGCAAGCCATGGCACAGGTACGCGAGGATGCCCTTGCCGATATCGGGCTGGGCTATCCGGCGCTGCGCGGGTTGCTGCGCGAGTTGGGGCGGCGCTGCGCGCAGGCAGGCGCCATTGCCGAAGCCGAGGATATTTTCTGGTTGCAAGCGGATGAGATGGAGGCATCCATGACTGTGCTAGCAAGCGGCAGCGCCCCCCAGGCACTTCTCGAAGAGGTCGCACAACGCAAAGCCCATCACTCGGCGCTTGCCCGTATCGTCCCACCGCCCACCTTGCCCCCTCGGAAGAAATACCTGGGCATCAATATGGAACCCTTTACAGCGGCATCAGAGACCAGTCAGGAGGGTGACGTGCTCAAGGGCATCGGCGCCAGTGCAGGCAAGGTAACGGCGCCCGCCTGTGTACTCCACGGACCTGAGGACTTCGACCAGATGCGACCGGGATGCATCCTCGTCGCGGGGACCACCACGCCAGCCTGGACGCCGCTCTTCGCGATGGCAGCTGCGGTCGTCACCGATATTGGGGGCCCCCTCTCCCACGGCAGCATCGTCGCCCGCGAGTACGGCATCCCGGCAGTGATGGGGACGGGTGTGGCTACCCGGCGCATCAAGAATGGGCAGATGATCACGATAGATGGCAGTGAAGGGTATGTGGAATTGATGGAAACCCTTAGCTAGACACTGGAGTCCTTTCACCGGTTCTAAAGACCCAGGTAGGAAGGCGCCGCGACACCCCACAATCTATGTGGAGGGATGTATGGATAAGATCAATCGCAGGAATATCGCTATTCTGGCTTTCACCCTGATCGTGGTGATGTTGGGCTACGGGTTGATCATTCCGCTATTCCCCTTCTATATCGAAGCGCTGGGCGCCAGCGGGCGAGAGTTGGGATTGTTGATGGCGACTTCCGCCCTGCTGGAGCTCGTGTGCGGACCGATTTGGGGCAGCATCTCCGATCGCGCCGGGCGCAAACCGATTCTGCTAATTGGCGTGTTGGGTTATGCGCTCTCATCGCTGTTGTTTGGCTTATCCACAAAGATTTGGATGTTGTTCGCGTCGCGTGCACTATCGGGCGTACTCTCATCGGCAGTCGCAGCGACCGCACTGGCATATATCAGCGATAACACCCCCGCAAAAGAACGTGGTTGGGGTATCGGGATGCTGGGCGCAGCAATGGGCCTGGGTGCGATTCTCGGACCAGCGCTGGGCGGTTGGCTTGGAGAGGTTTCCATTTCGCTGCCTTTTTTTGTCGCGGCAGGACTGTCAGTTGTGGCATTGGTGCTTGGTGCGCTTTTGTTGCCAGAATCGCTGACCGTGGAGGAAAGGCAGAGAGCGGGCAAGGTCAAAACATTGCAATTCAAGATGCTGTGGCAGGCGTTGTTCGAGCCAGTCGGCTTGTTTCTGTTCCTGCTGTTTCTGGTCAGCTTCGGGTTAAGCAATTTCGAGTCGGTTTTTGGACTATATGCAGCACAAGTGCTGGGTTACGGACCCGAGCGCGTGGGCGCCATCCTGGCAGTTGTGGGGCTGACCTCGACGTTGGGAAAAGCGATTCTCACCAGGCCTCTCACCCGGTGGTGGGGTGAAGGCATGATCATCAAAGTCTCGTTGGCAGCCAGCTCCGCGGGTTTCATCCTGCTTATGTTGGTGCGAAGTTATCCCGGAGTGCTAGCGGCGACCAGCGTTTTCATCCTCTCCAAGACGCTGTTACGCACCGTCATCATGTCGCTCGCCTCACAACGCGCCACATCAGGACAGGGAACCATCATGGGCTTGTGCAATTCCTTCATGAACCTTGGGCGCGTCATCGGTCCCATCTGGGCGGGGTTTGCTTTCGATATCAACATCAGGTATCCCTACTTCAGCGGTACGGTGGTGATGGCGATTGGGCTGGTCATCGCCCTGTTACGGATTCCAACACCAGCGGGGAATGGAGAGAGTGCAACCTGACCAGCACCTTCTCGACGACTGCTTACGTCAGCCATAGAACTCCTAAGATGACGAATAGGGAGTGTCTCCACACTCCCTATTCGTTACTTTACCCAGAACCTTATTCCGCGATAGTGAGTAGCCGTCCGTCGCTGCGTCCGAAGACCTCCGGGAAGTAGAATTCCTTCGCCACGGTGGGAATCACGCGGTATTCTCCCGGCAACGTAGCGCGGAAGGTGTAGCTGTATTCATAAGTACCCGCGCCCAAAACATCGGCGAAGAGCACAACCTTCTCATCCCGCAACTCGCTGCGGCTGTACCAGTTCCACCACCACCACCAACGCGAGCTGGGGCGCGAAAGATTGGGCTCCATCGCCAGCAAGCTGGTGGTTGCCAACCCGGTATCCACCGCCTCACCGCCTGCCGGGAGCGGGTCCTCCACAACCACATAATAGCGGTCGTGCGGGGTGATGATGGTCAAGTCCACCCGAATCACGTCACCTAGCTTCACCTCGCGAACCTCCGGGCAATCCAGCACACTGCCGCCCGCCTTGATCTTCTCAGCAGCACAAGAAGCCAACGTGTAACGCCGCTGAATGCTGAAACCCCGATCTGCAGGCTCCAAGGCCTCTACCGGTTGGTAGACTTCAAGGTGCGCGGTGTAGTAGAGCCGCCCCGGACCCGCTGTGCGAGCGATACCCAACACATTGAGGGCATCCGCAAGCAAGTCGGCGATGGGCACGGTGATTTTGGTGCTCTGACGCACGGTCTCACGGGTCACGCTCGCGGTAGCGAGTTCCCCGTCGTTAAGGAAGACACCGTAATCATAGTCAGCGTTGAGCTCGCCCGTAGCCACCATCCAATCGGTAAGCGCGATGAGCGCCCAGGCAGTCTCCTGTGTGGTTTCCCAGATGCCCGCCTTGCGCGCCACCATGAGCCAGCGGACGATATTGGGGTTGAGCGCGTTCTCCGGATCGAGTTTCGTCAACGTATCGAGGATGATCGCAGTAGAACGCGTGTCGGTGTTCATGGACCACCAGTCGTAGTTGGCTTCTTCCCAGTGCGCTCCCGTAGCACTAAGGATGGCGGCATTGTTCAGGTCGGCAAGCAGTGTCTGCAACCGGGCATCGTCACGATTCGCCAACCAGAACGCTTGCGCCAGATAAGCACGGGCATAGTGACTGAGTTTCTCGCGGTTTTCGAAGAGATTATCGAGCATATCTTGTGGCGCCTGCCCGGCTTCCGCCAACACATAGAGCAGCCATGCCTGCAAATTAGCAGCACGATAATGCTCCACCTGCCGAATAGGCTTCAACTGCGTCATGAGATAATCCAGCCCACGTTGCAGCATCATCCCATCCACATTGATATCGGATTGTTGCGCCTTGAGTAGCGCGAAAACCACATAGGCGCCCACATACGGGTTGCTCTCGCCCCTTTCGGTATCATACCACCAGCCCCAGCCCCCATCAGGACGCTGTTGTTTGGCAAGCTTAGCCAGGCCCTCATCAATAAGCGCGGGCAGGTGTGCCTCAAGCTCCGCGTTCTGCAAGCCCAGGGATTTGAGCGCACGATAGGTGAGCAGATTCGGGAGAAAACGGCTCACGGTCTGCTCGGTGCATTCGTATTCGAAATGCTCCAGATAGCTCAGCCCGTCCTGCATACCGGCAGCGAGACTCGGGTCCAGTTGCACCGTGAGCTGCCCTCGGCGGTCATCGAACTGCGGCGGCAGAGCCACGCCTTCAGCCACGCTGCCTTCTTCAGTCAGTTGGCCCGCCGTGCCCACAATATCGGGAGCGGTATAGCGCAACACCAAAAGGGAGCCATCCGGTCCGGTGGTGAGCCGAGGCTTGCTGGCGTCGGTGTACTCACCTGCCCGCGCAGCAAAAGTTAGCTGTGCATTGGGCACGTCGGTCACGGTGACCCACCAGATCACCTTGCTCTCACTGCGTGCAGGGATGGTGACCGTCTGCACCGCCGGCGTCTCCTGGCTGATGCCGACACCTTCGGCGCTGAGCGCCACCTCAACCTGGAGGGATTGATCGGTGTTGTTGCTAACATTCGCGGCCAGCTGCGCACGATCCTCAACGACGAAGAAACGCGGCGCGACCGGACGCACCATCAACGGCTTAGCTACGACGAGATCACTTTGGCCTTCGCCGACTACCGTCGCGGCAGTGTGCCCCACAGCGTGCGCGGTCCAGGTAGTGAGATTATCGGGCAGGGTCAGGGTCAACTGCGCACGCCCATCGCTATCCGTGACCAGCATAGGCTCCCAGGCAGCGGTATCCGCGAATTCCTCACGGACCGTGATGCCCTCCATGGAGAACGCCATATCGGCTGCCACCTCCACCTCCTTAGCCGCTTCCAGCATAGACGCCATCGTCGGAGCAGGTGCAGGCACAGCGCCAGCAGCCATGTCTTCTGCGCCGCCCCCCATGCCGTAAACATTTCTGGCGGATTGCTCGCCATCAAGGGCGCTGTGTTCCAGCCCCAAGTCAGCCGTTAATTCTTTGAGGTAACGGTTAGCAGAAAGACTCAAAGCACTATACGTATTGACCTGCAAGGAGCGGCGAGCATAGAAGGCGCTCAAGATGTCGCTCGTGCGAGGTTGCAGACTCAGCACCGCCTTATCTACCACATCGAAGGAAAGTTCAGCGCCGGCAGCGGGACGACCATCAGGACCGGTCGCCACGAGGGTGTACGTCACCTCCGCACCTGGTTCAGCTTCTGAAACGGAAGGCTCCACGGTCAACGTAAGCGTCTTAGGCTCCAGGTTCACATCCAACGGCAGCAAGCCCATCTTGAACTCAGCCGAACCCCCTGCGATTTCCGCACTATCCCGCCCCTGAACGAGGACCACCGAGACATAGATGTTCGGAATATCAGCCTCCTGGATGGGCAAGCGGTAGATCGCACTGTTGGTTTCCAGACGAAGCAGTTCATGGCGACGGATACCCGCTCGTTCTATCGTGATCAAAGCCCAATGTGGCTCGGTGAAAGGTGAAGGGATGAGGATTTCCGCGGTCTCACCGACTTTGTAGGAGCTTTTATCGCTGATCAACGTGAGGCGGTCGTGATTTTCGCGTCGCCAGCTGATGTTATCCTTGCCGGTCACCCAGACGAAAACAGAGGAGCGGATGCGCTCAGAGTCGGAGGTAGGATTCGCCGGCGTGGCGATGACGTGATAGGAACCGCCCTTGGGTGGAGTAAAACGCGCCACAGCCTCACCGCGCGCGTCGGTGGTAACGGTGGTCTCACTCACGAAGATATCCTGCGTCTCCCAGGACCAGTATCCTCCCCCAACCTCGTTGGCGATGAAGATATTCTCCCACTCCCGGCGGTAGAAAGCCACCTTGAGCGTCTGATTTGCCAGACGCTGACTTGTCCAATCCACGGCGACCAGATCAATGCTGTTCTCTTTTTCTGCCACTCCGACGTAACTGGCAGGCGCAAGGCCAATGTAGTAAGATCCGGGGTGAACCACGACACTGCTGCGACCGGCAATCTCCTGATTATCAGGACCGGTAGCCAGAGCTTCGATTGTGATACGCGAGGCAAGATAGGGCAACGCTGCATCCAACGCGGCGCCATCGAGCGTGATGCGCAGTTCACCGTTAGCATCTGTCACACCGCTGCCACTCAGAATCGCCTCAGCGGGCGGCTCAGGCTCCCAACGCCACCAGCAATCGAAACAAATCCAGGGATCCTCCACATCGCTGAAGCTATAGCGCCCTCCCCAGGAAGGCTTGAAGGTGTAACGCTCCGCAAGCACATTCCAGGTGATGGCGGTATTGGCAAGTGGTCCACCGAAGAAGTAGCGCGCAGTGATGGTCGCCTGCGTGCTTTGACCCCGTTGTAGCTCAGCCACTGCGGGATCAACCACGATTTCGAACTCTGGGGCGCGATAGGCAGCGACCTGGAAATACGTCTCATAGTACTGGTCATCAAATTCAACAGCGATGGCATAATTCCCCAGGCTGGCGTTGGAGTCAAGAACGAGCGTGCCCACAAAGGCGCCAAGCTGGCTTACCGGCAAGCGCTCACCGTAGATTTCCTGCCACGCAGCATCACGAATGGTGACCTTTACCGCGCTTACGTTGGGTAATCCATATGCAGCGTCATCCTCAGTACGCAAAACGCCCTTGAAATTGACGCTCTGCCCAGGACGATAAATCGGGCGGTCCGTATAGATGTAGGGGCGCAGCTTCTGCTCCCACACACCCTCTCCCATGCCGAAATCCCACGGACTGATGCCCCGCGCCCAACCCTCGGCGATAGCGGCAAAAGGCTGCTCACTGAGAACGAGGACCGAGTTGCGGTTCTGCGACAGCGCCATGCGGGCGATTCCCTCCGGGTCGGTAGTCAGAGTTCCCAGGCTGCGGGCGCCCGGGGCGCTTTGTATCTCTGTCAGTTCCAGGTTCAAGCCTGAAACAGGCTCTCCTGTTGCCAGGTCCACTGCCCAGATAAACGCTTCATCAGCACCGATTTTCAGGGTGAGGTTATAGTCAGAAACGACAAGCAAGTGTTGTTGGTGAGCCTGCCATTCGTTCGCCGCCAGCTCGGGAGCGTGCACATCCAGCAGATAGGCGCCAGGCGTGAGCGTTCCGCCTGAGGTTTCCGTTAAGTCCACCAGGGTATAGCTTTGCTTATTGAGAGGGGATTCAAGCGCCACCGTCCAATCCCGCATCAAGTCGCTGCCATCTGGCAACTCCTCACGCCAATCCCAATAAGAGGCCCGCAAGGCGCCCACGGGAAGTCGGTAAAGGCGCAGGTTCATGCGGGTGAGATTGAGATGCGCAATGGCGACCTGTACAGGGAGCGCAGCGTCATACGTCGCCGTAAAATCCGGGATCAGCAGGCGGTAATTCGGCTCCAGCGGCGCAGTTCTGAAACGCACGGTCATCCCTCTCGGAATGGTGTTGCCATAAGGATCGGCAATGCCATCCCCGATGACGACAGTGTAATCACTAGAAGCCTGTGACCCAAAATAGAGGGTAAAGGTATTATCCCATTCCGAGAAATAGGTGTAGACCTGCGTAGGTGAAAGCGGCGGCGTTACCGTGAGATTGGGCATAACCGTTTTGGGGTCAATCCGCGTATTAAAGACAATCTGGAAGGGGCTGTATGCCGGAACGTTGCGCTCGCCATCGGCAGGAACAGTAGAGACGATGCGAGGCAGAGGCACAGTTGTGAATTGCCAGGTGTAAGCCTGACGCATCCCCTCTCCTCCCGAGGCGCCGGTTACACCAGCAGCCACAGAAACGGTATAGGCAGTATCGAAATCGAGATCACGCGTAGGTGTGAAGATGAGCGTATTCCCCACCACCGAGAAAGCACCCGCCACATCGGTGCGCAGCAGGCTTCCTCCCTTGAGCGAAAAAGCGCGTTGTGCAGAGGTGGCTTCGATGGGCTGGTTGAACTCGATCCGGATTGGGCGACGAATATCTACCAGTGACTCCCCATCACCAGGCACAGTCCACACCACTTCAGGCGGTTGGGTGCTAAAACTCCAGCTGTAATCCTCAAGTAGCAGTGCGCCAGCGAGGTCCGGCAAGCCCGAGGTGACGGTGGCGCGATAGGTGACGCCACCCGCCAGAGGTTCTTCTGGGCGGAAAACGTAAATGGATGTATTGAGCCACTCTCCCTTGCCCGCTACAGCCGGTTCGATAATCAAGGGATTGGGAAGGCTTTCCATCTGCTTCAAGCTGGTTAAGGGCACCACGGGACGATTGAACATGACTGTGATCGGCATGTCGGTCTCGGTATCCATCGTGCCGGGCGCGGGAACGACTTGAGTGACCTCCAGCGCACCGGCTGTAGTGAAGCGAAAAACCAGGGGTTCACGCAAGGGTGTGCCCGTGACGGAGGTGGCATCCTGGGTTAGAATGACATCATAGGCCACGTTGCGCGCCAAGGCTTTACCGGGTTTGAAGACAGCGATGCGGTCATCGCGCCAGCTAAGTTCACCGGTCACGGGCTCCGGCGTTTCTGCCGCCGTCTGCACCGTAAGCGCACGCCCAACGCTCTCGCGCGCCATGGGCTGATCAAAGACCAGTTCGATACCCGCCTCAGGCGTGAGGGTTTCACCGCGTTGTGGGCTGCGCCAGATTACAGCGGGAGCGATTTCTCCCTCAGGCACAGGCGTATAGGGAACCTCAGGCTTGGGCGGCAGGGGTGTAGGGGTCGCGACTGGCGTCGCCGTTGGAGAGGGTGTCACAGGAGGAGACGTGGGTGCGCCAGTGCACGCCGCCAACGTTGCCAGCAAGACGATGGTACTAAATAAACGATTCCAGAGTTTTGTCTTCATACAGCCTCCAGCAAAATGATGAGTGATAAACCTGCATCACCCTTGGTATATTCCCTCACACTATATGACGTTCTTGCAGCGGGGAGAGTTCCAAGATGCCTCTTATGCCAGGAGTAAAAGAGCCGATTGCCAGGGGAGAATGATTTCTTCACAAAAGCGTGTTACGCCAGAAAAATCAACGCTACTTCACAGTTCAATACTCAACCAGTGCCTGGCACGTTCAATAGCCTGCGGCAAAGTCAGGCTCTGCCCGTAGGTCCAGGCTTCGTCAAAGACTACCGACTCCAGTTGAATACGCGCCTCATCGAGCGCTCGACTCATCCCGCGCGCAAAGATCGTAGTAAGGGGGGGAAGATTCAGGTTGCGGTGCAGAGTCTGCGTCGCCGCACAGAATTGCACTGCATCAAACCAGGCGTTTTGAGCGGCAGTGAGGATTGCCACACGTCCAAGACACGCAACGATGCCTAAAGTGTTTTCCACCTCGAGATGCAACCGCAAACTCTCCGTGAGCGCGGCGCGCGCCTTTACCAGCTCACCTTGCGCCAATCTCACCGAAGTGAGCTTGCAAAGCGTCCAAGCGGTAAGCCAGCGGCTTTGTAAAATAGCCGACTGTTGCAAGGCTTCCTCAAAGAAAGCCACGGCAAGGTCATACTGGTCCTGGTTCCACACGACATCACCGAGGTGATCCAACGCATGAGACATTCCCCAGTGGTGCTGGAGTTCACGGAAAAGCGCCAGGCTAGATTCGGCATACTGACGCGCACGATAAAGGTCTTGTTGTTCCAATGCCAGACGGCTTAACTGGTCGAGAGACCAGGCAATTTCCTCACGGTCTTCAATGGTGGTAAAAATCTCCAGGCTGGATTCAAAAAGCTGGCGCGCCTCCGCGTAACGTTGTTGAGCGCGGCGCACCTGCCCCATCCCGGTCTGAAGCAAGGCAATCCAACGCGGCTCCTGCAGCTGCTGCGCCAAAGATAAGCCATTTTCAAAATATGCAGTCGCGGCGGGAATGTCACTCTGGTTCTCCGCCAGCCAACCGGCGCCCCAAAGGGCCTTCAACTTAAAGGTATCCACAACTCCCGCGCTGGCTGCCAACGCTCGAGAAAGCCAGTAACGACCCTCGGTCAAGACACCCTGCACCTGCCAAAAACGCCAAATGGCGCCCACGAGACGCAACGCCATCACAGACTCGGTATGGTCCAACATCCAGCGCGATGCAGTTTGTAGATTGCCGTGTTCATAGTGAAGCCAATCAGCCCACGCCAGGTGGTTGGCTTTTCCGAGCGTAGTTTCGGCGATTTCGGCTTGCAGCAGGTAGTACCAGGCATGACTGCGGCCAATAGTTTCTGCTTCTCCGGTCGCATGCAACTGCTCCAGTGCACATTCGCGCAAGGTATTGAGCATATAGAACCGCACATCCTTGCGGCTGGAAACCGGCTGAATCAGGCTTTTACCGACCAGCTCTTCAAGCCCCTGCTGAATGTTGTCACACTCGCAGACAGCCTGCGCAGCTTTGAGGTCCCAGCTGTGGTCGAAAACCGCCAGGCGCCGAAAGAGGGTCTTGTGCTGAGAGCTGAGAAGCCGGTAGCTCCATTCGATGACGCTCCACAAGCTGCGGTGGCGCACGGGTCGGTCTTGGTGGGGATAATGCAAGACGGCAAGGTTCTCCTCTAGTTGCGCCAGCAATTGCTCGGGAGAATAAGTCCTGATGCGTGCAGCGGCAAGCTCTATAGCCAGCGGCAAGCCATCCAGACGCCGCAAAATCTCCACAAGGGTCGCGGCGTTTTCCGCAGTGAGGGAAAATCCCTGGCGTGCAGCCCGCGCGCGTTCCACGAAGAGCCGCACCGCGGGAAAAGCCTGGAGGGCCTCAGGCGTTATGGCAGCTTGTGAATCGGGCACCGGCAGTGGGGCAACCATGAAGCAATACTCCCCACTGATGTTGAGCATCTCACGGCTGGTGCTGAGAATTTTGAGACCAGGCGCGGCTTGCAGAAGCACGGTCACCATAGACCCAATACCCGATAGGTGTTCCAGGTTATCGAGAACCAATAGCAGGCGCCGGGTGCGCAAATAGGCCTTAAGCGCTTCGAGGGGTGGTTCTGCCCCTTTGGGCTGCAAGTTGAGCACCCGGATAATGGTAGCGCTGAGCAATGCAGGATCGGAAATCGCATCCAGGGCGATAAGGTACACGCCATCAACAAAGTGAGCCTGCACCTGGTGGGCAACCTCAAGAGCCAGACGAGTTTTGCCCACACCACCTGGGCCAGTGAGGGTTACGCAACGCACAGCAGGCTCGTGGAGCAACGACAGTACAGCAGCAAGCGCCTCCTCTGCACCAATCAACGCGGTCACCGGCGCGGGAATATTGCCATGATAAGCGCTAGTTTCGGCAACCCGCACCATGCTCATGGACCAGGCATTCAATTGAAGCAACAATGTCGTACAGAGGCTATTGAGATAGTTGGCGTAAGTGCGCCGACTGATGCAAAGCCGCTCACAGTAAAATTGTACCGAGGCGCCAGGATGGCGCAGAATCAGCGCCAGGAGCTCTTGCTCATGAGGGGGTAGAGAGCAATCGCTCAGATAGTCGTGAACCGCACGAAGCCCACCATGGTTTTCAACCCACGTATACCATGGTTCCTGTTCGATAAGCATCAAGGGATAGCGCGGTAAGCGCAACACAGCCTTAAGGTGCTTATCATCCCAGATTCCGTCACTCACAAGCCTTGCTCCTGGAAAACGAAACCTTGCATCACAGGTCTATTATATCCGGGTTATGCGAAAATGACGAATACGGTTGTGCATACTGTTTGCACTATACTTGCACTATACTTGCACGCGCTCCGCGGTGTTTTGGTATAAAATGAAAATGTTCACTAAAGTTTCAAATAGAATCAGTGAACTGTTCAACTAAAATTCGTCTCTCCAGACACATCAGGAGCAACCAGTGTCGGTGACGTTGCGCGCAGTTGCAGAAACAGCTGGGGTTTCCATTGGAACCGCTTCCCAAGCCCTGAACAATCGTCCCGGGGTTGCCCCAGAGACCCGCACGCGCGTCATTGAAGCCGCAAACGAATTAGGCTATCCCATCAAGACCCTGAGCCTGCTCCAAGAATATCCAATCTCCGTTGTGGGCTTATTGCTCAAGCATAGCACTGATGATCAAGAACCGGTCAATCATTTCTATGCTTACGTGCAATCCGGCGTTGAAGCCGAGTGCCGTGCGCGGGGCTTACATCTGATGTATTCCAACATTGAAGTGGATGCGCAAAGCCGCCCCGTGCACTGGCCCATCATGCTGAGCGAAGCCCGCATTGATGGCCTGATTTTGTGCGGCACCTTTATCGACACCGCGCTTGATACCATCAGACGCCAGCACAACATCCCTATCGTGATGTTAGATGGCTATGTGACCGGCAATCAAGCCTGTGACCGCGTACTGACGGATAATTTCACCGGGGCGCTCATGGCTACCCGTTATCTGATCGAGCATGGACACCGGCACATCGGCCTAATCAGTGGCCCAGCAGAAGATTGTCCCAGCATTCGTGAACGCCGCACGGGATACCTGGAAGCCCTGCGACGCGCGGGTATCACCGAGACCTTCATCGAAGAATCAGAACTTGATCAAGCGGCAAGTTGCAAAACAGCGCACCGGTTGCTCCAACGCGCCGCCAGCATTACCGCCATCTTCGTTTGCAATGATGAGATCACTCTGGGGGTGCTCAAGGCGGCACGAGAGCTTGATCTGCGTGTGCCAGAAGACCTTTCAGTAATTGGTTTTGACAATCTGGCATTAATTCACGGAATCAGCCCGGCGTTGACAACAATGCATGTCGACAAGGTGTTGATGGGGCGGCTTGGAGTGCGGCAACTGTTGGAACGAGCGCGCAACCCAGGCATGCCGGCAGTCACGATGTTGCTTCAGACGGAACTGGTGGTGCGCGAATCTGTGGCTCGACCCAAGCCCTGAGAAGGGGCTGCATAGATCTAGGAAACAGGTGCGAACTGCCATATAGATGTGCTCAAACAGGAAAGGAGGTTGCCAGCTCATAAATTCCATGCTATACTTTACTTAACCCAATCTGAGCCGTAAATTTTTCCTCACACAATCAAAAGGAAGGAGACATTTGGACATGAAACGCTATATAATAGCCTTGAACGCTCTGTTGGTTCTCACCATGCTGCTTTCGGCGTGTGGCCCGACCGCGACCCCCCAGATCATCGAGAAGACCGTCGTGGTCACTCAAGAAGTCATCAAGACCGTCGAAGTCACCAAAGAGGTGCAGGTTTTGGTCACCCCAGAGGCCGAGGAAGGCGCTCTGCCTCGCAATGAGACCCTGTATTTCAATGGTCAACAATGGGGCACTGTAGTGGGTTGGAACCCTTATGGCAGCGGC
Source organism: Anaerolineae bacterium (assembly GCA_016931315.1). Taxonomy (GTDB): domain Bacteria; phylum Chloroflexota; class Anaerolineae; order B4-G1; family SLSP01; genus JAAZNO01. The sequence goes on from JAFGFB010000231.1 coordinate 19,925, forward strand.
AACAACAACGCTATGGCGATTGCTGCTGGGGATAATGCCCGCGTCCCGATGTTCGAGACCCCGTATCTGTACAACATGCTCGACGGGCAAATGTACCCGCTGCTGGCGGATGGTCCCTGGTCATGGAATGCTGATATGACCGAGATCACCTTCAAGATCAAGCCCGCTGCCAAGTGGAATGATGGCACCCCCGTGACCGCTGAAGACGTAGCCTACACCTGGGCTACCCACGTCAAGTACAACACAGGCACTGGCGCCGGCAACACCCCCTACATTCAGGACGTCGTGGCGCAAGACGCGCAAACGGTTGTGATCAAGGCCGTGTTGGGTGAGAACGGGAAGGCGCTCAACCCCCTGGCTGTTGCGGCCTACGTGAGCAGCAACTACGTTGCACAGAAGGCCTGGACCCAGAAACTAGAGGAACGCTCCGGTGGCGATGCCACCGCGTTGCAGGCAGACCCCGCAGAGGATGTCGCCTACTCCGGCCCTTACCACAACTTCTTCTCCGACGACACGAAAGTTGTCCTCATTCGGGACGACAACTACTGGGGACAGGATGCCAGCATGTGGGGCAAGCTGCCCGCACCCAAGTACCTGGCACACATCATCTACAAGGATAATGCCGCTGGTTCCGTCGCGCTGGCCAAGGGTGAAGTAGATGTCAGCCAGCAGTTCAACTCCAACGTCAATCTGCTGTGGGAGAGCTACGGTCTGCCCATCTCCACCTACCTGCCCGAGGCTCCCTATGGCATCGGCGCCAGCCTGCCGACCGCCTTCTACAACCTCAACTCCTACGGTTTGGACCAGCCTGCAGTGCGCAAAGCCATTGCCATGGCGGTTGACTACCCCACCATCATTGCCAATGCTATGACCAATCAATCCGCCACCTTCGATCAGGTTCCGCGCTCGCTCATGAACCCCACCCCCGGTGAGCAGGCTCTCTACGATCACGAAGCCGTCAAGGACCTGCAGTGGGCCGGAAATGACATCGCGGGCGCTAACGCGCTCCTGGACGAGGCCGGCATCGTGGATAGCGACGGCGACGGCTGGCGCGAGTACAATGGCCAGAAGCTCAGCTACATTGCCACCTGCCCCAACGGTTGGTCTGACTGGCAGGCCGCGATCGAGGTTGTGGCCGCTGCCGGCAAGAAGATCGGCATTGACATCACCACCAACTACCCCGAATGGTCCGTGTACCAGACAGTCGTCACCAAGTCCGACGCCCCCCTACCCGAAGGCTACGACATCTTCATGATGTGGAGCGCCGGTGCTGGACCCACCATGCCCTGGGGACGCATCCGCAATCTCCTTAGCTCCGAATGGGTTGGTCAAGCCAGCAACTGGAGCGGTAACTGGGGTCAGTACAGCAACCCCCGCGTGGACGAGTTGATCGTCGCCATCCCTGGCGAGACCGATATGGCCAAGCTGAAGGAAATGTACACCGAGCTGGTCGAGATTTACCTGACCGACATCCCCTCCTTCACGCTCATGTACCGCCCGCAGTCGTTCCACACCGTGAACGAGACGGTCTGGACAAACTTCCCGAACCAGGATGACGGCAGCAACCCGCCCGTCCCGCCGCTCGACTGCACGGATGGTTGGGGTATCGCCTGTCTCTACAACATCACGCTGGTTAATCCGTAAGCATCCGCTCCAATCTGAGCAGTTCCAAAAAGAAGGATTTTGTGTGCGGGCCAGTCCCGCACACAAAATCCCTTTAGAAATATCGTTTTAGAACGCCGCTCATTACCGCCAAGTATCCTTACCGAGCTCAAGCCCTCGGGTTCCGAAGGCGTTTACAGATAAATGACCGACCCAGAATTTGGTTGTTGATTCACTTCACCAGGAGGGGCTGCGGTGAAAGCATATCGGAAATATTTCCTCAAGAAATTAAGCTGGTTCGCCATCACGTTTGTCTTCGCATTTGTCCTGAATTTTACCTTACCCCGCTTGATGCCAGGAGACCCTGTAGCTGCTATCGTGGCCCGATTAGCACAAGGCATGAGCGACGCGAGCGGGGTCCAGGCAATCTATCAGCAATACTCAGAATTGTTTGGGACCAATAAACCCATATACGAACAATTCTTCATCTATATCGGCAATGTGTTGCGGGGCGATTTTGGTTTTTCATTTAGTCAATATCCCCGAACTGTGGCTGACACACTCAAATCCTCTATTTTTTGGACCATTGGCCTACAATTCCCCGCCATCATCGTTGGTTGGATCATTGGGAATGCTTTAGGCGCGTTAGCCGCATACCTCAAGGGAGGCTTCGACAAAGTGCTCATGCCTCTCAGTATTTTTGCCAGCAATTTCCCGGCATACGGCATGGCCGTCATCTTCATGGTCATTTTTGGCGTTGCCCTGGAATGGTTCCCCACCTCGGGCGGCTATGGATTTGACTTGATTCCGGAGTTCAGCTGGAGATTCATCAAGTCAGTGATCACCCATTATCAACTGCCCTTCTGGTCCATCGTGGTCATTGCTATAGGCGGTCAAGCCATCGGCATGCGCTCGATGGCTATTTACGAGCTAAATGCGGATTATGTCAAGTTTGCCCGATTCATGGGGATCAAGGATCGCAAGATCATCGGCTACGTGTTTAGGAACGCTATGCTCCCGCAGATCACCGGTTTGGCGCTATCTATTGGCACCATGTTCGGCGGCGCCCTGATTACGGAGATTGTTTTCAGTTATCCGGGGCTGGGTTACACACTCCTCAACGGTGTCATGGGACAGGATTATCCGCTGATCTCAGCATCCACGTTGCTGATCACGCTAATGGTGTTGCTCGCGAATTTCACCATCGAAATCCTTTACGGCATCATTGACCCGCGCATCAAAGCGGCGCAGGCTGATTAACCGACTAGGTAAAGGAAGATATCGGCATGAAACATACACTTCAGCAAGTTTTTCATTCGGGTAAGTTTGTTATTGGTTTCGTCATTTTTGTGGCGCTTATGTTGATCGTCATCATCTACCCGCTCATCATCACCGATTCGCCCCTGACCATCATCGCGCAGGGCACCTTCTTCAAACCAGGGATCTACGTGAATGTTTACGATAGCATGAACGCCCCCAAATATACGCTACTTCTGGAGGACGCTGACGCCAAGCGCATTGCCAGCAGGCTCACTCCTGAAGACCGTCAGGCAATGAAGGAATGGCTGATCGCGGTCGGAATTCCGGACGACGTTATTGACACCGAAGACACAGCACAGCTATTGGGTTTGTGGGAGACTCACTTTGACCCCAAAATGCAGATAGCGGGGATGACTAATGCCAAACGTAATTACTATATTCGGCTCAACACATCGCTCGCGGGGCTTTTGGCAACTGAGGGAGCAATCATTGCCACCAAAAACGCAGACACAGGCGCGCTTGAAGAAAAGGGGAATGTCGGGCAATCCGAGTTCGTGAATGTCACCCAGGTGGCAAATGTGCGGGTTTTGCCGTTAGGGACCGACAACTTTGGCAGAGATGTCCTGACTCAGTTGGTAACAGCCGCCCGCGTGTCACTGCAGATTGGTTTTATCGCCGGTCTCATTGCCACCCTCATCGGACTCACCCTGGGATTGCTGGCAGGTTACGTCGGCGGTTGGGTGGATGATATCATCATGTTCTTCACCAATCTGTTCACGGTCATTCCCGGTTTTGTGCTGCTGATCCTGATCTCGTTCAGCATTGGGCAAGAACGCCGCGGAGCCACAACTGTTGCGGCGGTGATTGGATTCACCTCTTGGGTGTGGACCACCCGCGCTGTGCGCGCCCAGGTGATCTCGCTGCGCAATCGCGATCACGTCAACCTATCCAAACTCTCCGGGCACTCGCTCGTGCATATCATCCTCACCGATATCCTCCCCTACATCGCTTCCTACGTGGTCATGGCGATGATCCTGCAAATCTCCTCCGGTATTCTGGCGGAAGCTGGACTGTCTATTCTGGGTCTGGGTCCCAGAACGACCGATGTGCCCACTCTGGGATTAATGATGAACTGGGCCATGATCTACCAGGCGCACGTTCTGGGGAAATGGTGGGCTTACCTACCTGTGCTCATCACCATTGCGTTGATTACCTTCTCGATGAACTTGATGAACACAGGTCTTGATCAGGTATTTAATCCTGCCCTGAGGGACTGATTAACATGGGAAAAATACTATTAGACGTCAGAGAGCTAACCACCAAATATGTCACCCGCTTCCAAGAAAACATCTACGCGGTTGACCACGTTTCCTTACAGGTTGAAGAGGGAAAGGCTCTGGGGATCGCCGGCGAATCCGGCTGCGGCAAATCCACGCTGGCGCTGAGCCTGATGGGCTATTACTTTTCCCCCCTGCACTATATCAGCGGCGATATCATCGTGGATGGTCACAACATCACGGGAATGAATCCAGACGACGTACGGAAGGCAATCTTAGGCAGAGAGATTGCCTACATTCCCCAAGCCGCGATGAACGCTCTCAACCCCACCCAGAAGGTCATCAATTTCATCGAGGATGTCATCAGAGTTCACGATCTGGGCGCCGATAAAAAAGCCATCTACGAGCGTGCCAGACTCCTGTTCGAGACCGTCGGATTACCGGAAAGCGTTCTGCAAAAATATCCCGTCGAACTCTCCGGCGGCATGAAGCAACGCACGGTGATTGCCATCGCGGTCTTGCTTTCCCCCAAAGTGCTGATTGCCGACGAGCCTTCCTCAGCGCTGGATGTGACCTCGCAGAAGATGGTTATCAAAATGCTGATGCGGTTGATGGAGGACGGGTTGATCGGCTCACTGATCTTCATCACGCACGAGCTACCCCTTCTCTACAACGTCACAGACGATATCATGGTCATGTATGCCGGGCAGATCGTGGAAAAAGGCGCCGCCAGAGAGATTGTGTTCGATCCCCTCCACCCCTATGCCAAA
>JAFGFB010000232.1 GCA_016931315.1 Anaerolineae bacterium
CGTTCCCCAGGCTGCTTCAGGGAACGGTCGACGAGTTCTGCGCGGATCTGGTCGAGAGGGCGGGAGTCCTGCTCCTCCCCGGAACCCTCTATGGCGACGGGTTCAACGCATTCCGCATTGGCTTTGGGCGCAAAAACCTGCCGGAGGCGCTCGAGAGGTTCGAAGCATACCTGCAGGCATCCAGATAACCGCGGGATCGAGCCGGCGCGCTTCCCGGCGGCGTATTGCATAGCCACCGAGGTCCATTCTGCGGGAAAGCGCTCGCCTTGCTCCATCGCGCCACGGCCTTCGTATTCGCTGCGGCGCAGCAAACCTCCGTCATACCACACAACACCCGGCACTACTCAAATGCGAGTTCGGCCCTTGCTCCCTGCGCGCTACGCTCCAGGGATCCGTACCCCAACCCCCACGATCCGGGAAAAGTGCTTGCGATCAACGATGATGGTGGTCTCCAATCCCTGCGCCAAAAGCCAGGCGGCGTTATAGGCGTCAATGAAATCGACCTTCTTGTCTTCGTACCAGAAAATGGCCTGCAGTAGCAGGTCCTCGTCTTCTGCTTCAATCCCCGGGGTGTTGAGGATGGCGAGGACTTTATCTTTGACGCTGTGGCGTGTCAGCCCGTAGGTCGTTTCCAGGGTCCACACAATCTCCGCGATGACCAGGCTGTTGATGACCAGGACGAGCTCTCCGTTGCCGGCACGATGGAGCAGGCGCTCGACCGCATCCGCCTGGGCGGGATGGACGGGTGGGTATACGATAGAATATCGGAGAAAATAAGATCGCCATCTCGTAAACGACCTTCATCAGCGATCAGCTTTCTGCGCCTTCTTTCTGAGGGAGTGATTTTCGCGAACGGGGCGCAGCACCGTTCGCGAAAACCACAAAAAAACATCCTCTGCATCTCTTCAGCGTGCTCAAGTGTCTAAACGTATGGTCTCACCCAGCCGGCCTTTGAGCATTAATCCTATACCCTGGGCGGGAACCATAATTGACAGCCGCAGGAAGCTAGCCTATAATGAAATCGGATCGCAGACGGCACACGCCCCGATCCCATCGCCGTTCTTCCAAGCGTTCAGAGCCTGCACCAGCGCTCCTTGGGGTCGCCCGCATGGAGAATTCGCCTATCGACCTGTAGTTGCCCCTGCCCTCGGCCGAAGCCGGGCGAGCCATCCTGAACGCTTGCGGAGGTGATCGAACCCGTCATGGGGGCTTCGGGTGAAGTGAGCAGGCATGCGCCGGCGGGCGGCTCATGCCCTACCGTCAGCCCACCAGTTTGGAAGTCAGGGACCTTGTCAGACGGAGGCATGATGGCTAAACTCAGACCGAATACGCAGGTCATCAAGAGAGGACTTCTTCACTACACGGTAGGAAGCGATAGCCGTCCGAAACGCTTCAAGCCGTGGCTTGGCGACAGCTTTTCCTTCCTCTACGATTTTATCATGAGTGACTCCGTCTTTCCGAGGAAATTCGGCGGGGAGATTCGGAAACACTATGACGCGCTTAGCCTGGAGCTGGCAGGTTTTCACGGGAAACGAATCCTGGAATTGGGAACAGGTAGTGGAAGCGCGGTTCACTTCCTCAGTAGTGACAATCACTATACGGGGATAGATGTCAGCCCCGGTCTACTGAAACAAGCGGCAAAACGGTTCATCAACGCTGGTTTTGAAAACCCAGAGTTCTATGTAGTGAGCGCTGATGATTTGCCCTTCGATGATGGCGTTTTTGACGTCTGCCTTTGCATACTATCGCTGAATTTCATCGGGAATGTAGCGAAGGTCTTCCAAGAAGTCGCTCGTGTCCTGCTGCCCCATGGCCTTTTCGTTTGTAGCGTTCCTGTTCCAGAGAGAAACCAACTTCAAAGCATAATCAGGGGTGTTTTGTATTCGGAAACGGACCTGGCCGCAATGTGTCGAGCGTATGGCTTCGAGTTCGAGCGCATTCCTTGCGAGAATGGCGCACTTCTATACTTCAGGGCCACAAAGCTGCGTTGAGTCGAAAGGCGGTCTGGCACAGGGTTCAGCCGGCTCTGCTCGTCTGCTCCGCTGCGCTCCACCCAGTGGCTGAGCCGCTCCGTTAGGCGCCATCGATACGGGAGGGCATGATGGAATCACAACCACACAAGCAGGGAATCCAGCGAAGGCTGGAGGCGTTGACCAGGAAATGGTGGCTCTACCTTCTGCTCCTGCTGCTATTCTTCATCCCAACGTATGCAGCACGGAGCTATGACCCGCGGCAGTCGATGGGGTTGATTGGCGAGGTGCTCTCCGCCCCCTTGATTTATGCCTTTCCTGTGCTCATGCCAGTAGCCAAGATAGCCACCGCGGGCCTGATCGTGGGTGTGCTGGTGTACGGAAATGGGGTGAGACGGGCATTCAACGTCTACGTGGCAGTGCTGTATGGTGCTCTTGCCCTGTTTCAGACGACAGCCATGACGGAAACGTACGGGCTGGTTGTCATCTCCGGCAATCTGGTTCTCATCCTCGTGGTGGCGCTGGTGTCGGTGTGGGAAGTGGTGGCAGAGAGGAACGATTTCGGGGCACGGGACCGCCCGTTGTGGCGCTGGTGGGTTGCGCCTCTGGGGATTGTAGCGCTTCTGGCGCCGGTAGACGCGAGTACCATGTCACCCGATTTCAGCCCAGTGCGGTTGCTGACGAATGAGGCCGGATTGACCTTTTGCATGATGACGCCGGTGGTGTTGGCAGTCCTGACGTTGTTCTATCCCACGGTGAACCCAGCGGTTCTCAGGGTGTCCAGCTTCGCGGGGATGCTGCTGGGGGTGGTCAACATGATCGTGTGGTTCGCGGTGGAGACGTGGGGGTGGTGGATGGGCGTACTGCACATTCCACTGCTCGTCATATCGATCTACGCCTTTGTGCTGGGCCACACCAGAGCCATAGGCGCGCCGGCCAGTGTGTCACAATAGAGCCCGAGGAATGTCAATGCCTGACCCCCAGCGGAAGCCGGGCGAGCATTTACATTCCCATCTGCGTCCGTCTGCGTCCAAACCTCTCCTCCATCCGCATCCCCATCACGCCTTCACGCTTCCACGCTTCACGCCTCACGTTTCACGCCTTCCGCACCTGATCCAGCAACTTGGGTGGATTGGACATGCAGCACCTCCTTAGCTAACATCCTGGCGTCTGCCCTTAACGGTAGCGCGGCTGTCGGGAAGGCACGGACACCATGGCACTATTGGGGCACAATCCGAGCCGCGGAAACTGTTGACAGCCTGGAAAAGCTCGCCTATAATGAACTTGGATCACATGCAAGACCCACTGGTCCAATCGGCATTTCACCATGCGTTCCGATTCCGAAAAGCGCTCCCTGGGGCCAAAAAAACGGCAAGCGCGCCTTCTAAGTGCCCCCAAGATCGCCTATTGCGGACCACAGACGCGGGTGCATACACGGATAAGTTTCCGTATACTACATAGTTGAACTAAGCGCTTCGCGCGGGATGTCAAGGTAACGTGGTTTCGTCCTAGATTTCCGCTTAACGGGTATCAAAGCTATACTAGCTGTAGCGGTGTTTTGTTTCAACCCTACAGGAGGTGTAGCAATGACCCCATTGAGACAGCGGATGCTCGAGGACATGCAACTGCGCGGCTTGGCACCCAAAACACAGGACGCCTACTTGCGCGCGGTGCGGCAACTGGCCGAGTATTATGCCCGGTCGCCGGATCGCATCAGCGAGGAAGAGCTACGGCAGTACTTCTTGTACCTTAAAAACGAAAAGCAGGCGTCGGCAAGTGCGTTCTCGATAGCCCTGTGTGGCATCAAGTTCTTCTACGAGCACACCTTACAACGGCAGTGGCACACTTTCGAACTGGCGCGCGCCCCGAAAGAGCACCGGTTGCCCAAGGTGCTAACCCGTGAGCAAGTGCGGGAAATTCTGGACTGCCTGCGCCTACCAG
>JAFGFB010000233.1 GCA_016931315.1 Anaerolineae bacterium
CAGGATTGACCAATACGCAAGCCTTCACCATCACCGTTATTAGAACTCCGGGGTACAAGGTTTACCTACCCTTGGCGCTTAGAAACTCGCCCTAAACAGGTAGATGATCTGCCTGATTATCACCTGCAAAACAGCGAAAATTGATCTTCGCTGCAGGTTTGTGTGGCCTGAAGGCAGCCTTTATTAGGCCAGAAGAAATGAGGTGTTTTTGTGGTAGGGCGACGCCCCACCACAAAAACACCTTTCAAAAGGTCATGCTAGAGATTCGATACCGCGTGTCCCGGAAGAGATCAAATACATCCCAAACATTTAGCACATTCAATCAGCTTCGACGAGTTTCTCGCGCAACGCTTCAATTTCAGCCTCGCTCAGCCTTGCCTCCCCTCCCTTGACGCCGTAAAGCAAAACAAACGCGCAAATCTCACAGAAAACAATAAAGGGGAACATGAGCAAATACCTATCAGTGCCCATCCCCCTACCAATGACATCAAACACCAGACCCATCAGAATCGGACCGAAGACATAGGCGGCCTGATTGAATGAGTAATAGATGCCGGTATAGGCGCCCTCATCGCTGCGCGGCGACAAACTCCACAGCACCGGGAAGATATTGACAATGACCGTCATCCAGAAGAAGCCAACAGGCACAAACAGCACCGCGATCCAGAGGGGTTGTTTCAAGGTGACCACGAGAGCCAACAAGGACATAAGCACAATCAGGCCCGTCGTGCCCAATCGAAGCGCCTTGCGGCGGCCCAATTTCTGTCCCACCATACCAGAAATAAAGGCAGACAAGATCATTGATGCCGTGTAAATCAACAGCAGCTGCCCGGCTTGCTGGTCGCCAATGCCAAGGTAGTTGTTCGCGAAGATGGCAAAGAAGGCTTCAATGGAAGCAAAGGCGGTGTAAGAGAAGTAGGTATAGATCATCAGGAACAGCATACTGCGGTCCTGCCCAAAAAGCGCATTCCGAAAGTAGGCCCAATCCCGTTTCTTCTTCTCTGCGGTATCGCCAGGGACTCGATGCGTAAAATCCATCGGGTCAATCTCAATAGGCGTATCGCCAATCCTTAAAAAACCATCTCCGGTGGGGGTCTCTTTGATGGTTCGGAACAAGATCGCCAGGATGAGTACCATCACGACCGCAGTAATGGGGAAGCCAAGATACCTGGACTCGACATTCGAAATCCCTGGCCGAAGCAATCCAATCAGGGTGGGAAGCAGGAAGGCGAAAATCGCGCCCGCATTCGCGATCAATTGCTGTAAACCGCTGCCTTTGGAACGTACGGCATCGGGTGTGTAATCTGCCAGCAGCGTGAGAGCAGCGCTCCGATAAAAAGCCATCGCCACATTAAAACAAAAGAGTATGGCAATCAGTCCTAGCAGCACCTTGAACAAAGGTGTAACGATGAAGAAAAATGCGGCGGATAGGACGCCTACAATGATGAAAGGCATGCGTCGCCCGAACTTACTCCTTGCGCGGTCGCTCAGTGCCGCGAAATAGGGCTGCAATAACAGGGCTAAAATATTGTCGAGGACCAGTATCGCGCCGATAACGGTTTGTTGGCCAAAAACGCCAAACAGGAGCATATCCTTAGGAACCAAACCATATTGCGCATCCCCCAATAACAGCGGCACAGCCAGGTTGTAATAGCCTAAACCAGCTAGCACCGACATGAAGGCCAGGGATAAGAAAATCGTCCTTTTGGTGTTGAGTTTGTCAGGCTGGTTGGGGATCATTCGCGGTTGGTAGTGCATTTCGGCAGTCATCATCAATACTCCTTATATCGGATAATTGAAGGTGGCGAGTCAGAACCGGACCTCGCGGCACAAGAGAAGTATATATGAGGTAGCGGCAAACGACAAGTATTGCTTCTTGGGCATTCTTAGCAGTTAGAGGGGGTTTTTGCGCCCCGTGTAAGGCCCGCTATTCGAATTGATCGCTTCGTCAACTCGTTGACGCGTCAACCCGTTGACGCATCAACCCTGGGCGAATGCCGGCATTCTGCGAATGCTTGCGCTTCAGAGGTCGTTGTACCCAGCGGCGTTGGTCATGGCGTAGTGCGATTTCGGTCAGCGACCTGCTACGAATGCCCTACTCCTGGGGTGCATTTAACCTTTAGGGCAAAAAGAAGACGATTATCACGCAAATGCCTTTCTTTTGATTGATTTTTGGCGTCGGGGCCTTGCCCCGACGCCAAAAACCGATTTTATTCTACGCCACATAGGGGCGTTTGAGATCGTCGCCCTCATTCTGAAACGCACCCCTAGCTTTGATTGCCATTAAACTCAAAGCAAAGTACAATTTCCTCAGACTCAACCCACCCACAGGAGTTTCGGATGAGCGCACCACAGCATGTGTTGGAAGCCATTGCCCATCTTTACGGCGTTTCTGCAGCGCAACTGCGGCCCGCGACCGGAGAACATTCCGCATATGTGTATGAAGTCAGGCTCAACCAACGCGCCTGCATTCTGAAAATCATGCCTCCCAACACGGACATGGATTTGCTTGCCATGCGCGCCATTCTGGAATGGCTGGCATTCCTGGCGAAGAATGGTGGCCCTGTGGTTCCCCCAATATTCTCCCAGCAAGGCAATCTGATTGAGACGATGATAGAAGGGGAGCAAGCCTACATTGCAGTGGTTTTCGAGAAAGCGCCGGGCGTGCTGGCAGAGGGAATGGCGCCTGAAGCATGGAGCGATACACTGTTTCAAGCGCTAGGACGCACCATCGGAGAATGCCATCGTATTGCACAGCAGTATACTCCCTCAAGGGACGAATTTCGGCGCCCAGAGTGGTTTGCAGGTGAAAGCTGCTTCAATCCACAAGCAGACCTGAAAAGCGCCGATCCCATCCTTCTCGAACGACGAGCGCAAACGCTGGAGGAGGTCGCAGCCCTTCCTAAAGATCACGCGAATTACGGTTTGGCGCACCTGGATTTACACTTTGGGAACTTCTTTGTGGATGCTGAGGCGCAACGCATCGTGCTGTTCGACTTTGATGATTGTGCCTATGGCTGGTATCTCATGGATATCGCCATGTTGCTGTTTGACGTCTTAGTCGTCTACAACGGTAATGACCCACTCATCTTTGGCGCGCATTTTCTGGAGCAGCTGCTGCGCGGCTACTGCACCCAGATGCCACTCAACCCTTTGCAGATCAAACATCTACCCCACTTCCTCAAACTTTTGGAGATTGGAGTCTACGCGATGCTCTACCGCGACTACGACCCGGCAACACCCGATGGATGGGTGAGCAAGTTTATGCCCGGGCGACGAGAGCGTATTGAGCAGGCGCCACCCTATGTGGGCCTCGATTTCATGGCGATCTATCAGGCTAGCGGCTGTAGCTCATAGCTCCTGGCGCTCAAATGCGGCAAGCGCCCCCAGCAGGCAGAGCAGAATGAGCGCTCCAGCGGTCGCAATCGCGCCACCATTCGAGGGTACAGCTGCTCCTTTCAGCGCGCCGAGCTGCCCCGCCCAGGCAAGTAATCCTCCCGGCATCAGCGGACCTACACGGGGCAAGCTGCCCGCAAGCAGAAGCGCCACAGCGCCGCCCAAACCAATGCCCGCAGCGGCGCCAGTGCTCCCGCCCAGGGCGCTTCCCAAAAGCGCTACCGCGACGAAAACCATCAACCAGAGAAACAGCAGCGCATTGATGGCCATAAAAAGCCCGAAATCCAGGGCGCCAAACAGCACAACGGTGTACGAATAGGCGCCCAAGCCCGCGACCAGAAAACCGCCCGCATAGACCACCGTCTGTGCGGTGAATTTGCTCAGGATGAAGGCCCACCGCGGCAAGGGTTTGCTTAGCACCAGTGCTGCCGTCCCACGCTCGCGCTCCCCCGCCACCGCGCCCATACCCAACAGCACCGCAATGATGAACCCGAACTGCGAGAGATTCTTGAGATATTGCCCGATGGCGTCTACCGCGGTTGGCGTTGGAATCAGGTCGGCGAACATTTCTGCACCTTCGATGCTGCCCAGTAGTTGCGGCGTGAAGTACGCCAGTAGCGGCGAAAACAGCCCAAACAGGATGAAGACCGCCGCGACCACCAATACCCGTTTGGTGCGCCACTGCTGCAGCAATTCCTTGCGGGTTGCGGCAAGGAAGGCGGCCACTTCAACCTTGTAAGGCGTCGCCGGGGATAGCGCCGGTGGCGTTTTCCGCCATAGCCGCACTAACCACCACAGCCCTGGCGCGAGCAACAAGGCTAACACGGCATATGTCAGGAGCGCATTATCCGTAGTCCCCGCAATCGTGACCAATGCAGCGTTCGCCGCTGCGTGATAGGCCACCGCTGCCAGGTAATAGATGGCTTTGCGGCTGACAAAAGCGCGCCACACCAGCGCCGAGAGCACAACGTGTAACGTCATTGCCAACACCCGCTCCAGTAACGGCAACGCCGCAGAGAGCGGGCTTTGCTCAAAGACCGTTAACTGCGCGGTTAGAGCAGCAAGTTGCTCCGGTGGCAGCGCCAGCGTTTGCAGGTCCACGCCCCGCAACGCCGCCAGCGAGCTCAATGAGGCAGCGGTCAGCACCCCGAGCACCATCGCCTCAAAGCCGCCATGTCCTAAGCCAAGAAGGAGGCTGTGCTCAAAGCGCCGCCAGCGTGGCAAGAGTGCATAACCCAGCGCTCGAGCGGATTCCTCACACAAGCCGGAGGTCAGCCCCAACAATAGTGCAGTGCACCAAAGTGGAAACGCAGGAGTTTGAGTCTGTTCTGGAAGCCAACCGAGACGCGTCAAGCCCTCATTTAGCGGCAAATGCACGGCTTGAGACCCTGCAAACGTTGCTACACCTACAAGGAAAAGAAACCACGGCGCTTTTACGCGCCGTCGCAATAGCACTGTCACGGCAATAGCTAAGCCGAGCATCAAGAGGATTGCCAGGGCGTAAGTAAGAATCATGCCACAGCTCCTGTTACGTGAGCGAATCTGAAGGTCATAGCGAGCTTGAGCATCAGGCGCTCACCTGGAGGAAAATCTCTTCAAGTGTAGGGCGCACCCATTCATAGCGGTTGAGGCGCAGTCCTTGCTCCACGACATAAGGCAGCAAGGCGCTTTTGCCCATGGCAACATCAAGCGCTACTACCCGCAAGCTATGCCCGTCGAGCGTCACCCGGTCAACCCAGGGGAATGCGCGCAACCCCTCCAGAAAACCGGGTGCAATCGAGCCGGCAGCGGGATCAACTTCCAACAACGCTGTATTGATTGCGTAACGTTGCAACAGGGTCTCACGTGCTTCTACCAGCACCAAACGCCCCTGGTGAATGATCGCAATGGTATCACAGATGCGTTCCACATCTGCCAGAATGTGGCTGGAGAAGAAGACCGTTACCTCACCCCGCAAGCCGGCTAATAACTCCAGTATTTCATGGCGCCCTGCCGGGTCCAAGGCACTTGTAGGTTCATCTAAAAGAAGGATAGGCGGTTGATGCAGCAGGGCCTGGGCGATACCCAACCGTTGGTGCATACCACCAGAAAAGCCGCCGATACGCCGCCGCGAAGCTTCTTTAAGCCCGACGCGCGAGAGGACTTCCTCAACGCGCTCACGGCGTTCAGCATCCGGCATGCTAAACAACTGACCCACGTAATTCAGGTACTCGCGGGGTGTCATCCAGGTATAAAAGGCCGGGTCCTGAGGAAGATAGCCGAATTTCCCTCGGACAGTGTTATCGCCATTGGTAGCTTCCACGCCCGCAATCCAGGCTTTGCCCTCAGTGGGCTGCGCCAGCCCGGCAAGCAAGCGCATCGTCGTGGTTTTCCCGGCGCCATTGCGCCCCAAGAAGCCAAAGATTGAACCTGCCGGGACCGCCAAATCGAGAGCATCGAGAGCCAGGACCTCGCCGTAGCGTTTGGTCAAGCCCTCGCAGCGGATTGCTTCACTCATCCTTTCGCCCCAGCGCAAAGTAAACAATCGGACCGATGATATTGACGAGAACGACAATCAACAGCCACATCGTTTTAGAGCCTTTGAGTTGCTCCTCGGGCCGTTTCAGCAAATCCAGCAGCGCAAAAATCAGCAGTCCCATCTCGACCAATATGACAGGAACCAGCAATGGCAAATACTTGATCAGTGCATCTGTGTTGAACATCATAACCTCCCGCATTTTGAGATCAAGACCTCTGGTACTATACAACTAAAAACCCGATCAGCAATACACCTGGATGCATTTCACACCTGGGATGACAATCTCAAACGTCCCTACCGGGCGTAGGAAAAAGGTGATTTTCTGGTAACTGTTCAGCGTTCTCCCGTTTGCCACGACAAAGAGCGGCTAAAGCCGCAAATTTAGAAAGTGTTTTGGGCCGCGGCGTCGAGTACGACGTTGGCGCGGCAGCAAAAAACACATCTTCTAAAGCTAAAACCGGCGGTGTTTGCCAATCTCTAAGCGATTTCTCAACTCGCTCTCAGGCTCCTCTCAGGTTGCTGAGGTAAACTACTGGTGAAGTTAAAGGAATGAGGGAAAAATGTTAGATCTAAAATCAAGCTATGAGACCCCACGCCCACTGCCAGCGATTGCACCGGTGGCGCACAGGTCACTCTCGAACTTGCTGTCGCAGATGCCGCCGGTGGGTTTGGGAGAGATTCAAGATGTCGCACTCCTACGACGCTTCGACACCAAGATTGTGCTCCGGGAGGACCAACTAACGCGGATACTGGCTCAACTGCGCGATGCCTATAATGTGCTGGAGATAGCGGGGCAGCGCATCCACCGGTACCATACGCTATATTTCGATACGCCTACACTGACCTTCTATCACCAACACCACAACGGGCAACGCAACCGCTACAAGGTACGCATCCGTACCTATGAAGATAGCGGGCTGGCATACTTGGAAGTCAAGTGCAAGACAAACCAAGATATCACCATCAAAGAGCGCCTGCCGCTTCCAGAATCCATAGCGACTATCAACGCGGAGGGGCAACATTTTCTCGACGCGATTCTCCCCCTACCCGCCGCCACACTGCTTCCAGTTTTGGGAAATACATTTCGCCGGGTGACGCTCGTGAGCAAGCAGCGCGCGGAGCGGCTGACCCTTGATATTGGGCTAAGCTTCCGCATGGGACGCTCCGGCATCGTGCTTCCGGGAATCGCCATCGTCGAAATCAAACAGCCTGCCTACTCCCTATGCTCCGAGTTCATCGGTCAGACGCGCAAATTGGGGTTGCGGACAACCAGCTTCAGCAAATACTGCACGGGCGTCGCTTTGCTCGCGCCCCAGGTCAAACATAACGCTTTTAAGCCACAACTCGGTCTGCTCGACCGCATTTTCCAGGGGGGAAACAACTGATGAACGACTTTCTAGTTTTTGGTTTAGGTTTCATCTTCAATACCAGCATTGCACTGTTGATCATACGGTATATTTACAAGCCTGTGCGACGTAATAAGGACTACGTGTTGATGTTTTTGATGTTCAACACACTGGTTTATCTGATCGCAGGCTTGCTCAGCGATCTGAATCTCAGCCTGGGCGTTGGTGTGAGCCTCTTCATCCTCTTTCGCATTTTACGCTTCCGCACTGACCCGATTCCTGTCCGCGAGATGACGTATCAGATCGTGATGATGGCATTGCCGATTATCAATGCGCTATTGATCAAAGAGGAAAGCTATACCACGTTGGTGATTGCCAATGCCGCAGTTGCCGTGATGCTACTCCTCATTGAACATGGTTGGGGGCTGCAGAATATCAACCAAAGGACGGTCACCTACGAGCACATCGAATGGATTCGCCCAGAGCACTACGAGGATTTGTTAGCCGACCTGCGCATGCGTACGGGCCTGGAAATCACCCGCGCTGAAATCGGCAAAATTGATTTTCTGCATGATGTCGCACAGATCGAAATCACCTATGTTGAACCTGCGATGGGCGCGGCCCTAACGCCGGCGTCCACGCATCACCCGGCAGGGCCGTCGTCCGACTATACCGCGCTCTTCTCTCCGGCCGGACAAAAATAGAAATTTTAGCACGCATAAGTTCTCTGAACTGTGATAAGGAGAAAAACATGAAAAAGATAATGGCATACTTGTTGACGGGCTTGTTGGTCTTGAGCCTTGTGGGCTGTGCTAGTGCAACTGTAGCATACCCGGAATCCACCTCGGGCGTTTCGGTTGCTACGCCCGCCACGGTAGAAAAGACCGCCTCCGCCGTCACGGTGACCTATGAGCCGGTCGCCGTGGAATACGAGAATGAGGATTTGGATGACAGCGTCAATACCGCAACCGCTGCTGCCATCACGCTAGAAGGCAACACGATTCGCTTCGAAGGCACCGGCGCCGAGGTGAACGGCAGCACCATCACCATCACCGCAGCGGGCGCATACAATGTCACCGGCATCCTGAACGACGGGCAAATCATCGTCAACACGGAAGACAAAGAGAAAGTCGTGCTCATTTTGAGCGGAGCACACATCAACAGCGCGAGCAGCGCGCCCATCTACGTGCTGAATGCGGAAAAAACTGTGATCACACTTGCAGATGGCACGGAGAACAGCGTCACTGACGCCAGCGCCTATGTCCTGGAGGTGGGCGCAACCGAACCCAATGCCGCAGTTTTTAGTAATGACGATCTCACCATTAATGGCAATGGTGCGTTGGTCGTCAATGCGAGTTACCGCAACGGGATCGCCACGGATGATGATCTCAAGATCACGGGTGGGACTATCACTGTCAACGCGGCAAACGATGGTCTCAAGGGCAAGAGCTCTATCGCCATCAAAGACGGTACGCTTACCATCACCGCCGGCGGCGATGGCTTGCGCTCTGATAACGCGGAAGACGCCGAGAAGGGTTTCATCGCCATCGAGGGTGGGTACCTGGAAATCATCTCGGAGCTCGATGGCATCCACGCGGAGACCAGCGTGCTGGTGAGCGGCGGCGACATCAACATCGTCACGGGCGGAGGTAGCGCCAACAGCAGCATGCATGCGGGCTGGGGTAACTGGGGTACGCGCAATCAAACCACAACGGCGAGCAGTGCAGCCAGCGCCAAGGGTATCAAGGCTGCGGCAGCTGTAACCATCACGGGTGGGGGCATCCGCATCAACTCCTCCGATGACGCTCTTCATTCCAACAGCAGCTTTACCCTCGACGGCGGCGATGTGCAAGTTGCTTCCGGAGACGATGGGATTCACGCTGACGCTACGCTGGAAATCAACGGGGGGACGTTGAACATCACCCAATCTTATGAGGGCATTGAGAGCGCTGTTATCACACTCAATGATGGCGCCATCCATATCACTGCGAGTGATGACGGCATCAACACCGCCGGCGGCGCTGATGGTTCAGCTCTCGGTGGACGTCCCGGGCAGAATATGTTCGCGGCGACCGGCGATTATCGGCTTAGCATCAACGGCGGCTATGTTTACGTGGATGCAGCGGGGGATGGGCTGGATGCCAATGGGACGATTGACATGACTGGGGGAATGGTTATCGTCAATGGCCCAACTGAGAACATGAATGGAGCGCTGGACTATCTGGGCAGCTTCACAATTACAGGCGGCGCCCTGATCGCTGTAGGCAGTGCGGGCATGGCGCAGGCGCCAAGCGCCACCTCAACGCAGTACTCCGTGCTCGTGAACTTCCCTTCCATGTTGGCTGCAGGCACACTTATCCACATCGAAAGCACTGACGGGAGCGAGATCCTGACCTTTGCACCGACAAAGAACTTTCAATCCGTCGCCTTCTCTTCTCCGGCACTGCAAAATGGGCTCACCTACAATGTCCTCGTCGGGGGGCAAGCCACCGGCGTTTCCACCGATGGCTTATACTCCGGTGGGAACTATAGCGGGGGGACCCAGGCAAGCAGCCTCACCATCTCCAGCATCGTGACAGGCGCTGGCGCAGGGGGTGGCTCCATGGGAGGTCCCGGAGGCGGGATGCCTCGCCCCGGCAGTCAGCGGCCTTAAAGGAGGTGAGGCTGCACAAATGAATCAATAAATTCAACTATCCCTTAAATCGAATACCGCGAGCCTGCATAGTGCAGGCTCGCGGCGCTATGTGCGGACAGCCAATCACAGTAACCGCAAGAGCGCTTCACCCCCGCGTGACGATCATATTGCCCGATTCGTAGCGCCGCAATCCTCGAAAGAAGACCCACTGCGCCAGTGTCATCGCACTCAGGGCGAAGACCAGCATCAGCCCCAGATTCTGCCAGCGGAATTGCAGCAACATTCGCGCCGGTACCGAGCCAATCAACGCCGCCGGCAACAGCGTATAGAGAAGCACCCTCACCGCACCGGGGAAGAAGTCCACCGGGTAGAGGCTGAACGAAAGGGTAGCGTTGAACCACTGCGCCGCCAGGTCCTGCGCCTGCCCTAACCAGAAGGCAAGCGACCCTGCTAACACGCCTACGGCACAGAAGATAAGGGCAATCAATACAACCAGCAGCACAAACAACGGTAACGTCCGCCATCCACCGGGCACGACAATGACATAGAGCAAGACTCCAAAAAGCAAATCTCCCCAGCCCGAAAGATTCATCCTTGAGGCAAGCACATGCCATAGCGGGTTGGCGGGCAACGCCAGGTAGTAATCCAAATCACCGGAAGTAATAACCTGGGCGATGCGCGTCAAATTGCCGAAAAGCGTGACCACCAATCCATAGCCCGATGCCGATACCGCATAAATCGTCACAACACCGGTCAAATTCCAGCCATTGAGGAGCGGGAAGCGCTGAAAGAGCAATGTCCAGAAAACCAGCAACATTAGATCATTGAGCAACATGCCAAAGACCTGTAAGACAAACGCTCCCCTATAAGCCATCGCCGACATGAGGTTGTGACGCAGGTAACGCCATATAAGCCCCAGGGTTCTCATCTACCCTCCATGCACCACCAGGCGGCGCTGCGCGGCGCGCCAAACCAGGGCAACCAACATTCCAAAGACAACAAAGTAGAGCACCTGTCCTAGCGCCAGTTGCGCCACTTCGCCGGGTGCAAAGGCGATAAAGGCGCGCGCCGGCGCATAGGTGATGAAATGGAAAGGCAACCAGCGGGAAATTGCCCGCAGCC
>JAFGFB010000234.1 GCA_016931315.1 Anaerolineae bacterium
CTGCATCTCTTCGGCGTGCCAAAGTGTCTATCCGCAGGTGTCTCCCCAAGTTGATCTTTGAACTCCCAATAATTTGTCCTATACCCCCATGTCTATCTTTTCTTGAAGTTTCTGGTATACTGATAGTTGAATATGGTTTCTGTAGATTTCAGCGTATCACTAGCACCCGTTAATATATCAGGGTCCAATCCTCTTCGCTCCCCATGCAAAACGGAGGCAATATGAACAATCACGAAGAACCGCAAGAGTATCCGCCCCTCCCTCACTTGCCTGCGCACGTTGGCATTATCATGGATGGCAACGGACGTTGGGCGAAGTCACGCGGTTTGCCACGGCTGGCTGGGCACCGGGCGGGGGTTGAAAACCTGCGTCGGGTTTTGAGAGCTGCGGTAGAGTTTGGTATTCCCATCATTACGTTATATGCCTTCTCCACTGAAAACTGGAAGCGCCCTGAATCGGAAGTGCGGGGTTTACTGCGTTTGTTGAGTGAAGCTCTCGCGAAAGAGATTGGCGAATTACACAAAAATGGGGTACAATTAAGGCATATTGGTGATCTTTCACTGCTATCCGATGAACTCCAACGACGTGTTCAGGACGCCATTGCGTTGACTCGCAACAATGACCGTCTGATTGCCAATATTGCCTTTAACTATGGCGGCAGGATGGAGATTGTAGAGGCGGTGCGAGCGATTGTTCGCGAGGGATTGCCGCCAGAGTCCATCACTGAGGATGTCATTAGCAATCACCTTTTCACGGCAGGACTTCCAGATCCGGACCTCATTATCCGCACCAGCGGAGAATTGCGGGTGAGCAATTTCTTGATCTGGCAGGGTGCTTACGCGGAGTATTACATCCCTTCGGTATATTGGCCCGATTTTGACAGGGACGAGTTGTATAAAGCCCTCCAGAGTTTTTCCCAACGCGAACGGCGTTATGGCGCTTTGAACGAGGCTTGAAATCATCTATCTGCTGGCGGTGGTGCCTATAAGGGCGTGCCAGTGCTCTTGCGCATTGGCATTTACCGATGGTCCCAGGTTTGTGCCTGGTGCGCCTCATCCAGCTTGAACAGCATTTGATTTATCCCAATCCCAACAACAGATTATCGGAAGATCACTCTATGAAAACTCGAATCATCAGCGCGGCTGTACTACTTCCAGTGGCAATTATTGCGATTATTTTGGGAGGCTGGCCTTTTACATTGCTGATTACTGTTGCCGTGCTTCTGGCGGGCATGGAATACACGCAACTGGTATGCCGGAAGGGTTATGAGGTTTCGCCAGTATGGACCTGGCTGATAACCCTGATCTGGTTGGCCGATGCGCGCTGGGCGTTGGGTGAAGCTTTGATGCTGGGGCTGGCATTGTTAACGTTGCTGATCTCAGGCTGGCAGGTTTTACGGCGCAGTAAGGTAGACCCTACGGCAAGCTGGGCATTATCTCTTGCTGGGGGATTATATCTGGGAATGGGTGGCGCCTATCTTTTGAAGCTGCGCCTGGGCGTTGATGGCTTATGGTGGGTGTTGACGGCGATTCCCGCGGTGTGGCTTGCCGATTCGATGGCCTATTTTGTGGGACGGCGCTACGGACGGCACAAGATGATCCCTGCAGTCAGCCCTGGGAAGAGTTGGGAGGGCTATGTGGCGGGGGTCGTGAGCGGAGTATTGACGGGTGCGCTTTTAGGGCTGCTCTGGCCCCGCCTTGCCGCAACGGCATTGACCCTGAATTGGTGGCGCGGTATGGTTGTTGGCGGGATTCTGGCAGCTATTGCTCCCCTGGGCGATTTCTTTGTTTCCGTCATCAAACGTGAGGTGGGCGTGAAAGATTCGGGCAATCTGATCCCTGGACATGGGGGGGCTTTTGACCGGATTGACTCGCTTCTCTGGACAGGTGTTTTAACCTGGGCATTATTGAAATTATTGCTTTGAGGTATTGCTTGATGTGGGGGCATGGCGCCCCAGAAACAAGTTATTACCGATACTCGTGGGAAAAATTCACCCAAACACTGGTGATAGATTTTAATGTGGGGCGATTTTCGCAGCCCTGAACTGGCCAAAAATTGAATTCCCTTGACATCTCTGTGCCACACATAGCATGTTTTGATTTCCAAAGGAGGATCAAACGTGAACTCAGAACACGACAATGAGTTAACCGATTATGATGCGCAGCCTTTTTATCCTGAGGAGCAGTATGAACATCCGGCAGAACCAATATCGGAAGCCGCTGCTCTGCCGGATGAAGATAATGGTGATACTACTGAGCTCTACTCTGAGCCGGCTTTTGAAGTTCACTCTGATGAACCGCTACCGGTGGCTCCTATTGACCTGACGGAAATGGAACCACAAGTGGCTGAATTGGAGGGTGAGGAGTCCGTAGTTACGGAGATTCCGGGTGAGCCAGAAATAGCTCAGACGGAAGAGCTGCATTCGGCTGCGTCCCCTGAGAGCGCAACCGAAGCCGTTGAAGACCTGCCTTTTGCGGGTGAAGAAGAGCCGTCGGGGGGGCCTGAGGCGGGCGTCGTTATGCCGTTGCCTGCCGAGACGTCTCTCGAAGAAGAGGTTGCCTCAGATGTGCTGCGTCGCCTGGATATGCGCGCGCTAGATAACATGCGCCTGCCGGAATTGCGCGATTTGGCGCGCAACTACAATGTCTCCGGTTACAGCCGCTTGAAGAAGGATGACCTGATTCTGTTGTTGCTCAAAGTGAAAGCGGAGCGTGAGGGCTTTGCCTTTGGTGGTGGAATTCTAGAGATCACCAATGAGGGCATTGGTTTCCTGCGCTCTTCACGCTATCTTCCCGGTGCCGATGATGCCTATGTCTCACAAAGCCAGATTCGTCGCTTTGGGTTGCGCACAGGCGACATGGTTTCGGGACAGGTGCGACCGCCCAAAGATACCGAGAAATATCGCAGCCTGTTGCGCGTCGAGGCTGTTAACGGTATGGACCCTGAGATTGCCAAACGCCGCCCACACTTCAAACAGCGCACCCCGATCTTCCCTGATGAACGCTTCAACCTTATTTCTGAGCCGACAAATTATACGCAACGGCTTCTGGACCTGATAGCACCGATTGGCTTGGGGCAGCGTGGCTTGATTGTGTCACCGCCTAAGGCGGGCAAGACCTCAGTGCTCAAACAGATTGCCAACGGCATCTCTGCCAATCACCCTGAAGCGCATTTGATGGTAGTGCTCATCGGCGAACGCCCAGAGGAAGTGACCGATATGGATCGCTCTGTGGAAGCCGAGGTGATCAGTTCGACCTTCGATGAAACCGTGACGCATCAAACCAAGG
Source organism: Anaerolineae bacterium (assembly GCA_016931315.1). Lineage (GTDB taxonomy): Bacteria > Chloroflexota > Anaerolineae > B4-G1 > SLSP01 > JAAZNO01. Next base: position 3,288 of record JAFGFB010000234.1, read on the forward strand.
TGGCGGAGATGGCGTTGGAACGCGCCAAGCGTCTGGTAGAGATGGGGCGGGATGTGATCATTCTTCTGGATAGCATTACCCGGCTGACCCGTGCCTACAATCTGGTGGTACAGCCTAGCGGGCGCACCCTTTCAGGTGGTTTGGACCCGGCAGCGCTTTATCCGCCCAAACAGTTCTTTGGCGCGGCGCGCAACATTGAGGAAGGGGGCAGCCTCACCATCCTTGCAACCTGTCTGGTAGATACGGGTAGCCGCATGGACGATTTGATCTATGAGGAATTCAAGGGTACCGGCAATATGGAGCTGCACTTGAGCCGCAAGCTGCAAGAGCGGCGTATCTTCCCCGCATTGGATGTCGCCCGTTCGGGGACCCGGCGGGAGGAGTTGCTGTTGGATGCGGAGACGTTGCGCAAAGTCTGGTTGCTCCGGCGCATGGTCGCTCAAATGATGGCGCCGCCACCCGGTGGAGCTGGCTATGATATCACCACTGCGACCGAGGCATTGTTGCAGCAGATGCGCAAGACCCGCACCAATTATCAGTTCCTCGACGTGCTAACCAAGAACGCGCGCTAAGTCATGAGACAGGAGTGTTTTTCGCTGCCGCGCTGTGCGCGGCAGCGAAAAACACTCTCTAAATTTGCGGCTTTAGCCGCTCTTTGTCGTGGCAAACGGGAGAACGCTGAACAGTTACCCGAGGGTTTGAGGTTGACAACCTTAAACCCTCGTTTAGAATACACTTCATGGCTGTACAAGCATATAAGGATGGCGCTGCCCGTGAACGTGACCGCCTGAGCATTGTGCTCGCTGTCACCTTAACCGGCGTGACGTTGCTGCGGTTTGTGGAGCTTCCAACCTTCTCCTGGAGTATGCGGGAGATTCTGGGCTCCCCTCTGGGCTTATCTCTCACCGGCGACTGGGTCCAGGTGCTCTTGATGATGGGGTTGGTGGCTTCTGGCACTTTCTCCCTGCTTCAGGTTCATCCCGAGATTGACACGCGTGAGCGTTCCCTTGTTCTCTACTTGATTACCCCCACACTTGGTGCGTTGTTGTGCGCGTTGATCTTGATCCAGGCAAACTCCTGGCCGCTATGGCTGGGCAGTCTGTTGGGGTCTGGCATTCTCATTGGGGTGCTGATGCACCTGGCTTATCGCAGCCTTTCCCCGCGCAGTTCGGGTTTTGCTGGCGCACGCACGCTCCTTAACATCGCCGCCTATTTGCTGAGCTTTACGCTGTTCGGTCTGAGTTTGAATGCCCGGGAGCGGGCGCTCGTTACCGGTCCGGTGATATTGATTCTGAGCGGATTATGGGCATTGGAACTTCTCAGTGCCGGCGCTATGAAGTGGCGCTCCGTGGCTATGTTCAGCGGCGTTATCGCCGTACAATCTGCAGAACTGGCATGGGTACTGGCTTTTTGGCCCATTAGCCCCTGGATGGGCGCAATTTTGTTGACCCTGGGCCTGTATTTGAGTGTCGGCGTCTGTTACCAATATCTGCTTGGAAAGTTGACACGACATGTGGTTTTGGAGTTTTCTATATTGACTTTGAGCGTGTTCTTGCTGGTTTTGCTGATCAAGCCTTGAACCAGTCTGCCCTGAAAGCCTTATACACAAGGAGTTTTGATTATGGATGTTGAATATAACCCTATCATTCATGCGAGATTGCCCCGCCGCATCATACGCCTGGAACATCTGGCGTACAATTTGTGGTGGTCCTGGAACCGCAACGCGCGCGATCTGTTTAAGCGCATGGATCGCACGCTCTGGGCGACCACGCGTCACAATCCCGTGAAAATGCTCATCGAGACTTCCGCTGAGAACCTCGCAGCATTGGCCAAAGACCCTGCGTTTTTACGCCAATATGATGCAGTAATGATGGAGATGGACCGGGATTTGGGAAATGGGCATCACTGGTTCGCTCAGACCTATCCAGAACTGGAAGGCGAGAAGATTGCCTACCTCTCGGCTGAGTTTGGCGTGCACACCTCAATGCCGATTTATTCTGGTGGTCTGGGCATTCTTTCTGGAGATCATAATAAAGAGGCCAGTGATTTGGGGTTGCCTTTCATTGGCGTAGGTTTCTTGTATGAACAGGGATACTTTTCGCAGCGGCTTGACCCCAGTGGTTGGCAGGAATCTATTTATCCCGATTTACGGCAGGAAGAAGTGGCGTTGTTGCCCATATTGTGTGAAGATGGGGCCTGCTCGCGTGTGAGTGTTACAGTTGGCGACCGTGAAGTAGCGCTGCGGGTGTGGGAGGCGCTGGTAGGACGTGCGCGCCTCTATCTCATGGATGCCAATGTGGAAGAGAACGCCCCGTGGGATCGTGAATTGACCGCTCGCCTCTATGGCGGTGACCGCGAGATGCGCTTACAGCAGGAAATCCTGTTGGGCATCGGTGGGGTCAAGATTATTCGCATGTTGGGCCTAAAGCCCGCGGTGTGGCATCTTAACGAGGGACATTCTGCCTTTATGGTTCTGGAGCGCTTGAAGGAATATGTATCTCGGGGTATGCCCTGGGCTGAGGCGATTGAGCATATCCGTGCCGGCACGGTGTTCACTACGCACACGCCTGTTCCTGCCGGGCATGATACGTTTAGCTTCTCTCAGGTGGAGCGCTACTTCCACAATTATTGGCCCCAGCTGGGCATCAGTCGTGATGAATTCATGGCTCTGGGCAGCTATGATAATGGTTATGGCGTCAACTTTAATATGACGGCGTTGGCGATGCGCATGTCGGGCCGCATCAACGGTGTGAGTGCGTTGCATGGTGAGGTTTCCCGCCGTATGTGGCAGTCACTTTGGCCCGATAAAGCGGCTAATGCTATCCCCATCGGGCATGTGACCAACGGCGTTCACCTCGCTTCCTGGACGGGCGAGGCAATGCACCGCATTTACCGGCAGTATATCAGCCCCGATTGGCTCTCACGGCAGGATGAATCGGTGTTGTGGGAGCGTATTGAGGATGTGCCCGACCAGGTGCTGTGGGATGCGCACGTTTATCTCAAGGCAAAGCTTTTCTCTGCCATGCGTGAACGCGCGCGCCAATCTCGGATGCAACAGCAGGCCTCAGCTGAACACTTGTTAGCTTCGGGCATCCTGTTAGACCCTGAGGCCTTGGTGATTGGCTTCGCGCGGCGCTTTGCCACCTACAAGCGCGCCGGGTTGATTTTCCATGATCTTGAGCGACTTAAGGCGTTGATTCACCATCGCTATCGCCCGGTGCAGTTTGTCTTTGCCGGTAAGGCGCACCCGGCGGATGATCCTGGCAAGCGCCTGCTGCAGGAACTCCATCAGTGGGCGCGCAACGCTGAAATGGGGGGGCGTATCGCCTTTGTAGAAGATTACGATATGCACATCGCCCGTTACCTGGTGCAAGGTGTGGACGTATGGATGAATACACCCCGCAAACCCATGGAAGCCAGTGGCACCAGCGGCATGAAGGCGGCGTTCAACGGCATTCCGAACCTGAGCATCCTTGATGGCTGGTGGGCTGAAGCCTACAATGGGCGTAACGGATGGGCGATTCAGAGTGACCTGCCTGACGGCGCCCCCGAATGGGAGCAGGATAAGGCGGACGCTGAGGCGTTGTATCGGGTGTTGGAAGATGAGGTGGTGCCGCTCTATTACCAGCGCAATAACGACAATGTCCCACAGGGTTGGGTGGCCATGATGAAGGACGCTATCCGAACCGTGGGGCCGATGTTCTCTACCCGGCGAATGATCAAGGAATACACCGAAAAATATTATGTCCCCTCAATTCGTGAGATTATTGAGCTCGAAGGGGATGTTGAGGACTGAAGGTCTGAAACCTGCATAGGCTTATGTGTGGTTTAGTGATGGGTTTTTCGCAGCGCTGACTTTGCCCGGCGTTGCGAAAAACCCATCGGTGATTTTACGCAATAGCGCTCATGGCTGCTCTTCAAATTCGACCGGCAACACTCGCTGACGTCCCCGGTATTACCGCTGTTCACTGCAGTACGGTAACCGTCTGGCGTGACCCCGCAACGCGCATGGCTGTACCCTACGCGCAGCTGGACCTCTTCGGGCGCTGGCGCAACGGGGGTGCCTGGATGAGCGTTGAGATGGCAGCGGTGCATGTGGCGTCGCTGCTGCAAGCCGGTCAAAGCGTGATGGTGGCGACCTGGGCGGGCGAGGTCATTGGGGAGGCGGAGGTTTACTTTACCCACGAACCCGGGCTATATGCAGTTTTGCACCTCTCGATTTTGTACGTCCATGCCACCTGGCAGGGGCGTGGAGTGGGGCAAGCGCTGCTTGAAGCCGGGGTGAACCTGGCGCGGGAGCGCGGGCTATCGGCTTTGACCACACAACCTGATGATGCTGCCCGCGGTTTCTATGCCCGGCATGGTTTTGAGCTCTGGCGCATGCAGCACGAGCTGCAGCTGGAGACTACCACATCCCAGCCTGCGCCCGCGTTGATGCCGGTCACATCCTCGGAACACACACCCGGACCTGAGATGGCTTTGCGTATTGGGCGCTATCAGTGCGGCCCTCAGGGCTGGGAGGTTCTCTGGCCCTCGCTGGAACTGCCTGGTTGGAGCGACTTGCGCCGCTCTGTGTGGCAGGGCAATCTGGAAAGCGGTCCCGCGGTCCTGGGGCTATGCCAACAGCTTACCGACCCCACTCAGGCGGATGCTTATGTGTGGGTAACGCCAGAGGCATCGCTGGCGCCGGCGCTGCGCGCTTTACAGGCGCTGGCAGGGGCACAGGGCTATCACGCTGTAGATGTGCTGCTCGCAAAGGAAGATATACCGGAAGCCCGTCAGCATTTCCAGTTGGGATTCCAAACACAGATTGAGCTCTGGCAGCGACGGCTGTAGGGCTGCGCGAGGCTTCAGCCGGTTTCTGGTGTGCCGGGCGCGCAAACGCTGATGCCCTCATTGAATGACGACGATTACGCCAATCTCAGCCCAGTTGTAGAGCGTCTCCGCCTCGGGAATGCCCAGGATAATGCAACCAAAAGAGGCGGGGCTGCCGAGATTGCCCGCCCACAGGCGTTGCCCGCCTTGCAGGATGGGCAGTTCATGAAAGCCATTGACGACATTGCCGCCCGCCACATACACCCCCATGAAATACGGCATCCATAGATCCCATTGGGAAGCATAGGCATTTTCCTCTTTGCTAATGATCTGGAAAATGCCCGTTGCTGTGGGGGAATCCTTGATGCCTGTGGACGTGGTCCAATCCCACAGCAGACCGCCGTTTTCGTAAACGCGCACCCGTTGCTCCGGAATGCTCACGACAATCTTTTTGCCCGGTACAGGGAGATAGGGCGTGAGCACGTCTTGTGAGGGGATGGTGAGTTGTTGTCCAACCCACAGACGATCCAGGTCTACGCCGCGATTGGCTTCCATGATTAGCCCCGGCGGCATGCCCAGGTTGGCCGCGATGCGCCCGACGGTGTCACCGGATTGCACGGTGTAGAGACGCTCTGGGTGCGTGAGATAGGCGGTGACGTGCCCCCCACCTCCGGTATAGGCGTCCCACACCTGCGTTGCCGCCTCTTCGATGCGGAATCCCCGCCCATCACCCAGCTGCGCTGCCAGCGCCTTGAGGGTTTCGGGCACGGCTTCGGGGTTGGCTTCGACGGCTGCCGCCCCATCTTCGCGCGCTACCAGGCGCAGCCACGTGACGAAATCCTCGCGCCCCAGGGTCCAATTGAGTGTCTGCTCTGTGAGCACGTCGAAAGCCGAAAGCGTGACCTGGCGGCTGAGAAGGGCTTCCGCCTGCGCCTGCACCTCAGTGGTATCAGGCTCGACGGGAAAAACATCGCGGTAGAGCAGCTCGAGGCGCATTTCACCGGCGGCGGAACTGGACTGCGTTTGAATCTGCCCCAGCAAGGCTGTGGTATCGAGTACGCGCCCCGGTGTCCCGGGAATCACAATGATGGCGCCGTTTTCCAGGCCCAGGCGTGGCTCAACCGGAGGGACGGAGACTTCGGCGGCAACCTGCTCCAGGGCTATACGCGTTTGAGCCAGGTCCAGTGTGAAGCGCGGTGCAACTTCCCATGCCTGCGGATGGAACCACAGGCGCAATTGCTCTTTTAGGGGAGTCTCCTTTGCGCGCCCTGCCGCCCATACGTCCTCCAAGGTGCGCTCCACATCGAGCGTGAAACCCGCCTCGGCCCAGGGTAGGCTCCATTCCCGTGCGCCTGGTGGCCCGCCTGCAGGCGCACCATCGTGCAAGATCAACGCCCCCGTATCGGTGCGACTGGCTGCCGCAACGAGCGCTTGGCGCGCTTCCTCGCGGGACAAGCCGCCCAAATCCAGATTCAAGCTGGACACATGGGGATAAACACGATTGCGGTAAAACCCCTGCATCCGTTGGTTGAAGACCCAGGCGCAGAAGAATAGTGCTGCACCCAATGCTAGTAGCAACAGGAAGACACCCAACCATAACAATGTTTGTCGTGGTGCCGGTGCGATAGTTTCTGGCGTCTGATAAGTGGTATCTGCCGTCATAAAATGTGCTCCCTTTGCGCCGTCTTCCCAAAGCTCAGGTCATATTTGGCAGTACCGCAAAACTAACCCTGTAAGAGAAATGGGGTTATCATAGGGACCAACTCCTGACTAGAGAAAGGAACCCTATGAGA
>JAFGFB010000235.1 GCA_016931315.1 Anaerolineae bacterium
CATTCGGTCCGGGGTTGACGAAGCAACCATATCGCACAGCGGGCTCTACAAGGGGCGCAGAAGCCCGCCGAACTGCTACGAATGCCCTCTTTGGGCGCTTTTCACGCCATTTTGACGCCTTACAAGACACCGCACCTCCAAAGGGTCTCTGGAGGTGCGGTTCTGCGTCAGACGCTTCTCTCCCAGATGCCGGTGCACTCCGGCAGAATGGGCGGGTCGAGGTTGATCAGGCGGTCGGTCATGTCATCCTCGAAGAAGAAGCTCGTCAACTCACGCGCTTCCTCCACCGAGGCAAAGCGGTAATCCGTGCGGATGCAGCTGCGCGTGAAACCGGCTTCGTTCTCCAGATAGGCGAAATATGGCAGCATACCCTCGGGTGGATGTGGTTTCACAAAACCCGTGCCGAGCGTCTCCAGAATGATGAGCTTGCCGCCGAGACGCAGCACGCGCGTTAATTCTGTCAGCGCTCTACCGAGTTCCGCGCGCCAATCCTCCTCCCATACCACCGTGTAGACCACGCTCCATCCGGCAAGCACGATGTCGGCGGATTGATTCTCGGCGGGTAACTGCCGGTGGTCGGCCACTGCGGTGTGCCAGTGCGTCAGCCCTGAGGCGCGCAACCGGGCGGCGGCGAAATCGAGCATGTGTGCAGAGCTATCGTAGACGCGCAGGGAGCGCGCGAACGGCGCTACCAGGCAGGCAAGCCGCCCAGTCCCCGCACCGGAGTCAATGATATCGCGTCCTTCCAGTGGCGTAATGCGGCGCAGCGCCGCGACGATATTCCCCTCGTAATCCTCCCGCGAGACGAGCTGCTCGTAGCGGTCGGCATGGCTCTGGTAGACCTCTGCGTAATGATCGGGCATGTTTTCCTCCCTGGTTATCCTTCCACAACCCGGCTGGCGCTTACCAGCGCCAGGATGTTCTCCGTGGGCACATCGTTCTGCACGTAGTGCGCTGCTGAAAGGACATAGCCCCCGCCGCGCCCCAGAACATTGCACAGGCGGCGTACCTCGGTTGTCACTTGCTGTGGCGTCCCGTGCGGCAGCAGCTCCTGCAAATCCACCCCGCCGTGGAAAGCCACCTGTTGGCCAAATTCATCCTTGAGACGTTGCGGTTCCATCCCCTTAGCCTGGGGTTGTAGCGGATTGAGCACATCAATGCCCAGATCGCGAATCAGGTCGGGAATCAACGGATAGATGGCGCCGCAGGAGTGATACATCAATTTGACATGGGGTGGGGCAGCCTGCCGGATGGCGGCGTTGAGGCGTTGGTGTCGTGGCATGATGTGTGTACGCCACATGCGCGGCGACATCAGCAAGCCCTGCTGGTGCGCTACATCATCCCACGTGTAAACCATATCCACGCGGCCTTCGGCGGCTTGCAGAAAGCGCGTAACATTGGCGATGTACAGGTCTGTTACGCGATCCATGATGGCGCACGGCACTTCGGGATTCTCTGCCAGATCTACCAGGAAACGCTCCATCCCCAGCAACCCCCACGAGCGCTCGAAAATGCCGCCCAGGTCGTAGCAGATGAAGTAGTCATCCTCAGCTTCGAGGGTGTCGAGTTGCGCGCGGATGCTGTCCATATCCCAATATTCGGTGCGAGACCAGTCCCACGCGTGTACATCGTCTGCCGTGCGTGCATCTGCCAGCGGATAACCGGCATACTCGTGGTAGACGCCGAAGTCGTGGCGCACTTTTTTGCGCCACATGCCGTAATGGTCAACGGTTATACCGCCAGGCAGGGTACGCTCCGGTCCCACGTAGTTCGGCGCTACCCAGCGGATGTCAGCGCGCACGCGGCGTAGCACCTCCATCCAGGAAATGCCGCCGAAATACGCTCCCAACCGCGTTTGCACTTCCGGCACCGCCCACAGGTCCAGAGGCACACGGTCGGGCGGCTGGTGCGCCAACGCCATCCGCACCCGTTCCCTGGGCGAAAGCGCTCCCGGTCCGGGATCGGTGAAGCGGCATTCATGCTGGGCGAATTTCTCACTCATGCTTTTCTCCTTTGCTGGCTGGTGACCCTTTGCCCCTATTTCCACAACCATGCCAGGTCGCTTTCCTTTTCCACCGCGCGGCGGATGAGTGCGTGCCCGCGTTCCTGCGCCTCGGCTGCCAGTTCGGCTTCGTCAGCGGTCAGGAGGCGCCTGTTTTGCACCACAATACGCCCGTTGACCATAACGGTGTCCACATCGCGCCCATTGCATGTATAGACGATGTTATCCAGTAGCGAATAGGTGGGTGCGGCGTGCAGCTTACTCATTTCCAGCATGATGAGGTCTGCCAGATACCCCGGAATCAGCGCGCCGAGCTGGTCGCCCATGCCGATAGCGGCAGCCGCATCTACGGTGACCATCTCCAGAATTTTGGCGGCGGGGAGCGCTTGCGGGTCGCCTGTGAGCTGCTTCTGACTTACGCCTGCGACGCGCAACTCGCTGACCAGCGCCATCTCGTTGTTGCTTGTGACGCAGTCGGTGCCGATGAGCACGCCTGCGCCGCGTTGCAGGAGCTCCCAGGCGCGCTGCACTTTGCCATGCAGCGCGTGTCCCATGGGGCAGTAGATGGGATGTGCGCCGGATGTCGCTAACAGCTCCAGCTCCGCGTCGTCAATGTAGATGCAGTGCGCGGCGAGCACGTCGGGTCCCAGGAATCCGATGTCGTGCAGGTAGGTGACACAGCCGGTGCCGAAGTGCTGCTGAATGGTGTTGAGCTCTCGATGGCTCTGCGCTATGTGCAGGTGCAGCCCCACACCTTCGGCGGAAGCACTATCGCGCAATCGCAACAGCCATTCCCGGTTCACGGTATCCGTTGCGTGGGGCGCAAGCCAGGGTGTGATGAGGGGATGGCGCCCTTTCCAACGCCGGACAAAGTCAATGCCCTCTTCCAACTCCTGTTCTCCGGTGAAGGGTCCAAGCCGGCTCATGATGGTGTGCCCCAGCACCCCCCGCAAGCCCAGCGTGATGACTGCCTGCGTGATGCCTTCCATCTGGAAGTAATGGTCTACGATGCAGGTTGTTCCCCCTAACAGAGCTTCCGCGCCGCCGATAAGTGCTCCTACCACAATATCCTCTGGGGTGAGGGCGCGTTCTACGGGCCACATCACCCGGTAGATTCCTTCGGGGACCGCCAGCGTGATGCCCTTTTGCAGGCTCATGGCGATGTGCGTGTGCGCATTGATGAGGCCCGGCAGGACGACTTTGCCTCGCCCGTCGAGGCTCTCCGCATTCGGAAATTGCGCGCGCAGGTCGGTTGGTGTGCCTATCGCGGCGATGCGCTCGCCTGTCACCGCCAGGCTTGCGCCGGTCAGCACCTCGCGCTTTGCATTCATGGTTACCAGCGTTGCGTTCTCGATCAACAGGGTATTTTCCATAGAGCGCTCCTTGTTCTGTGTTATCATCACTTACCCGTTATCCACGGGCGCACAGCGCCTGGCGCACAGTGCCTGGCGCGTTGCGCCTGGTTCGCAATCCGTTCCCAGATTCTCGGCTATTTCCACGTTCCTCTTCCCACAAACCGACTGCCCAGGCGCTCAGGGTCTTGAGCACCATCGCCAAAGAAGGCACGCATGCCGGGCAGCGCGGCGAACAACACCAGCAGTTCCACCAGAATATCGAGTAGTGGGCGCGAGATGGCGGTGAACCAGGAGGCGTGCATCGCACCAGATTCCAATCCGCCGTAGAATAGCGCCGCCAAGGTCGCCCCCCAGAAGGTTTGCCCACCGATGAGCGCGAGCACCAGCCCGCGATCGCTTACTGCCAGCCCTCCGGTACTGCCACTGCGCCAGACGCCCAGGGCTTCTACGGCGCCTCCAGCTCCCGCAATCGCGCCGCTGAGCATCATGCTGATGAAGAACATGCGCCCGGCATGAATGCCGCTGAACTGGGCAAAGGTCGCGTTGGCGCGTGTAATGCGGATTTCGTAGCCGAGGCGACTGCGTTTGAGCCAGAGGGTGAGCACGACCATCAGCGCCAGTGCCAGGAAGATACCGGTGTTGGCGCGGGTGCCTTCGCCTATCGCTCCACCCGTGAGCTCCTGGAATTGCAGCAGTTGGGCAGAAGGGGGCAACTCTGTTGCCCCTGGTAGCCCCTGCGCCTCTGCCATGCGATGTAACCAACCCAATGCCCCCAGAGCTCCCCGCAGCAGGCTCAGCAGATGGGGAATCAACAGGTTGGCAATCATGCCGGTGATGACTTCGTGCACTCCTGAAGCCCATTTGAAAAACGCCGGAATGAAAGCTGCGGTTGCCCCTCCTAACATGCACAGAGATAGAATCGCCGTCAGATGCAAGACTTTGGGCAGTGGAGGCAGGGCGCTGGCTGCAAGTCCGGCAATGGAAGCGCCGGCGGTAAACTGTCCTGCCAGCCCCATGTTGATTGCGCCACCTTGAAAGGCAAGCGTCGCCGCCAGGGCGGTAAAAATCAGCGGCGTGGCGCGCTGAATGGTGATCATCAGTCCGTGTGTGCTGGCAAAAGATGCGCTCAGCAAGCGCCCGTAGACTTCCAGGGGATTTTCACCCGCGAGCAGTACGAGGCAACTTCCCCCTAGCACGCTCAATCCCAGCGCCAGAATCACTCGCCCGGTGTAGTGTATGCCAGCGTGTAGTTTTGCGGGTACCCGCGCGTCTTTCTGAGTCGAGGGGTGTGGCATTAGCATGGCTTTCTTTGCGGCAAACCGCAGCAGTAAACCGCGGCGGCAAACCGCTTAGCGTTGTACCCAACGCTAGCGTCTGGCACGTTCCAGAATGAGCGCGTGCGCCTTGTCGGGGTCGAATTCGCCATCCAACAGGACCTCCGTTTGGCAGGCAATCCGGGGAACCAGATGCTCGTAGTCAAAGTTGACCTCATAGTGCTGTAGTACTTCGGCGCCCAGCTCGCTGAGTATGCCGGCGTGCACACGACGTAGTCCAAGCCGCACAATCAACAGCGCCGCCGCCCGCCCGATGATTTTGTCGCGTAGTGTCAGGCTTCCAGGGTCATACGGCATGCATGCTGCGGAGCGTTCTGCCAGAAAGTGCTCCAGGTCCAACAGGGGGTGGAGCCATTTGCCATCGCTGTAGAAGATCAGTTTTTCATCTTGCATGACCTCCAGCGCGTGATGGACAGGCCTTGCCTGCAAGAGGGTTTCGACCTCGGTGCGTAAGGGCATCGCCGGTGCGGTTCCCATCCTGGTGACTTGCAACGCTGCTGCGGCGTTAGCGAAGGTGACCGCCTGCGGCAAGGGGCACTCTTCTGCCAGAGCGACTGCCAGCGCCCCGTTAAAAGCGTCCCCTGCCCCGGTGGTATCAACCACCTGGACTTGCCAACCGGGAATGTGCTGTGCGCCTTGAGGTGTGATGCTCAGGGCGCCGAGCGCGCCCAGGGTAATGACCACAGCCCCTACGCCTTGCGCCAGGAGATAACTGCCGGCAGTGTGCGCCTCCTCAAGATTGCTCACGGGTAAGCCAGTGATGATTTGCGCTTCGGTCTCGTTGGGGGTGAGCACATCTATGCGGCGCAACAGCTCCGCGCTGAGCGGTTGTCCCGGCGCCGGGTTCAAAATCACCTGGATGTTAAGCTCCTGTGCCAGGGCTGCCGCGTGTTCTACGCTCTCCATGGGCACTTCCAGGTCCAACAGAAGGATGTCGGCTTGCGCGATGGCTTCACGGGCGGCGTCCACATCGGCAGGGCTAAGGGCCTCGTTAGCGCCCGGTGCGACCACAATCATATTGTCGCCCGCTTCATCCACAAGGATGACGGCAACTCCCGTGTGTGTCTTCTCGGTGCGTAATACGGTGTCGGTTTGAATACCCTCGCGACGCAGGTTTTCCTCAGCACGGTCGCCGAAATCATCCTTGCCCAGCCGGGCGACCATGGCGACTTGCGCGCCAAGTCGCGCCGCTGCTACAGCTTGATTAGCGCCCTTGCCACCAGGACCGGTGAGGTATGGCCCGCCCAGGATGGTTTCGCCTTTTACGGGCATGCGCGGCGTCCGCACCACCAAATCGGTGTTGAAACTGCCAACGACGGTCACTTTGGGTTTTTGAATCATTCTGACTTCTGACTCCTGATTGTTGATCTCTGAGTTTAGGTTTGCGATTTCACTACAAATTCCTGCCGTGCCACATCCACCAATCCCATATCGGTCGGGCGGAAACCCGGCGAGACAGGTAAGGGCAACGATGAGAGCAATGTGATGGGGTCTTCCATCACCCCGAGGGCCTGCGCCGCACGCACAAAGGCATCAAAATCCTGTGCCAGCTCCGCGACTGGTTTCTCAGCCAGAATGCCCCCTATTGGGAGTGCTGCCAGGGCGCGTACTTCTCCACCAGAAACGGCGACATAACCACCACCGCAGGCAATCAGCGTATGGGTGGCAGTTGCCATATCGGCGACGTTGCGCCCGATGACGATAAGGTTATGGCAATCATGCGCATAGGTGCTGGCGAGTGCTCCCTCGCGCAATCCGGTCTCAGCGATGAGTGTGTTGAAGGCATTGGTGTTGCGACCATGTCTGTGCCGGATTGAGACCAGCGCCAGTTCTGGATGGGTTTGCCAGTCCGGGGAAGTTGCGTGCGGTGGCAGAGATTGCCACCGCATTCCCTTTCCGCGCTCGGTAATGATGGGTAACTCAGCCGAATCCAGCCCCTCAAGGGTGAAGTCGCCAGGAGCGGGGGGGACGAGATGGATAGAGTGGGTGGCTTTTGCGGGAGGTGGGACTGCAGAGCGGGCGGGTGTCACCATCGCGCCTTCCCGGGCGACGATGTTACCTGAGGCTATCGTGAGGTGTATATCGAAGGCGGGCAGGTCATTGAGAACGATGAGGTCAGCGCTAAATCCCGGCGCGATTGCGCCCAGGTCGCGACGTCGCAAGCGGCGGGCGGGCAGAAGGCTGGCGGCGCGGATGGCGTCAACCGGGTCCATGCCAAGGGTGATGGCGCGCCGCACACCACGATCCAGATGTCCCTCAGCGGTCAACTCGTTAGGCGAAACGTCGTCGGTGACAAAGACAACGGTCTCAAGTGAGCCCAGGTGTTTCCAGACGGCTACGGCTTCGGCGATGTTGTCACGGTGAGGCGCGCAGCAGACTTCCACAATCATGCCCAGGCGGGCATAGGTTTCGATGAGCTCGGGTGTCATGCGTCCATGATCTGATTCAATGCCTGAAGCGAGATAGGCGTTGAGATCGCGCAGGTCTTCGAAGCGTACGTGTCCGGTGAGGATCACATGGCGTTCCCGTCCAGTTTTCACAATCTCGGTGATCCGCGATATTTGTCGCACCACTCCCCAGTAATCCATCACTTCAGCCAGTCCGATAATTTCCCCCTGTCCGTCGGGGTCATCCAGCAGCGCCGCAACTTCACGGGCGGTGAATTCTGCTCCGGCGGTCTCCAATCCTGGCACGGCGGGCACGCATGTGGGGATGAATGTGAGCACTCTCAGGGGTAGACCGCGCGCCGCATGACGCATGTAGGTGACGCCTTCGACTCCCAGGACATTCGCCATTTCGTGAGGGTCTTGCGCTACGGTTGTCACACCGAGCGGCAACACGGCATTGGCAAAATGCGCTGGCGTGACGTGTGTGCTTTCGATGTGCATGTGGCTGTCAATCAAGCCGGGCGCCAGGGTTTTGCTGGTGGCATCAATGATGGTATGCCCGGCGCAGCGGGTATCATCGGGAGCTGTAACATAGGCGATGGTAGCGCCACAGATGCCCACTGTGGCAGGGTGTAGCTCGCGTGTGAGCACGTTGGCCAGCATGCCGTTGCGTAGAACCAGGTCCGCCGGCTCTGCACCGCGCGCTACCCGCAGCAAGCGGTGATATTCGCATGAAGACCCCTCTGGGTTTGGTGTCATCGTTGGCCATCCATTGTTTTTTCCTCAACGCGCAGCGGCATCACTACCTGCCGGTCCACATCCACTAAACCTAGATCGGTAAGCCCATAATGGGGGATGACCGGCAGCGCCAGCCCGATAATGGAACTGATGGGCTGTGCGCCTTCCAGTCCCAGGGAATTCAACGCAGCGTTAAGTCGCACCATTTGATCTGTCAGCGTCTCCAGGGGTTCAGGGCTCATCAGCCCCGCAATGGGAAGTGGCATAAAAGCCAGAACCTCGCTGTTGACAGCGCAGCAGATTCCGCCGCCAGAGCGCGCCAACGTCTGTGCCGCGAGGGTCATATCCGCGGGATTGCATCCCACAACCAGCAAGTTGTGTGAATCGTGCGCAACCGTGCTGGCAATAGCCCCACGTTGCAGGCCTAACCCTTCTATGGGCGTGAGGCTGCGATGTCCGTTGCGTCCGTGCCGTTCTATGACGGCGGCCAGGCACACACCCTCAGGCAATTCCAGCCATTCTCTCTGTGCCCTAAAACACCGTTGTGTCAGCTGGCGGTTATGCCTGTTGTGCAGGTCCAGCACATGCAGGCAGGCACTGCTCTCACCGGGAAGAGCGCGCAATCGGAAATCCTCATTCCGCAATGGTGCATTCAAGTGTATGGTATTCTCTCTTTCGAGGTCTGGGTGTGCAGCTGTTATGGATTTGAGCAATTTCCCTTCACGCGCTATCAGCTGTCCGCTGCAGAAGACTTCATCAACTATAACATACTCCAGGTCGGTGAGCAGCAACAAATCAGCCCGTTTTCCGGGAGCGATAGCTCCTAAATCATGCAGGCGGTGGCGTTGCGCGCCGTGAAGCGTCGCCGCGCGAAACGCTTGAACCGGTGGGAAACCGGCTGCAATGGCTTCGCGCACAACGCGATCCATGTGCCCGCGGTGAGCAAGGTCCTCCGGGAAGGTGTCGTCGGTGCACACACCCAGGTTTGGGGGCACATGCCCCAATTCACGAACGATGGCACCCAAGACGGTCATGCTCTCACTGAAGCTGGAGACACGTGCTTCAACGACCATCCCGACGCGCAGTTTCTCTAACAATTCATCAGGGTCTCCGCCTTCGTGGTCCGAGAGCGGTCCGGCAAAGATGTAGGCTGAAAGCGCTGTGCCCTGTAATCCGGGACAGTGCCCACTAATGACGGTTCCATGCGCGCGAGCTGTGGCGAGAATCTCGCGCATGCGTGGTGCGCCTTCGATGACACCCACATAGTCCATCACCTCGGCAAGCCCAATCACTCGCTCCCAGCCAAGCATGGTTCCCACTTCTGCCGCGCCAAAATCGGCGCCGGCAGTTTCGAGCGTGGGGACCGCGGGCACGCACGAGGGCGCCTGAACCAAAACCCGTAGTGGCAGGTCGGCAGTTACTTCGAGCATGTAGCGCACGCCCCGCAATCCGAGAACATTGGCGATTTCGTGGGGATCCACGACGACGGTAGTGGTTCCTCTGGGTAAGACCGCGGCGGCAAAGCCTGCGGGGCTCATCATACTGCTTTCGATGTGGATATGGCTATCTATCAAACCCGGCGCGGCGAATTTGCCTTTAGCATCATAGCGCTGAGCGGGTTCCGGCAGGTTGGCGTTCCACTTTCCGGTGTGCAATACTCGACCTTGCGCAATGGCGATATCTGCGAGGAGGATTTCGCCCGTGTAAACATTCACCAGGTGGGTGTTTTCAATGAGCAGCTCGGGTTGTGGAATCATTATAGCTCCATCGGTGCGGTTTGTGTCTTTTCAGGGGATTGATAGCGAATAATCCAATGCGTCAGCAAGGCTGTGACCAGTGCCGCCCCTGTAGAAAGATAGAAGGGCAGTGAATAGTTCGAGCGCGCCAGCAACGTACCTGTGATGAGCGCTGCCACGCCTTGCCCTAGCCAGTAAGTAATTTCCAACCAGGCAGAAGTTGCCATTTTCGAACGCGCCGATGCCAAATCCATGGCATAGGCGAACCAGAGTGCTTGCGACATGGTGAAGAGTGCCCGGTAAGCCCAAAGCGCGCCGGTACCAATCCACGCTTGAGTTGTGAGAGCCAGCGTCAGGGTGCTGAGTGGAATCAGGTAGCGCGATACTGTGATGGTGCGACCTCTGCCAAAGCGCGAAGCCAGCAGGGGACCTAAGAAGGTCATCAGTGTTACCGGAATCACGCTGAGCGCGACGATGGTACTGTAATTCTCCCGGGTCACGTTAAGGTTATAGATGAAGAAGATGTTCATGAAGGGCACAATCAGTCCCAGGGTTACTCCAATAAACAATTCCACCATTGAGGATTCAATGGTGAAGCGCTCGATGCCCCAAAGATAGGGGCTTAGGCTGACTTTGCGACGGCGTTCCGGTAGGGGTTCCGTTGAAATAGAGGATGTACGAAGGCACATCATGGGCAACGTGCCCAGCAGGGTTAGCACACCCGCAAAGATGAGGGTGTAACGATATTGCAAGGTCAACTCTAACCCAAAGCGTTGTAAGAGATCGGGCAAGTACCCCGCAAGTAGGGACCCCAAGGCATAGGAGAGACCGCTGAGCACGCTGTTGAGGGTGAAGACGTGGACGCGCTGCGCTGGGGTGCTGTTGGCGGCGAGAAAGGGAATGCGCACCACGAAATTCCCGGAAACTGCCAGCCCCCCGACAAAGCCGGCGGCAGCGATCAGCGGCGCGTTACCGGCGGAAGCCTGGACTAATTGCGAGAAGCCTGTTACGGCGTAGATAATCAGGAAGGCTGCTCGATAACCCAACACTTCCCCTAGGAAACCGATAGGGATTGCGGAGACTACGTGCGCAAAAGGTCCGGCGCTGAGAATCTGCCCCAAACTATCCGGCGTGATTCCGAGCGAGAGAATGTACAAATTGAAGTTGATATCGATGATACCGCTGGCAATACCACCAAGACCGGAAGCAATCAGGAGCAAGACTATATTGCGATTAAATTGCCGGATGCTGGCAAAGTAATCCTGTAGTCTTTCATACAGTCCTTGATGGAGTCCCTGTGCTAGTCTCATTGTATTCTTGCGCTGTGGCTCGAGCTGTGATTGTAAAGCGGGAATAGGTGCCCCTATTCAACATTGCCGCCAGTGGGAGGATTACCTGGTGGAGCGACCTCCCGCGGGTTGGCGATTAACATTTACCATTCTGCGCTTTGCTACTGCGATGGCGACCGTTATCGGTGACCGAGATCGGTCACCGATCTTGATTTGAGTAACAGCTGCAAGTTCCACGGAAGAGGGGCATTCGTAGCCGTTCAGAGAGCTTCTGCGCCCCTGGTAAGGCTCGTTGTGCGATATGGCTACTTCGCCAACCCCGGACGAATGCCTTGTTAGCGCTTCAGAGGCACTGTGCGAGGCGTGGCGCAATTTCGCTCCGCGACCTGCTTCGAAAGCCCGAGAGCGATAGCGCCGCATGCGTTTATGGTGTGGCGCTGTTATCGCGCCACGCCTCCAGCTGGTGTAGCACATCTTCGATATGGGTGTGTATTTTTCCGCACGCTTCAATCAAGCCCCGGATAAAGAGGTTGAGTCCGAAGCCATGAGCGCTCTTGCGCAGCCCACGCTCATCGCTGAGCAGCCCGACTATGCCTTTCTTAGTGGGGTCTTGGAGCATAAAACCATAGAATAGCCCTAATTGGCAGGCAATACCATCATCTATTTGCGCCCCATCAAGGATGACGAGCAGGGCATCCGCTTTGCGGAGGGCGGTTTCCTTTTCGACGAATAGCGCTTGCGGCGTGGTTGCCAACAGGTCTGGTGCGCCTGTGGCATCGAAGCCATGTTCCCTCAAGCGCCGGATATGACTCGACAGGAATTCCCGCGCGTGAGGTGTGAAAGCGGGTCCGATGACGAAGACTTTCATGCCCGTGCTCCTTTCCCGTCGCGCCAGCTCTCGAGTATAGCGATAGCATTTTCAAGGCGGCGGACGATAACGCCCGATTTCAGCAGACATCCATGGACAAAGGGGTTTAATCCTTTGCCCTCGCCAGGCCAATCCAGCGTGCGCCAGTCATCATGGATGGCGACCACTCCTTTTTTGGTCGGGTCGATTTCCATCAATGCAGCAAAGATACCGATTTCACAGGCTGTGCCATCGTCGACTTCGGGGCCATTGATCACGGCGAGCACGGCATCGGCGGTTACAATCGCCTCAACGTCTCTTTCGAAAACCTGTTTGGCTTCGGTGCCTGGAGGCAGGTTCAGATCCTCGCGGGTGATGGTGCGTGTTTGGAGCAGGCGCCGCACTAGATCTTCGAGGGATTGTTCTGCCAGGGTCTCAGGTGTTGCTACTCCCAAAGCCAGTAGCCGGTCAGCGGTGTTCACGGGTAATCTCAGCTTTATATTCTCGTGCGGCACGAAAGGCTCGATTCCTCCCGCGTCGCGGAGCGCCTGCCCACATCTGGACATATATTCTCGCTCGCAGAGCGTGAATAGCGGTCCGGCGCAATAAACCTTCATGCTTCGTACTCCTTTGACAGCTCTCGGAGAATGGCACGCATCAACGCTAAAAAGCGCGGTTTGCTGCGATTAGCGACTTCGAGGACCTCTTCGTGGGTCAGGATACCGCGCGTTCCGGCTTTGGGGTCCTTGGCAACATCCGTGATGCAGGAGATACCCAGGGTTCTCATGCCGGCGTGGGTTGCTGCTATGACTTCGGGCACAGTGGACATTCCGACGGCATCGGCGCGCAGCAAGCGGTAAATCTCGCTTTCGGCGCGGGAGGTATAGGCAGGCCCCGTCACCGCGATATAGACGCCCCGTTGGACGTGAATGCTCTCCGCATCTGCGGCACGCTGCGCCAGCTCGATGAGGTCCCAGGAATACGCCTGCGCCATGCTTGGAAAGCGAACTCCTAGCTCCGGATCATTAGGTCCGATGAGGGGGTTGTTGAACATCCAGTTGATGTGATCGGTAATGATCATTAAGTCGCCTGGTTGGAAGGCGCGATTGACGCCGCCTGCGGCATTGGTTGCGATGAGGATTTCTGCCCCCAGAGTGCGCATCACCCAGATGGGGAAAGCCAACTGTTGCATCGAATAGCCTTCATAGTAGTGTAAGCGACCGTTCATCGCGATTACGGGTATCCCTTCGAGTCGCCCCAGCACCAATTCCCCGCTGTGCCCTTCTACTGTGGAAATGGGGAAGTGGGGAATCTCGTTATAGGGGATAGTGACCGCGGCGCTGATTTCGCCGGCTAGTGCGCCCAATCCTGAGCCTAACACCAATCCCACATGGGGTTGTAGCGGGCAACGGGAGCGGATGGCGGCAGCGGTTTCCTTGCGTTTGGTTTTCCATTCCAGTGTCGGCGGCAAAAGTTGGTTCATTGCATTCTCCTTCGGAGTTTTGTTGCATTCAACATCACGAATTGCCCAACATGGCGTCTAGCACCAGCGCCTGGAAGCGGGCAGTGTTGATGGCGGTGACTACTGCCACATTGGGCGGCATTGCGTCTGATGCCAGATGCCGGAATTGCCGGTTGTCTACCAGCGTCATCCCGCGTGTGTGTTCCCCGCGTGTTTCTATGGCAACATGGCGTTGTTCGACTGTCGCCATACCCGGCTCAAGGGCTACGGCTGCAGCAGCGAGGTCTGGAGGGCTGATAGGATGGGGGCGCCCTGATAGTTCCTCCCATCGGGTGAGGTTTTTCCGCAAAAGCCGTCCCATTGCCCAGCACCAGGGACCAGGCCCGGTTTCAATCTGCGCTACCTCGGTTTCATTCAGGATGGCGCCATCGCGGATGGGTTCGAGGCTGACCATCGTCTTGGGGATGCGGGAACGGAAGACGATATCAGCCGCCTCCGGGTCCACATACACGTTGAATTCGGCGGCAGCAGTGGTGTTCCCGCCGGTGATGCCTCCAGCCATCATGACAATGTGAGGAATGCGCTCCTCCAATTGCGGCTCTCTGAGCAGCGCCAGAGCGATGTTGGTCAGTGGGGCGAGGGTCAGCAGGAGCGGAAGCTCACGCGGTAACTCATCAGGTGTTTCCATATAGCTGCGGATCAAGAAATCTACGGCGTGTTCCTTCGCCGGCGACCTCTGCGGCTCAGGGAAACCAATATCGCCCAAGCCGTCGCTGCCATGTGCATACTCTGCGGTGACAGGTGGTGCAAGTAGGGGGCGCGCCGCTCCCTGATAGGTGGGAACATTGCGGTGGGCGTGTTCCCCCATCACCAGTGTGTTGCGGACCACTTTGGCTAGCGGCACATTCCCTCCCACGCAGGTAATCCCCAGGACGTTACAGCGGGGCGCGCGCAATGCCACCAGGAGTGCCAGTGCATCATCTACGCCCGTGTCGCAATCAATAATTATGTTCTGTGTTGGCATCGGTGTTTCCTTTGATAGCGCTTATCCCACGTTACTCACACTTCACCCGGCTGTATCCGCTCGCGCGATAGCTTTTACCGCCTCGATAGCGATACGGATGGCATTGCGTTCTCCCTGTCGGAAGGCTTCTTCGCCCCACGCCGGCTTGATTTCTCTTGAAGTGCCATCAACGGCATAGAGTGCACCGGTGCGCCAACCCCGGTAGGCGCCAATGACGAAGAGAGTATCGCTCTCCATCTCGCCGGAGATGATTCCCGCTTGCTTGAGGAGCTCGCGTGAGGCCGTGTCGCGCGGCCCATAGAAGGCATCACTTGCTGAGCCAAGCCCTACGTGCGCTTTGAGCTTCAGGCGCGCGGCAGCTCTGACCAGCTCGCGTGTAATAGTAAAGGTGGGAACTGCTGGGAAGGCGAGGGGGAGATAATTGTTTGCCGTGCCTCCGGCGCGGAATGTGCCTGTGGCGATAATCACATCGCCGCAATCCACTGTTTCCTGCATCGTGCCGCAGGAGCCGACACGGATGAAGGTATCCGCACCCAGGTGTGCGAGTTCTTCGAGTGCAATAGCGGTTGAAGGTCCGCCCATGCCGGTGGATGCGGCGGTGATGCGGATACCATCCGCAAAGCCGGTGTAAACGAGATAGCCCCGGCTATCGCTTACAAGTTGGCAGTCTCCCAGGTATTCGGCGATCAGCTGTGCGCGAGCATGGCTGCCAGGTACCAGCGCATAGCGCGCAATAGCCTCGGGTTGGCATTGGATGTGGAATTCCATGTTAGTGCTCCTTCACGCCATTGGGGCGCGCTGTAACCTCTTCCGCTGACCTCAGCGCCGCGATACGCTTCATCGCTTCGATGGCGACCGTGATTTCCTGTTCTTCCCCCTGGCGGAAAGCCTCCTGTCCCCAGGCTGGCTTAATTTCGCCCGCGGTGCCGTCGGAGGCAAAGATGGCGCCCGCGCACCACCCTCGAAAACTCGAGACGATGAAAAGTGTGTCCGCTTCCATTTCGATGGCGAGCACGCCCGCCTGTTTGAGTTTCGCGGTCAGTTCTTCAGCAAAAGGAGCATAGAAGGCATCGCTTGACCAACCCAGACCCACGTGTGGGGGAATTCCCAGTGTCTCAGCCGCCTCAACTAGAGCAGTGAGTACCTGAAAATCGGGCGCGGCAGGGAATGCGGGTGGCAGGTAACGGTTGGCAGTCGCACCGCCACGATAGATGCCCGTCGGAATGATGAGGTCACCGGGCATGATGTTCTCCTGGAGGGCACCGCAACTGCCCACGCGGATGAAGGTGTCGGCGCCCATGTGTGCCAGTTCTTCGATAGCCATGGCAACCTGTGGGCCTCCCATGCCGGTAGAGCACACGGTCATTGGAATACCGGTTACAGTGCCGGAGTAAACCCAATAGCCACGGCTGTTGCTGACCAATCGCGGGTTCTCGAAGCGCTCGGCGATTTTCTTCGCCCGGTCGCGTGCCCCTGGCACGAAGACGTAACGTGCGATATCTTCTGCGTTGCACTGAATATGAAATTCCATTCTCAACTCCTGCTCCATTAGCTCCTGAGGTCCTGAATTTTGAAAACATGCATGGTCGTTCGACTGTCTGTGGCAGCCCGGCGTCACGGCTGAAGGTCAGTCATCGCCTACACTCGTCCTCTCCCCCTCTTGCCTCATGCCTCCCGTGCTGCGCGTTCCAAAGCCGCTTTTTTCGCTTGCTGTTTGCGCAAGGTGAAAATGGTCAATGCTGCAAGGGTTGCCAGATAAGGTAACATGCTAATGAAGTACACCGGCATGATGCGCTCACCCTGAAGGCGCCAACCGATGGTTTCCACGATGCCGAAAAGTAGACTGGAGAGGAAGACCCCCACCGGCTCGCCGCCTCCAAAGGTGTTGACTGCCATGCCAATAAAACCGCGCCCGGCAGCCATTTGTTCTGTGAACATCTGCAAGTGCCCAAGTGAGAGATATACTCCAGCGAGCGAGGCAAAGACGCCGCTTGCCATGACCGCGCCAAAGCGCACGCGCTGGACGTTGATGCCGAGCGTTTCCGCGGCTTGGGGGTTCTCTCCCACCGCCCGAAGGTGCAAACCCCACGGCGTGCGGTAGAGGAAAACGTAGGTGAGTGCTACCAGAATCCACGCCAGGTAGACAATGAAGGTGTAGCCGCTGAGCAGCGGTCCTAAAACGGGAATATCTTTGAGAATGGGAATCTCAATAGGCGGCAATCCCGCAATGTTGGGGTCTGAGAAGGCGCCAGCCACGCCAAAGACCTCTCGCGTTAGGAAGATCGTTGCTGAGTTGGCGAAGATGTTGATAGCAATACCCATGATGATGATGTGCGCCCGGAATTTGAGCGAGAAGAGGGCGAAAAGTCCGCCGACGACAAGCCCACTTAGCATGGCGGCGAGCAGTCCCATCCATGCGCTGCGGAAGAAGTAACTGCCTGCCACCCCAAACCATGCGCCAAACAAAATCATGCCTTCTCCGGCGATATTGAGAATCCCGGCGCGCGAGGTGATGAGCGCGCAAAGCCCGGCAAGCACCACTGGCGTTGCCAGGCGGAGCATGCCCTGAAGATTGGCGATGTTGAACACGTAACGCTGCAGAATATCAAGTATCCAACTGAAATCCATAGTTCTTCTCCTTGACTGAGCGCGACGCTCTTAGCGGGGCGCTTTTAACGCTGCCCGCTCAGACCTCCAGATCCTCGGTGGTGCGGTGTACGGCGCGCGACCCCCGCACCCATTTGATCCGCCGGACAAAAGCCCACATGCCCTCTGCTGCCATAAAGAAGATGATTAGCCCAACGACGATATCTATGAGCTGCCGTGGCACGCCAGCTGACCATTCCAGACCCAGCGCGCCAGCTTCCATACCCCCGTAGAACAGTGCTGCGATGGTGGAGCCGATAACGTTCTGTCCCCCAAGCAAGGCTGCCAGATTTCCCCGGAAGCCGAAGCCAGCGGCAAAAAGGTCTTTGTATTCGCGCCAGACTCCCAGGATTTCTACCGCGCCCCCAAGCCCGGCGATGCCGCCACTGACGAGCATCCCACCGATAAAGGTGCGGTCGAGGTTGATGCCGCCAAACTCCGAAAAGGGGAAGGAAAGCCCGACCATGCGCCACTCGTAGCCGATGCGAGTGCGTTTGAAGATGATATACATGACGATGACGACGAGGAGCGCGATAAAGATGCCAACATGTGCCTGTGTGCCTTTGCCAAATGTACCCTCGCTGAGTTCTACAAATTGCGCCAGCTGCGCTGTGGGTTGTACGGGTGGGGTTTCTGGGGTGGTGGGAGTGTGACGCAAGGGGTAATTGGTCAGATAGGAGATCAGGAAAGTGGCGATATAGTTGGTCATGATGGTGGTGATGATCTCGCTGACGCCTAATTTTTGCCGCATGATGGTGGGGAAGAACGCCCACAACGCGCCGCCGAAAAAGCCTGCCGCCAGGGTCAGGGGGAGGTGAATCAGCATCGGTAACTTCACGGCATAACCGACAAAGGCACCGCAGATTGCGCCGATGAAGAATTGCCCTTCAACTCCAACGTTGAAGACACCTGTGCGGAAAGCCAGGGTTGAGGCAATTGCAGTGAAAATCAGAGGTGTGGCGCGTTGCAGTGAGATGAGCAATCCGCGCTGACTGCCCAACGCGCCTTTGATCAGTAACCAGTAAATTTCCAGCGGGTTTTGCCCTTCGATCAGCATGATGATGGAGCCCACCATCACTGCTGCCAGAATACTCAACAAGATGCCGATGGAGCGACCGAAAGCATTGCGCAAAAGTTGAGTGATAGTTCTCAGTTTTTCTCTCACGGTGCGCCTCCTCAATGTCCGGCAGCTTCAGGGCTGCCCTCGCTGGTGATGCCCGCCATCCACAGACCTAAACCCTCTTCTGTCGCGCGCGCGCCCTCGATGGCGCCCATAATCTTGCCTTCGTAGAGCACCACAATACGGTCGCTCAGCGACATGATTTCCTCCAGCTCCGCCGAGACCAGCAGAACCGCGGCGCCGCGATCGCGGGCTTCCACGATCCTTCGGTGTACAAACTCAATGCTGCCGATATCCAGACCCCGGGTGGGCTGTGCCGCGATGAACAAATCGGGCTGGGCGCTCAGTTCCCGCGCCAGTACCACCTTCTGCAGATTGCCTCCGGAAAGTGCATAGGCGGGTACGTCTTTACTGGGTGTGCGTACATCGAAGGTCTCAATCAGTTCCTGGGCGTGCCTGGCAATTACATCGGGTTTCAAGAGTGGTCCCTGGGCAATAGGCGGCTTGAAATAGTTATTCACAATCAGGTTGTCTTCGATAGACGCGGGAAGCGCCACGCCGCGCACATACCGATCTTCCGGCACACAGGAAACACCCACCTCACGGCGCTGCCGAATGTTGAGTGTGGTGAGATTTTGCGCTTTGACCTGAATTTCCCCATTCCATGCCGGGCGTAGCCCTACAATGGCTTCCACCAATTCGCGTTGCCCGTTGCCCTCGACCCCGGCGATGCCTAAAATCTCGCCAGCGCGGACGTCGAAGGACACTCCCTGGACGGCTTTGAGGTTGCGGTCATCGAAGACATGCAGGTCGCGTATTTGCAATACCACATCCTTTGGCTGTGCCTCGGTTTTGGTCACCCGCAGCAGCACATCGCGTCCCACCATCATGCGCGCCAGTTGGGTGGGATTCGTCTCGGTGGTCTTGGTGACGCCCACAACCTTGCCATCGCGCATTGCTGTCACGCGGTCGGAAATCTCCATCACTTCCCTTAGCTTATGGGTAATGAAAATCACGGTTTTCCCGTTAGCGACCAGTGAACGGATGACCCCGAACAGGTCGCGAGTTTCTTTGGGTGTCAAGACAGCGGTAGGCTCGTCGAGGATGAGGATGTCTGCCTGGCGATACAGCGCTTTGAGAATCTCGACACGTTGTTGTACGCCCACGGGGAGGTCTTGAATCCGCGCGTCTGGGCTGATCTGTAACCCAAAGCGTCGGGAGATTTCCATGACATTGTCGTGAACAGCTTTGCGGTCGAGGAAAATGCCACGGTGTCGCGGTTCGCTACCCAGTGTGATATTCTCCGCCACGGTAAATGAAGGGACGAGTTTGAATTTCTGGTGCACCATGCCGATTCCCAGGGCAATGGCATCGGCGTTCTTGCGGATATGCACCTCTTTCCCTCGAATTTTGATCACGCCGGCTTCTGGATGGTGCAGCCCAAACAGTACATTCATCAAAGTGGATTTTCCGGCGCCATTTTCTCCGATAAGTGCATGGATTTCACCTTCTTCAACGCTTAAGTTAACATTGTCATTGGCAACAACGCCTGGAAACACTTTGCGGATACCTAGCATTTCGACAGCTGTGGTCACGTTTTGACCTCCTGGTGAGAAATGGCCTCACGTTCCAGACCCATACCTGGCGATGCGGCTATTCGGGTCTATAAAAGTATAAATCCCGAATCTTGCCGTGTTTTTCCAGTGAAAGCGGCACTTGTGTTGCCGACGGGACCTTATAGATTTACGCGCTCTCCGTGTTGCAAGCCTTCAGTTTGAGAGGCCTTTTCGCGATGCGGCAAAGCGATATCGCGAAAAGGCGATATCGTTTTGCCGCATCGGTGATGATTCTTTACCCTGAGTGCGATTATTGTCCCATGCCGCCGGGTTGAGCCGGCTTGTCGCAGGGGAAGACTTCGACGTAGTCGGTGACACACATTTCACCCGACTTGATCTTTTCGGCTGCGGCTTTGACCGCGGGGATGACCTCCTCCTGCAGCATTTTTGCCATGTCTTCGGGGCCATTGTTGATGAACTCCTGGTCAATGCCGTAGAGGTAGCACATGCCGACAGCCTCTTCCTTTAGCCCGTAAACGCGGGTGCCGCCCTCGAGGTTGCCCGCGACCAACGCTTTGATGGTATCAAAGACTGCACGGTCTACCATCTTCATCATTGAAGTGATCACATGACCGGGCTGAATGTAACATTGATCGGAATCTACGCCGATGGAGTATAAGCCTTTCTCCGCCGAGGCTGCCAGGACGCCTTCGCCGCTCTTGCCCGCAGCGGCGAAGATGATGTCAACGCCTTCCTCGTACTGGGTGAGCGCCAGTTCTTTGCCCTTGGTAGGGTCGTTGAATGCGCCAACCCATCCGGAAACCACCTCAATATCAGGGTTAACGTACTGGGCGCCCTGGATATAGCCCAATTCGAAGCGGCGCAGCAACGGCACATCCATACCGCCGATGTAGCCAATCTTGCCGGTCTTCGAGAGCATTGCCGCCGCCATACCTACAGTGAAGGAGCCTTCATCCTCGCGGAACGTCAGCCCTGTGCCATTGGCGAGTTCTTTCCCTTCGGCATCTAGCAACGTTGAATCTACAATGGCGAAGTGGGCGTTGGGATATTCCTGCGCAATCTCCGAGGTCCAGTCTGCGGAGCCGTAGCCCACGGTGATGACCAGATCGTAGCCTTCTTCCGCCATTGCCCGGGCAGCCAGCTGTTGCTCGCCAACGTCCTGATTCTCGATGATCTTGGTCTCAATATTGGGGAATTCCGCTTTTGCCATTTCGATGCCGCGTGCAGCGGAATCGAGGAAGGAGCGGTCGCCCAGTTGTGAGATTACCAGCGCTACCCGGTAGGTTTTGGTAGTTTCTGGCTCCGCGGGTTCCGCGGCGCCACCGCACCCAGCGAGTAGTGAAAGCGCCATTATTGCAGCCAAACCTATCAACAGACTTCGACGAAACATGGTCCCCTCCTCATTGAAATTGTCAGCCGTGATTGAATTCATTGGTTATCAACCGCCAATATCGTTCGTTTCGATTTAAGTTCTTCTTCTGGGAAAGATTTCATTCAACCTCCTCTTGATTTTTCAGCAATTCCAGAATCCGTTGGCGATAGTTTTCATCCCGACCTGGGAGTTCGGGCGCTAATTTCGCACCTTCCTCCCAGAAATGACGCGGTCCGCGCCCCAACGCCTGCCCTTGGGCGGTGTGCATATCCAGGGCATAATCTGGAATGGTGGGCAGCAGCCCCTCTTCCTCAACCTGGTGTTTGAGCCAGTTGATCATCTCATCGCTGCCGCGCTCCTTGGGCGCGGCGCAGAGCGTACGCACGGCATGAATGATGAAGAGTAGCGATTCGCCGCCGCCGCCGCCACTGCGGTGCCCAAAACGCTGAGTCATTTGGTAGAGGGTGTGAATCAGCATCGGCGCCTGCGGGTCGCCCCAGCCAATGTCTTCTACTGAAATGACGAGCAAACGGTACCAGAGATAGTCCTCCAGCTCCGGGCTAGTCGTCGCCATCTCATAAGCGAGCAGTGCGGCGTTTTCCGTGTGTCCGCGGCGTATCTCTTTTTGCAGCGCGGAAATTACCTGATCTGCTGCAAAGTTGTGACGGGTTTTCACCTGTGTCCAGGGATCGTGTTGCGGTACCATGCTATGCTCCTAACGGTTATGGGATGGTGCGGCTTTGAGTGGCGACTCAAAGCTGTTGTAAATATTCGCGCACGATGCTCGCGAACATGACGACCGTGCGCGGCAGGCTTGCCAGTTCAACCCACTCATCGGGCGCGTGCGCATTGCCGCCGGTGGGACCGAAGCCGCAAAGGGTAGGGATGCCGGCTTCAATGAGCATGTAGCCTTCATTTGCTGGACCGGCTCCAGCAATGGGCCAGGTTTTGCCCGTGACCTCTGCTGCAGTGCGTTGCGCTAGCACTGCCAGGGGATGATTCATGGGAATTGCCACGCCTGGTAGCCGGTTTTTCACCTCCAGGCTCACATGCAATCCTGGGCGGCGCGCGGACTCCCCCGTCATGATGCGTTCGATAACTGCGAGCACATCTTCCGGGCTTTGACCCGGCATGAGTCGAATATCCACAAGCGCTTCGGCATGGGCAGGGACCATGCTCTCGAATTCTCCACCGCTGATACGTGTGCCCGGAGTGAGGGTACAGCGCAACCCCTCAAAGCCTGGGAGTGTGGGTGTGGAGAAGTCGAGCGTTTCGAGCCGCAACAAAATTGCTGCCAGGCCCGTGACGGCGTTGACGCCGCCCAGTCCCTGGCTCCAGGCGGCGCTGCCGGAGTGGATCGACTGCCCTTCTGCTTTCAGAATGCCACGTAGCAGCCCGCGGTGCCCGATGCAGACGATATCGCTGGCGTAAGTGTAGATAGCGCCGCATGTTCCCGCCAGTAGCCCCTCATCTAGCAGAGCGCGCACGCCCAATGGGCTGCTTGCGCCAGATTCTTCATCTACCACACCCGCAACCGTGACGTGAGCCGCGGCAGGGTCTAGCAAGCCTTCATCGCGCAGAAGCGCCAGGGTATACAAGCCGCAGACCAGCCCCGCTTTGTTATCGGCGGCGCCGCGCCCATAGAGCCGCCCTTCTCGGATTGCGGCTTCGAAGGGTGGTGTGGTCCATGCGGTCGGACACCCCTCCGTGACGGTATCTGTGTGAGCGATGAAAGTGAAGCCTTTGGAACCATACCCCCATGTTGCCAGCACATTGGGGCGTGCGGGATCTCGCGCCACGAGGCGTGCCTCGAAGCCCAGTCGCGTAGCTTCTTCGAGACCACATTGCGCTACAGCTGCCTCAGTCTCGCGACCATTGACTGAGGGCATGCGTACCAGGCGTTGCAAAAAGGAAGCCATCTCAGGGAATCGTGCTTGCGCGGCGCCGAGGAGTCTATCGTTCATGTTAATGCCGCCCGAAGAAGCTCCCACACGCGGTTGGTGTTCAATTCTAGCGCGATCTCTACATTAGGTTGTTCCCCCGAAGTGCCGTACCAATCCACGCATGTCTGCCCCCGTGTGAGCGCTCCGGAGAGCTCCACCTGCACGAAATGTGCCTCCTGGCGTTGTACGATTTCAGGCTCGAGCGCGATTGCCATTGCCAGCAGGTCTGGTTCTAACAAGGTGGGGTGTCCCAGAATCTGTTCCAGAAAAGCCAGCGCGCCCTGGCTGATGCGGCGGAAAAACTTGGCGCGTGGGGAATCGAGCGCTAATAGCGCCTTGATCTGCGTTTCGGAGAAGGGGTGTTCGACGGTAGTTTCCCATGAAACAAGGGTGAGCGAGCCCCAATCGCGCAGGACGATAGCGGCGGCTTCCGGATCGGCATGGAAGTTGAATTCAGCGGTGAGAGTCGTGTTGCCCATGCTGCGGATTGCACCCCCCATTACCATCAAGCGCCGGTACTTCTGAGGCAGTGTCGGGTCGAGACGCAGCGCCAGCGCCAGATTCGTCAGCGGTCCGATAGCGACGAGGGTGAGTGCGCCTGGCTCCGCATTCGCGAGCCGAATCAGTGCGTGGACGGCATGTTCTTTCTCCGCTGGGCGCGGGGATGCAGGATAGCCGCTGTCGCCCAGCCCATCTGCTCCGTGAAATCCCTCGGCGCCACTGTTCTCAGCCACAAGCGCCTGCCCACAGCCTGCATAGATAGGCGCATTGATGCCCATCACATCGAGGATGGTGCGGGCATTGGCAGTGGTGCGCTCCAAAGACACATTGCCCCTAACGGTGGTCACCGCCTCGATGCGTGCGTTGGGATAGGCGGCAGCTGCCATGATAGCGTGGGCATCGTCTACGCCGGGATCAGTGTCAATAACCAGTCGCATCATGGGGCCTCCTTGAATCACCAATCATGAGTCACAACGTTGGGTACAATGGTACGAGTCAGGGCATTCGTAGCAGTTCAGTGGCATCACGCCTTCACCCCTTTCCTTGTCTCTCACTCACCCTCTTCGCGCTTTTAGTTCTACTAACGCCGCATTGAGGCGGGCGCGGCTCCCGGCGTAATCCAGCGTGAGCCAGGCGCCGTCGCGGGCGCCATCGCGCATGAGCCACGCGCCATCCACCATCACATCGCGAACGTGCATGCCGCTGACACTATAGACCAGCGCTGTGTCCAGAGATTGGGCGCCATCCGGCGCCCAGCCGATTTCGCTCAGGTCGAGTGTGATGAGATCGGCTTTCTTACCCACCTCCAACGAGCCAATCTCATCCTCCAGCCCCAGAGCGCGGGCACCCCCGAGTGTCGCCATCCGCAGAATTTCGGCGGCGGGCACGGCTGCGGGGCGTTTCTCGCGCAGCGACATAAGCTTTGCCGTTGTCTGCATTTCGTTGAACATATCGTAGGAGTTGTTGTTGGCTACATTATCCGTGCCAAGCGCGATATTGATGCCGGCGTCCCGCATCGTCGCCAGCGCGGCTATCTCGGCGCCGCTGCGCATGCACGCTGAAGCGGCAATTACCGCGGTGAAAGGGTGGCGCGCCAGGGTGGGGAAGTCCTCGGGGGGAAGGGTGATGCTGTGCGCCGCCAGCAACCGTCGCTCTAAGATGCCGAGCCGTTCCATCTGTTGCACGGCGCTGCATCCAAAGTGCTCGCGGCAGTAGCGCTCCTCCTCACCGCTCGTCGCCAGGTGGAAGTGCAGCCCTGTCTCAAAACGGTCTGCCAGCGCCAGTTCCATCTGGATGGCTTCCGGACTATTATCTACAAAGAAGGCATGTGGACCCACCCAGCCCTTGAGGCGCGGGTGACCCTGAATGGATTCGAGGAAGGCGGCTGCTGCACCCAACTCGTGCTCGCGGGCGTCGGCGTCGCCCATCTCAACAATGCCGTAAGCCAGCGCTGCCCGCAAGCCGCTTTGTTCCACCACTGGTGTGATGCGGTCCATGTAGAAGTATTGGTCGGCAAAGCAGGTGGTGCCTGTGCGGATCATCTCTGCACAGGAGACGGCGACTGCATCGGGAATCATATCGGGATCAAGCACCGCTTCCCAGGAACGGATGCCTTCGTACCAGCCCTCGAAGGTGAAGAGCGAATACGGCTCTGCCAGCCCGCGGAAGAGCACCATCGGCGTGTGCGTGTGCGCGTTGACCAACCCCGGCATCAGCAGGCGGTCTTTGAGGGTGAGCTCGACGTCGAAGTGCCGCCCGGCAAGGGCTTGCCGCTTGGCAAGGTCCGCCTGCGGTCCTATCTCGCGGATGCGGTCACCCTCCAGCACCAGATAGCCGGGAGCATAGCGCGTATCGTGGGCATCAAGGGTCAGAATCGTATCGGCGCGCAGTAATGCGGTGGTCATGGCACTTCCTTATTTACCCCGCATACGCTCGCAAGGAACTCATGGGCTTGCCCACCATGCGGAAAGCGCGGCGCTCGGCTTCCCAGCGGATGCGCTCAATATCGAGGGTGAGGAATTCGCCTTTGCGGTAGAGCAGCTGCCCATCGCACCATACATAGGCTACATCGCCCGGGTGCGCAGTGTAGACCACTCCCGCCGCCAGATCGTGTCGGGGAATCCAGTGTGGGGCGGTGGTATTCAGCAACAGCAGGTCTGCGGGACGTCCTGGCTCAAGAACGCCACTCTCGGGAAATCCCAGCGCCGCGGCTGAGGTTTGCGCCGTCATGCGGAGCAGTTGCGTGCGCGGCAGGGCTTCGGGATCAAGCAACACACCCTTCCAGTGCAAGCCTGTCAGGCGCAGAATCTCCAGCATATTGAAGTCGCTGTTCGAGGCGGGACCGTCGGTTGCCAGACCCACTTGCATCCCGCGCGCAAGCATCTCCGGTAGCGGGGGCATTGCCATGCCCAACTTTTGGTAGGTCTTGGGTGCGTGCGCGACAAAAGCGCCCTTTGCAACGAGGAGCACCTGGTCTTCGGGTGTGGCGGCGTTGCAATGCGCCAGCAGCGCCGGGCGCGGCAGGTCCAGCAATCCCAACCCTGCGACATAAGCTGGCGGGGTCAGTCCGTGGCGCTCCAGGGAGTTTTGCACCTGTTCGCGCGATTCGCTCAGGTGGAAATGCGCGCCTACGCCCAGGCGCTCCGCCTCTACCGCAAAGCGGCGCAGCACCGCGGTTGGCGTCATGTACGGCGAATGGGGTCCCATCGTGGTGTGGATGCGACCCTCAGCGGCTCCATCCCATGCCTCGACAAAGGCGACAGTTTCTTCAAACGAGACGCCACCGACCTCTTTGTCATCGCCGATGCCAAAGTGGCACCAGGCGAGCAGCGCCTTCATTCCGCTCTGCGCCACCACTTCGGCGACTTTGTCCATCCAGAAGTAGTGGTCGCCGAAGCCCACCGTGCCGCTGCGAATCATCTCCGCGGCGGCGAGCGACGCGCCCCAGGTGACGTCTTCGGCCTCCAGAGCGGATTCCGCGACCCAAATCTTCTCGTTGAGCCAGCGGTCGAAGGGCAGGTCCTCTGCCCAACCGCGCTCCAGCGTCATGGGTGCGTGGCAGTGCGCGTTGAAGAAAGCTGGCAGCGCAACCAGGTCGCGCCCGTCAATCACTTCATCAGGGGCAAAGTCCGTTGGCGTTTCACCCACAGCGATGATACGCTTGTCCTCCAGTGCGATATCCGTTCCGGAGAGGATGCGGTCGGCTTCATCGAGGGTAATAGCCGTTGTGTTTTTTATTACCGTTCGCATGGGCATCTCCTATCACCGCGAAGTAAATGAACAGCTCAAAGATGCTGCCCTTTACCCCCGACTTTCGATTCCTGGACCTATTCCACCACCAGCGTGTAGCTGTGGCTATCCACTTGCCCGGAGACATTCGTTCCGAAGCACATAGCTCCGATTTCGAAGGTGAAAGTTCCAGTTTCCAACGGCTCGCCGCTGATTTCGGCGGTGTTTGTATTCTCGATATACGTGAGCTCAAGGCCTTGTGGCAACGTGCCGTTCCACATACCGATATCGAAAACCGGCGTGTCGTTGTTGCTCACCGTGATAAGCACGGAGTACGCTTCGCCTATGCGTGCGTTGGGTAGGCTCACAGGTGAAAATTCCAGCTCGGAACTCGGCAAGGGCTGAGATCTGAAAAACGCGAAAGCACCCAGGACAAAAGTGGCGGCGCAGCAAAAAATGATCAGTAGCACTATGCCAACTCCGAGCAGAATCCACAAGCGAGGGTGTGTCTTCATGTGCGCCTCTCTGTCCGCGATATTTTCTTAGGTTCTGGTATTCAGGCTAGGGTGCTGTTCACTGTTGCCGTATTTGATGAAAGTGTAATGCCAAATCCCCAAAAGGGCAACTTGAGTGGGGCGTAGGGTGCGTTTCAAAATGGGGGCGAAAACCTCAGGCGTCCCTATGGGACGCAATGAAAAATTGATTTTTGGCGGTGGGGCAAAGCCCCATCACAAAAATCAATCAAAGGGAAGGCGTTTGCATGATAGCCG
>JAFGFB010000236.1 GCA_016931315.1 Anaerolineae bacterium
GATCTGCGCCAGATGGAAATGCTGATGGCGGAAATGGAATTCTCCTGGGCTGCCCTGACCTGCAATTCCCCGCAAGCCATTGCGGACTTTGCGAACACTGCCGCACCTGAGCAAAGCGCGGCAGCCTCAGCGGCGTGGCAGAGTGCCTGGAAGGCGGTCCGCACACAAATCCTGGCCGTGTCCCAAGAGGTCAAACTTTGTCTGCAGGACGGCGACATCTTTGATGACGTAGTGAGCGGCCAGTCGTTAAATGCCATCAGAGAATTGGCGGAACAGCAGATATTTCCGCTTTCGCAGCTGGCGCATACGATTGCGCAACACTGGAGCCGAAGCCTTAACGGGCATGCCTGAGCCGGCTATCACATTTATGGAAAGGACGCTGCCATGAAAGAGCCCGTCATATTCTGCCCACAATGTCAGACGCTCATCTGGGATGCGCTAGCTTGTGGGACTTGTGGCTGGCGGCGGTCCTATGGAGATTTGGGTGTTGGCGCGGAGGTCTGGCGCACGCGCATTCCTGCCAAGATAGCGAGAACTTCAAACTCCATGGCCCTCGTCGCCGGTGCGCTGGTGTGCTGCGATACCCTCGGTCGGCTGTGGGCGTTGGCGCCCCAGGAAAATGAGAGCTTGCTCTGGGAGAAACCCTTACGAATTCTTGAAGACGCCACCATCAGCGGATTAGCAACGTGGAATAACCAGCTGGTCGTTACCTGCTCCGAGAGGGAATCCCCTATCGTCTCACGGGGACTGAAAATCACAGTGCTGGATACAACAGCCCAGCGTGAGACGTGGTCATTCAAAGTGTGGGCCAGGAGACTCTCAAGCCCTGCTATGATGGACGATTATGCCTTCTTCTCTGCTGCCATGGATGATGGCGCCTGGGCCTTTGCCTTGGATCTGCGCGCCCGCCGTCTGGTCTGGAAGGAACGAATCGAACAGTGGTCCGCTCAACCGCCGTTGGTCAGCCATGGGGTCATCTGGTACGGAACGGATGCAAAAATCCTTAAGGGTATTGCGCTAGGAGGTCCCGATGCCGGCGTCAAAACCTGCGCTATCGGTAGCCCTATCCGTTCAATGGCGTCGGGTCCAGAGCGTGAACTTTTCATGGTCGTGGATGCAGGAGAAACCCTGGCCCGATTCGCGGTGGATGCAGAAAAGATGCAGTACTACGACGTCCCAGATGTGCGCGTCTATACTTCGCCGCCGTGCATCAGCGCTTACAACGTGGCAATTGGCGTGATCGCGCAGGATCGCACGCCCAGGCTTCACCTGTACACCCTGGAGAACGAATCCCTGAGATTGGCAGCCAGGCTACCCCTGAGCAAGGAACTGACGCTGGCGCCCGTGTGGGTCGAGGATACACTCATGGTGCAGAATGATGCGGGCGAGATTCTGATGTACCGGTTCACCGAGCGATCCTATGCGGAGCATGTCCGGGTGTCTACAACGTTTAGGCCCTGTACCGCGCCCGTGACAGCCGGTGATGTGGCCATCTTCGCAGGACGCGATGGGGAGCTCCAGGCCTATTATTGGCGGCAACCCCGCGCCATGGCGCGCCCAGCCGCCGCCTACGAACAGGAGGGCGCCTGGGAAGCCGCCGGAACCGCCCGTGCGTTGCAGAGCCGATGGTTGGAGGCGGCGCGCGATTTTGAGCGGGCAAACTTATGGCAACAGGCGCGCCAGATGTACCAGCAAGCAGCGTGCTGGGAAGGCATGGCGCGCATGAGCGAAGTCAGCGGGGATTTCCGCCGCGCCGCACAGGATTGGGGGCGTGCAGGCGATCACTTAAAGAAGGCGCAGCTGCTCGAACAGCTCGAAGCCTGGGAAGAGGCCGCAGCTCTGTGGGAGCAGCTGGAGCGCTTCGAAGCGGCCGCAGCAGCTTATCGCCGGGCCGGACGAATGGATCGCGTCCTTGACGTATTGGAGAAGATGAAGGACGAAGCGGCTATCACTGCGATAGTGGATGCCCTACCACCAGACGAACAGAAAGCAGCATGGTATCAGCGTCACGGTGAGCATGCAAAAGCCGCCGAGCTGTGGGAGCACATGCGCGCGTGGCGCCAAGCCGCACAAGCCCACGTGCGCGCCGGCAATACCATCCGGGCACTGCATCTCTTCCAGCAAGAAGGCGATTGGAGTGCCATCGTTGCCGCAGCGCAAAGCGTCGATGGCGCTTTGTCTCCAGGGGGAGATGAAATACTAGCGACGGCTCTCGAGAAGCTGGCTACAACTGAGGAGGACTTCAAGAAAGCACTCGAGACTTACCAGAATACAACGAAACGATACCTCGCGGAGTATGGAGACGATCTTGACGCGGAGAAAAAAAGCCACCTGGCAAAGCTCTATGAACACGCCGCGGAATGTGCCGAGCACGCTCTCGAATGGGCAACTCTGCCAGACCTCCGGCGCTGTGTGACACGTTTCCGGAGCCTTCCCCGGCTCGACATTCGGCTGTTGCCGGGCGCCAGCGAGTTCATTGCCGGGGGACACAGCCAGATCAAGATGGAGATTCATAATATTGGCTATGGCACGGCCAAAAACATCAGGCTGACGCTTTCCGGAGCCATGGAGACGGCGGCAATCAAGCCCATTTCAGGATTGAGATCAGCACAAAAGATGTTTAGCGATGTCAATGTATACTTCCCTGAAAAGCGCGAAGGGCGAAGCAACATAGGTGAATTGCCTGTCGAGCTTCATCTTGAATATAGCCTACCCGACGGAAGCCCGCAGGCCTCCACATATACCATGATCGTGAAGGTGAAAGCACGACCCGATGGCAGCACGACGACGATCTACCACGTGGCTGGCAATGTGAATCAAGCCCAAGAAATCATTCAGGGTGACCAGTATCGCGCAGGCTCGCAACACGGAGACCGGGTGAGCATCATCCGTGAGACTCAGGGGGTCGGGCGACAGATCACGATCACAGACGGTGCCGTACCGTCACAGTGCCCTAACCCTACATGCCGGTTTGATCTCTCTGGGGGACATGACTATGAATTCTGCCCGGCCTGCGGTGTGCGGTTGGATTCCTAGCGTAGTATCTTAGGACAGTTTGCCCATGACTGCAAAGCAACTATTCGACAATCGATACGAACTTGGTACCCGCCTCGGCGAGGGTTTCTCTGCCAGAATCTATCGCGCGCGCAATATTCATCCCGACTGGGCCATACCAGAGGATGTAGCACTCAAAATCTTCAAGAGCAGCCTGCCTGATGCGCAAGGGACTCACGCCCGTTTCGAAGACGAAGCCGCCATCATGAAGGTTATCGTTCATGACCAAATCGTGCGCGTCTATGACGCGCGAACAACCGCAGCTGGCGATATCCGCTATCTCGTGATGCAACATATCGAGGGGCAGGATCTGCACAAACATCTACTAGCCCAACGCTTGTCATGGAAGCAGGCACGGTTGGTGTTGGAGTGCCTAACCGAGGCGGTAGAATACCTGCACCAGAGGACCATCGTCCACGGCGATATCAAACCCTCAAATATCATGCTCGACAAACACGGCGATCTGGCATACCTTCTGGATCTGGGTCTGGCACGAGTGATAGGATACGAAAGTCTGTGTACACAGCCAGATCGGGATGAAGAGGGACGCCCACAAATGCCTCCAGGCACGATTTATTACATGGCACCCGAATTGTGGCAGGGTCAAGAGCCGACGATCGCCACGGATCTCTACGCTTTCGCAGCGACAGTTTTCGAGATATTCACAGGGAAACGGCTTTTTGAGCCACCTGTGTTTTCCTACCAGGAACTCATAGAGCGGCACTGTAACAGAGCACCAGACCTGGAACCCTTGGAGCAGTTGGGGCTGCTAGAGCTCATACCGGCGTTCCAGAAAGCCCTGCAGAAACGTCCTGAGTATCGCTACCGCAGTGTTCGAGAGTTTCAGGAAGCGTTGATGCGCCCTGAGAGTGGCGGCGCTACCACACCGACCTGGGGGTTGCAAGAGGTGCCGCGTAACGCGGCGGTACGTGTAAAGTGGAAGCTCTTTGGCCGGCCCGGAAAGATTCATGACATTTGCGCCGCAGGCGCCTATGTTTGGGCTGCAACGGATGCGGGCGTGCTACAATGGCGACAGCAGGTTCCGCGCCTCTTCACAATAGCAGACGGCCTTCCGCACAGTTACGTGACGGCGCTCACCGTCAATCACGGCAATCTTTGGATTGGCACAGCAGATGGTCTGTGCTGGGGAGAACGTGCGCCTTTCAAAAACGTGCACGAACTTCTGGGAACTAAGATTCGGAAAGTGTCAGCAGCGCCTAACGGCGATAGAATCTGGGTCGGTCTGGAATCTGGCAACGAGATCGCATCGGTTGATCGCTGGGGCGAACGGTTTGTGCGCCACACGCTTTCACAGGATATTGACATCAAGCCACCGAGCGCACTCTATGTCGAACCTGACGGCCGGCGAATCTGGGTTGCCCTGCCTGACCGCGTGATTCGCCTGGACGCTTTGGGGCGGGAGCAGCAGGTTTTCTATAACGGCGACTATACGAGCTTCCCTAAAGGTGAAGTGCTCGACCTTGTCGGAACCAGCGACCATCGTATCTGGGTGCTCACTTCCGAGAGACTGGCCTGTTACCGGGAGGGTCAATGGCTGGAGGCTGCCTGGGCAGGCGCCTCGCCGGGCACATCCCTGAAATCCTGTGGCGGCGATGTATGGGTGGGCAGCAATAAAGGGCTGTTGCACTACAACGCAACCAGGCGTGAGACAGAGACATTCTTGGAGGCCAAAGACATTCAGGCTTACGCCGCGCAGCAGGATTGTACTTATATAGCGCGCCCCGGTCAGCTACTGGCATACTATCCTGATGGACATCTCAGGGAGAGCCTCCTTCCCCCTCCCGCGCCGCTCGACAACGATGTCCAGGCACTGGCTACGGGCGAGGGTCAAACCCTGTGGGTGGGGAGCCGCAAAGGGGTAACGCAATTGCGCGATGGAAAATGGATAGAGTTCCCCCTGACCGCCAGGGCCTCTGGCCGCCGGTACGGCTGGGAAAGGGGGCCAGTCACGGCACTGGCCATTTCGACGTACGATCAAATGCTGTTTGGGGTCGTTCGCAACCGGCACCTGCTGCGCCTGGAGGCCGGACTGTGGGAGGAGGTTTTCTTCCCGCTGGAGGTGACGCATATCCACACGCTGCTTGCTGGCAAAGCGGGCATGATTTGGATTGGCACAGATGCAGGATTGTGGCAGATTGGCCCACAAAGCGGGCGTGCGGAACACATCGCGGCCACGGCCTCCACGAGCGTACTATCGCTTGCACAGCTGGGCGACGAGTTGTGGCTGGGAACCGATGTGGGCGCCCTGCGCCTCAACGCTGCGAGGCAACTACGGCGCGAAAATCTTCTGGCGCATCGAATCCTGGCGTTACATGGCGCCTTCGATGGTACGGTGTGGGCAGGCACTTCAGAAGGGGCTTTTCGGTTGGCAAACGGGCGCTGGGCCGCCTTGCCGGACTTGCGCAGTCACAAGGTCAACGCCATTACTCAAACGCGCGATGGCGCCTTGTGGTTTGGCACCTCACAGGGCTGTCTCAGGTTCGATGGACTGGGTGTTATGAGCGCCAACAAGGAAAATCGCCGATTACCCGAGGACACCGTCCGCGCCATCGCGGAAAGCGCCGATGGAACTCTTTGGGTAGCCACCAAAGGCGGATTGGTGCACTTCCAATCGTGATCAACACTTGTAGAGAAGAAAACCTTTCACATAGCTGAACAAGCTTGGGGGACCGTGGTCATGAATCAGACGGAAGCAAAGCAATTCCAACGCAATTCTCGTTTTACCTACACCCATCTCGCGCAAGGGGGCATCTCTGGGGAGGTGCTTGTTGGCGGTATGGACACTGAACGCGGTTTCAAGGTTGCCATCAAGCAACCGCATTCACAGGCTGCGCCGACTATCGTCGAACGGCATGCGCACCAAATTGTACGCGAAGCCAAGGCGTTGGAAAAGCTGCAGGGTCTTTGCGGTGTCTGCACACTACTGGCGCATGATGCGGAGTCTGACCCCGATCAACCAGAGATTTACACCTACGCTTATGTCGTGATGACGTTTGCGGAGGGAAAGCCCCTGGAAGAGTGGCTCCAGGAGTACCACCGGGTTGGCGCCGAAATCCCGTGGCCTGAAGTGCTTTTGATCTTCGAGAAGCTCACCGCGCTGCTCGCCGAGGCACACAACAGAGGGGTGGTCCACAATGATGTAGATGTCAAACAGATTTTCTGGGAGCGGGAGACAAAGACGCTCACGCTGATAGACTGGGGCAATGTCGTGTTCTTCAAAGAGGAGGAGAACGGAGCGCGTCCGCAGGCGGATATTCGCCAGGTGGGTGAGGCACTATACAAAGTGATCACCCAGATGGATGCCAGCTCAGCGGGCACATCCGAAGCCCTGCTATGGGGCACGGCCAACCTGCCCTCAGGATTGCGTGCGGTGGTCACCAGGGCGCTAAACAAACGTGGTCTCTCCAATGGCGAGTCCCAGACGGATAGCAGCAGTTTTGCCGATATGGCTACCTTGCACGCCGAGATTGAACGGCTCCGCGATGGTATGCAGAGAGAAGCCGAACAACGCCAAGAGGCTATGCGAGAAGAGGCCAGAAGACAGCTTGAGGAGTTTCGAAAACAAGCCGGCAACCCGCAGATTAGCGTCGGCGATCTCGAAATCCTCAAACAGACTGTGGCAGCCTGGCCCGCGAAAGGGATTTTACCAGAGCAAACTGAGACTACGTTGAAAAGTATTGACACCAAAATCCTGAGGCTAAAGGCGCAGGCAGAGTGGCAGATAGCTCGCACCTATCTCAAGAGCGAAGCCTTTGATCAGGCCATTCCAGTCCTGCACAACCTGGTACAGAATCAGGCCAGAATTGACCACCTACCGTTGTTCACCAAGCTATGTAACTGGTTTGCCAAGGAGGCTTCCCCGAGCGCGGCGGCTCTCTTCGATGCACTACTCGATCAAGGGCCTCAAGCCGCGCTCGAGGTATGGATGCCCGAATATCATCAGGCAGTCGGGCGGTATCGTAAAGCCACAGACCGAGCCCCCACTCTCATAAAAGAGGTGGCTCATGCATTAGCACAGAGCAGCGACACGTGCCCGATTCGCGTCTGCCTGGAGTGGCTGGAGATGCAGATCGAGAATAGTGTAGAGCAAATCTCCGGTGACAGGGAGCAAAAGAGTCGCTTGACAACCCTGACGCGGATCAGCGCTGACATAACGGAGTTATTGAACACACAGTTTTACCACGATGCTGCTGGGGAGCTGTCGGCAGAGGGCACATATGCGATTTATCAGCGAGCCGCAGTAACCCTGCAAGGGCTCGAGACCGCATTAAGTCAGGTTGGCCTGAGGGAGTTACAGGAAGAGGCACGCCGGCTCGGTAAGGGCGCCACATCCATGACTACCCTGCTTGGGCCTGCCCGGCATGCACGAAGAGACAAAGCAGTTTCGCTTCGAGAGCTCCAAAAGCAATTAGAAGGCGCCTGTATGCAGGATATCAGCAACCCGGATTTAGGCGAGCTACGAGAACGGGTTCGAGAAGCGGCCACCATGCTCGCGCAGAAAGAGGATCTCGACCGGCGAATACCGCCGAAGAGCGGTGGGTGGGATGAGTTCGATCCCTTGTATGAATCTTACAAGACGCTTTGTCTGGGTAAGGCCACATACCTTGCGGCACTCCAAAAACAGTGGCGGGAATTCGAGACGCAATACGATCACTATACCAGCCAAAGTGAGGGCAGCGGTATTCCTCAAACGCTTGTGGATAGCGCTTATGGGTTCCCACCCTTATACAGTCTCCTCAGAACTATGAGGGAGCGTGATAACTGGTCGTATCTGCTAGGTAAAACGCCTGCCCAGCAAACAACAGTATATGCAACCCCGGGGCAGGAACCGGAGAGGCAACCCTTGAGTCCTCCATCACCCGACCCTTGGTTGCCCGGTGCTGGGCATCCCCGCCCCGATGAAGTCTACGGAGGGGCACAGGCGCCCTCGCAGCCGCCGCAGCCCCAAACGCCTAATGCTGGCGTCAGCAGAGGTCTGGATTATGTGGAAGGACTGATCCGCAACCAGAGGCTCAAACAGGCGTATGAGCATTTGCGAACGCTAGGTGAGGGGACGTTCGGTTCCAGAAAGGACCGTGAGACCTATCAGGAATGGAAAAATGCGCTCGATGCGTGGATCTGGGGCATAAATGACTTGCTGGCGGGTCGGTACCAGGACGCCGAAAGCCGTTTCTCCAAATGGCTGGATAAGCACAAAAGATGGCAGAATTTCGAGCCCTCCCGTCCGCAAAAGGTTTTCTATGATCACCTTGACGGAAATTGTGGCGCTCTGAGTTCAAAAGTTCTCACCCCTTGGCGACGTCGGGTGAAAAATTGCGACCCTAGTCTCTGGGATGAGATGCGCGCGATTCTCTTAGAGGCCAGGAAAATGCTGAAGGAAAACCGGATACCTACCGATGAGATTGACCATCAGATCGCGCTACACGGCGAGCTTCAGGTTGCTGCAGCCAACAAATCGCGTGCAGACTTCCAGAAAGCACGATCGGAATTTGAGAAGCAGTATGCCAAGCATATGTTTTTGTCACAGTATAGAGAGATTGAGGATATGCTTTCAATCAACTCTGGACCGGCAGCCACGGCGCCAATATCGCAGACAACATCTTCGCCAAGAAGGATCCCACTCGAGAATGTTGCTGTGGTCCTCCTCATGCTTGTGGTTATCGGACTCACCCTCTATTTAGTACTCAAGACACTCGAGCTAACCGGCCCCAAAAAGCCAACAGTAACGCCCACACCTGCGGCATCCGCGACAATCCCCCCTACCCGGGTTGCGGAAGCGGAAATTGTTCACTCCTGTCGCAAAGTTGCTGAAGCTTTCACATCAGGGGCATGGGATAAGGTCCTGCAAGAAGCGGAGACAGCCAGCAGCAAATACGAAGCCAACCTCGGTACACAACTAGAGTCTGGCGGCTCAGATTGTTCCAACTTCAAGATACAGGTAGAACAAAGCGGTAAGACGTTGGTGCAAAGCAAATATGGCGAAGGGAACTTCGCCGACGCCGCCACAACTGCGGACAAAACACTGGACATACTGAAAAGACTCAGCACCGCGGAGGTCTTGTATACCGGGGATGAACGATCAATCCTTATATTGCAACAATGCGCGTTCTACAGATGGTTCAAAGACAGCCGTCCCATAGAAGCAGGTACTGCGCTGGAGGTGCTCCATCCATATGAAAAGGAGCCGGGATTCAATAATGATTTCGAGAATCTCTGTGGCCTGGGAGGATATGCGGCAGCAATCAGCGCACTCACACCAACCCCTATCACCTGCATTCCTGTATTGCCGGACCTGGTTCGCCCGGATAACGGCGAACGCGTCAGTGATTGGTGGGAAACGTTTTTCGCCTGGGAAGGCGGGCAGTTGTGCGATGAGCAGTTCTGGCTGGTCACCTTCGATGTCGAAAGTACCCCTTGTGAACCCACTCAGAGCACGTTCAGTCGATGCCGGGTGCCGCGTGATGCTAGAGAATGGCAAGTTGAGATCCGCGGCGCCGACGACATCACCATCCTAAAAACTGAGCCCTGGAGCATAGGAAGGTAACCCTGAACACCGTCAAGTACCGTTCTTGTAACAAAGCAGAATAGCTGTAGGAGATTTGATTATGCCAACACCCAAGCTTTTGGATTTATACAAAC
Organism: Anaerolineae bacterium; assembly: GCA_016931315.1. Taxonomy (GTDB): domain Bacteria; phylum Chloroflexota; class Anaerolineae; order B4-G1; family SLSP01; genus JAAZNO01. The sequence continues at coordinate 9,715 of JAFGFB010000236.1, forward strand.
CTGAATTGCCCATCGATTTTGCCAAGGGATATTATGCGCGCGTTTATAGCGCCATCAACGTGAGGGTGGGAGACAGAGTGGCCTTCAAGGTGCTGCGCCCGGAACACACGCACAACGGCAAGGAGGGGCGCGAATACCAGGCCTTCGGTCTTGAAGCGCGTTTATTGCAGCACCTCTCACGTTGTCCCACAGTGGTCAAGTTGGTGGACTGCGGCTTTCTCTCAGACAAGCATGATTTGCCCGCAAGCGGCCATATCGTCAGTCTGGGGCTTGATGTGGCCGCCTTCAATGCGGAGATGGAGGACTATCGCGCCCGTGGTTGGCGTCCGTACCTCTGTGAGACGCTCATGCCAGAGCCAGACAACCTGTTCGTGAAGCTGCGCGAGAATGGACGCCAGCGCCGACGGCGGTTGCCCACGGAAGATGTCTTAGCACTGGCATGGCAATACACGAAATTGCTGGAGAAGGCTCATAAAGACGATATTGTCTACCTGGATGTCAAATTGGAGCACTTCTATTGGGACGGCGAGACACTTTGTGTCATCGATTGGAACAGCTCACGGTTGTTAAGCGATCCGGCATCCCAGAATGAAGACTCTGCCGTGCACAAGAAAAATGATATCCGCAACTTCGCGGTCGGTGTTCTGTACCCCATCCTCACCGGCGTCTCTCCGCTCGGCCAGTTTCGGGAGATGCCTTCGAATCGCGATGCGGCGGAGAACCGCTACCGCGCCGTGAGCGCGCTCGATTTTGACATGGAGCCATCGCTTTCCCCTAACCTGATTGGGCTGGTACGCAACGCCGCTGACGGCGAATTTGCGAATCTCCTGCAGTTCAAGAACGCTCTGGAGACCTGTGCCAGTGATCACGGCTGGAATCCGGGGAGCACCCGGCACCCGTCAGAGTCAGCGCGGCGTGCATGGGAGGCGACGCATGAAGCGATGGACGCCATCCGCCGAGCACAGCGTGACTTGCAGCTGGCACGTGAGGCCCTTCAAAAGGCGATGGAACAGGGGGATCCTCACCTTGACGGGGAAGCGGAGCGCCTGTTTGGACAGGTGAACAAACTCTGGGAGGAACGCGTGCTTCCTTGAGTCCGCAGCGTGCAAAACCAGGACACCGAACGAATGACCTTATTGATCAGCTATAGATTATCAACCGAACAAAGGAGATTGTACCATGACTGATCTCGAGCGACAATTGGAGACTATGCGCGAGGAACTGAATCGCTTACGGCAGATTCCCGATGAAAGCCGGCTCCGCGAAATGGAGCAAGAAGGGCAAGACCTTTTGCGCCAAACCGCTGGTTCAGCGCTGAACGCACAAGCCGAAACCTTGTTCAAAGAGATTCTGACCATAAGGCGGTCCACGGTCACACCATCTCCACAAATCACGGATACAGCCGCAGAACTCGATGCCTTGTTGCGGCGTGCGCGCGTGCGCGTCAAAACCGCAAGCGATCCTGCAGAATACCGGGGGGCCTTGAGTTTTGTCCACCAGGTACTAGACCTGGACGCGGAGACTCCAGAGGCTTATGATTTGCTGGAGAAGCTTATAGGGAGGGCACCTGACTTGCAAGAAACCGCGATCACCCTGCTCACGCCATTGGCGGCACGCAGCTCCCGCGCCAGGGAGGTGCTCCAACGGCTCAGCGCCCCGTCTCCAGAGGGTGGAGGCCCTTCTGGCGCTCCACGGCACCCGGATATCTCACCGCCTCCACCACAACCCCCAGGACCGCGAATTTTTGATGGGGGGGCAACCTTGCCCACGGACCTCGATGAATTGCGGCGGCGCATGACGGACCTCTACTATCAGGGTGAGTACCGTGAAGCCATCAATCTGTGCAACAAAATTCTCGGGATCTCTCCTAATGATGAACAGGCCAAAGATTACCGGATTAAGGCCGAGGATTATTTGAATCGCGGCTTTGTGCCGGATATCCGCATTCCCCTGCAGGCGCGCATGGCTTACAACCGCGGCAACTCCGCCAAACGCGCTGGAATGTATAAAGAGGCGCAAGATCTCTATAACGAAGCGCTACATTTGGCACGGATGGAAGGCCTAGACCGTTGGGCAGACGCAGAAAACGCTCTGATGGAGATCGAAGACCTGGTTCTGGCCAAGAAACTTACGGAAGAGGGAGATGCGCTGGCCAAACAAGATCGCTGGGATGAAGCGGCGCAAAAATACGAAGGTGCCTTGGAGCTCAGCGAAAGCCCGCGAACACGTAAGAAGTACGATATGCTGAACAAGGTGCTGCTCTCGTATCGCCAGATTGATGTGCGCCTGGACACTCTGAGCGGCTCGTTGATTGACATGGCCAGTCAACTCACAACCATGCGCCAAAATCTGAGCGAGGCCCGCGAGTATTGGTCCGACAGCGCCAAATTGGGGGAGTTATGGGCCAAAGTTGAGGGCCGGTCGCGCGACATCGCATCGCGGCTGGAAGAACGCGGGCGAATGCTGCTGAATCAGGCCAGTGATGCGCCCACGCTGGCGGATCGGCTGCGGTTGTTGGATGAAGCGCTCAAGTATCTTGAAGCAGCAGGAAATTTGCAGGCAGAGGACGCGCAGGTCAGTTCGTCGCTGCAGACAGTGTTATCCGAGCAAGATCGAGCCAACAGCGTTAAGCGCTTGTTGGATGAAGCCGAGAAATCGTTGAATCTGCGCGATGACCAAGGCGCCGAGGAAGCACTGGTGAAACTCCAGGCCATTGCTGAAGATTACAGTGACTATGCGCAAGATCCCCGGTTTCGTAGCCTGCTTTCTAAATTGCAGCGCAATTTCCTGGACCAAGCGGACAGAGATCTGGAAGAAGGTGCTGTGGACTTGAACACTGTGCGCGCACGGCTGGAGAAGTTACGCGGCAAGCCCTTCAATCTGCTAGGGCGCACCCCCGCCGAGGTGCGAAGCCTGTACGCACGCATAGATGAGATCCAGAAAGCCCGACGGCGCAAGCAGCTTCAGCCCTTTATCCTCGGCGGGCTGGGGCTTATCGCGTTCCTGATTTTGATACTGGCAACCCGAGGCATCTGGGATCCCATCATCAATCCGCCACCCACACCGACGCCAACGATCACTTCAACGCCCGAACCCACCAGCACACCCACCATTACACCAACAGCTACTGCCACGCCAATCCCTTCACCCACAGCCTCCCGTGAATTGTGCCTGGGTATGACCCGGAGCGGGTCCAGATACATTGTTTATCAGAGCGCCAACCGAACCAGCACGCAACTTGGCACAGCGCCACCGGAACAGCCTGTGCGAATTCTTGACCAGACACGCGACAAAGACGGAAGACTTTGGTACCGCGTGGACTATGGCGATGCTGAAACCACCCATATCGGGTGGATTCCGGCTGAGTTCGTCATAGAGGTTACCGACTGCCCCCGATTGCCTTAGGTTCGATAGCTGGCAGCATGCAGAGCTGCCCGCTGGCACATACAACACGCAAGGGGCTGCTCGAATGCGCAATCACGTTCGAGCAGCCGCCACAGATGAAGCGGCAATGACTGAGCCAAATACTAAGGTGGCAGGTATCTGCAATCTATCCCCAAAAGGAATCTACAATGCTCGCAGCACCACAAACACTCGGCAAATACCGCATCCTCACGGAGTTAGGCCGTGGAGGCTTTGCCACGGTCTACCGCGCGGAGGATAGCACGCTCGGACGCGAGGTGGCGCTGAAGGTGCTGCACCCGCAGCTGCTCACCGAAGCCGGCTGGGTGGAGCGCTTCCACCGCGAGGCGCGCGCCATCGCCCGGCTGCGGCACCCGCACATCGTCACCATCTACGAGATTGGCGAGGCCGAAGGGCGGCTCTTCATCACCATGGAGCTGTTCAAGGTTGGGAGCGTCCAGGACCGGCTGGCACAGCAAGGGCGCTATTCCTGGGCAGAGGCGCTGAGGTTGCTGCAGCAGGTTGCCGATGCCCTGGATTACGCGCACGGCGAGGGCATCATTCACCGCGACCTCAAGCCGGCCAACATCCTGCTCGACCCGCACGCGGGCGCGGTACTCACCGACTTCGGATTTGCCAAACTGGTGGGTGAATCTTCCATGAGCCTCTCCCTGAGCGGCGGCGTGATGGGTACGCCGGCTTACGTCGCGCCGGAGATTTGGGATGGGCTGGATCCCACCGTCCAGAGCGATGTTTACGCGCTGGGCTGCGTGGTCTACGAGCTGTTCACGGGCGAGCGGCTCTTTGAGGGCAAGACGCCCTCCGTGGTGATGCGCAAGCACCTGCTCGATGGCCCGCAGTTCCCGGCGAGCTGGCCCGAGGGCGTACCCCCGGGCGTGGAGGGCGTGCTGCGCCGGGCGCTGGCGCGCGAACCGGGAAAACGGCACGCGAGCGCGGGGGAATTGCTGGCGGCGTTGAGGCATCTCGAGGAGGCGGCGGTCACACGCCGGCAACGGGACGCCGAAGCCGCGGCAGCCACGGCGCGTGAGCGCGAGCGCCTGCAGGCCGAAGCCGAGAAACAGCGCGCTGCGCAGAAGGCGGCGCAAAAGCAAGCAGCGGCAGACGCCGCACAGCGCCAGCAGTGGGAAGCAGAGCGGGCTACCGCCGCTGCGCGTGAGCGCTACCAGGCTGAACAAACGGTGGTAGCGCCTCCGGTTTATATGCCAGCACAACAGCCCACGCCGCAGGGTCCCCCTGAGCGCAAAGCAGTCCCGACCTGGGCGTGGGTGCTGCTGGGCCTTGTGGGGCTGGTAGGCGCGCTCTGGGGCTTCAGCAGTTTGGGGAGCACGCCAGAGAAGGTGGTGGAAACGGTAATCGTAACGCAGGAGGTGGTGCGGGTGATCACGGCGACGCCCTCGCCAACGCCGAAGGTCACAGCCACCCCCAAAGCCACCGCTACGCCGCGAGGCTATGCTCTGGGCGCCACCCGCACGCGCGAGGCGGATGGCATGGTGCTGGTCTACGCGCCGGCAGGGGAGTTCCAGATGGGGAGCACACAGTATGACGCCGAGCAGCCGGTACATACCGTGGCGCTGGATGGCTTCTGGTTAGACCGCACGGAGGTGACCAACGCGCAATTCGCGGCCTTTTTGACCGTTACGGGCAACAAAACCGAAGGGGGAGCCACCTGGCTCGATTCTGCGGATGAGGATTGTTTGATTGAACAGGCGGGGAACACATTCCGCGCCAAGAGCGGCTATGCCCAACATCCGGTGATTGAGGTCACGTGGTACGGCGCGGCAGCCTATTGTGAGTGGGTCGGTGGCCGGCTGCCCACGGAGGCGGAATGGGAATACGCCGCGCGGGGCCCGGAAGAGCTGAGCTATCCGTGGGGCAACGAATGGGATTGCACCAGGGGAAACTTCAATTCTGACTGTGGTTCTGATAGCTATAGCCGCACAGCGCCAGTAGGGAGTTTCCCTGAAGGCGCCAGCTGGGTGGGCGCATTGGATCTGGCGGGCAACGTATGGGAATGGGTGTCAGACTGGTACGGCAGCTATCCTTCTGGGAGGCAGGTCAATCCAACGGGACCTCAGAGTGGCGCATCGCGTGTGCTGCGTGGGGGCTCGTGGAACAACAATGAGTACATCACGCGCGGCGCGATCCGCCTCAGGTACACGCCCACCAATTCGAACTACAGCAACGGGTTTCGGTGTGGGGTGTCGGCTGCGCCAGGGGAATAGGACATTGTCCCCTGTCCCTTGGTCCATTGTGGGGGGAGTCCCGAGGGGGGGTACCCCCCTCGGGCAGCTCGCTACAATTTCGCGAAACGATGGGGCAGCGCGGGCGCGGTCACGAGACCGGCCCGCGCTGCATGGGGGGGCGGCCCGAACTGGTGCGTTGGTACCCACCCACAGGGGAAACAGGAGCATGCAAGCATGTCTTTCCAGCCCGACGATCTGATTCTGAACGACTGCTACCGCATCGAGGCGCTGGCAGGGCGCGGCGCCTTCGCTGAGGTGTACCGCGCCACGCACCTCCCTTTGAACGCCGTGCGCGCGCTCAAGGTGCTACGCCGCGATGCGCCGGGCTTAGGTAGCACGGAATACAGTGATTACCGCCAACGTTTTCAGCTCGAGGCGCAACTCGGCGCGCAGCTGGACCATCCCAACGTAATCCGCATCCATGATTTCCAGCCCTTCGATGAGACATTGGCGTTGGTGATGGAATATGCGCCTGGCGGGAGTTTGCTCGAGCTGCTGCATACGCAGCGCAAGAATCAGACGCTGTTGCCCGTAGCCCAAGCGCTGCGCACCGGCATAGATGTGGCACAGGGGCTTGGCGCTCTTCACGACCTGGACGTGGTGCATCGCGACCTCAAGCCCTCCAATATCCTCTTCGATGCGCAGGGGCGCGCCAAAGTCGCCGACCTGGGCCTCGCGCAAATC
>JAFGFB010000237.1 GCA_016931315.1 Anaerolineae bacterium
GATGACCTCGTCACCCGGACCAATATCGCAGGCGCGCAACGCCAGATGTAGGGCTTCTGTGCCGGAGCCAACGCCAACGGCTTGCGCGACCCCGCAATAGGCGGCAAATTCGCTCTCGAAAGCGGCGACTTCCTCGCCCAGGATGAAAGCGCCCCGTTCAAGCACCCCCACGATGACGCTATCCAGTTCTGCCTTGAGGGCGGCGTATTGTCGTTTGAGATCGAAAGGTGGAATCATAGGCTCCTTCGAAAATACCCAATAACCTCACGGAAAAATCAAAAAGGCGAGCAGGAGCCTGGCGTCTTCTCTGTGGCTCTCTATGCCTTTGCCGTGAGTTACCTGATTTGTTACGGGGCTGCTGTAGGCTCGGTTCTGTGGCTGAATGCTGGCTCTACCAGTAATGTGCTTTGTTGGCGCGATAGAAAGCGACTGTCCGCATGAGCCCTTCGCGCAGCGACACCTCAGGGTTCCATCCCAGTTGCGCGGTCATTTTGCTGAAATCCCCGCAATAATCGCCGATGTCAATGCGCTTTTTCTCGGGCGGGAAGGGCACGATTTCGAAGGGTTCCGCCTCGGGGTTGATTTCTCTCAACATCTCCGCCAGTTCCAGCAGGCTGACCGGCTCACTGCTTCCCAGGTTGTAGATTTCGCCCTCTGCTTGCGGCGCGACGCCGGCGAGCAGAAGCGCTTCCACCACATCGCTGACATAATTGAAGTCGCGAATCTGTCGACCATCCCCGAAGATCTGCAAGGCTTTGTTATCCACGATTTGGTGAATCCACCAACCGATAAAGGTCTGCCGTGCATCTTTCACGCGCATGTGCGGTCCATAAGTATTCGTCATCCTCAGGCTCACCGTGCGCAAGCCATAGACGCGATGATAGACCATGTGATACCATTCGCCCGCCACTTTGTTGACGCCGTTGATATCTGTCGGCGCGAGCGGGTGCTTCTCATCTACCGGCAGGTACTGGGGCTTGCCGTAAATCTGCCGGGTGCTGGCGAAGACAATCTTCACCTCGGGGTTGAACTGCCGGCAGGCTTCCAGGATCGAGATTTGGCTGCGACAGTTGATTTCCAAATCCGTGACTGGGTCTACCATACTATCCAGATGGCTGACCTGTCCGGCGAGGTTGAAGAGATAATCCTGGTGTTGAACCAGGTAATTCATGCCATGTGTATCTCGCACATCGGCGATGTTCACCCGCACACGACGCTCAATTTCCGTGATGTTGAAGAGATTGCCGCCGTAATCCGGAATCAGGGAGTCTACCAACAGCACTTCCGCTCCCAGGTTTACCAGGCGGTGCGCGAGATGGCTGCCGATGAACCCCAATCCGCCGGTAATCAAAACCCGTTTGCCGGAGAATGCGCCTGCATAATCCATATCTATCTTCACCTACTTTGCTGTTTGCGGTTGGTGCGCTTTGCGCACAACCAGTTCCCACCATAGAGCGCTCAATTGTCGCGCTGTGCGTAGCAGTCGCCGCCAGTTGAAGAATTGGGAGACGCCATACTGCCGGTGATAGTGATGGCCCGGCACTTCTGCAAACTGGAATCCGGCATCCTGGAATTTCTTGACCATCTCCAAACAGATGGTGCCGCTATCGCTTTTGAGGGTCACCGCATCGAAAAGCGCGCGGCGGATCAGCCGAAAATCGCAGTCCACATCGCGCAACTTAAAGCCAAACAGCAACTTCACCAAGTGATGGTAAACCCTGCCGATAATTTTGCGTGAGAGGGGATCGTGCCGGGCGATCTTGTAGCCGTTGACGACATCCACCCCCGGCTTCACGGCATCCACCAGCGTTGTCAACTCCAGTGGGTTATATTGCGCGTCGCCATCGGTGTAGAAAATCCAGTCCTTGGTCGCGGCAGCGAAACCCGTGCGCAAGGCGCCGCCATACCCTCTATTCTGTGGATGATGAATCACACGCAACTCCGGAACGCGGCGCGCCATTTCATCCAGTATCTCGGCAGTATAATCGCTGCTGCCATCATTGACCACGATAATCTCAAAATCATCCGTTACCTGACGCAAAGCCATCAGTGCGGTGAGCACCATGCTTGGGATGGTTCCGCCATCGTTATAAGCGGGGAAAAAGGCTGAAACGCTCGAAATTGCTTTCATCTGCTCTTATCTGATCCTGCCGGGAAAGGCGCAACCCTCTTGCAGTTGCGAAAATCCCGCGTTGATTATCTTTTCCGCGCTACGGCGACGACTGTAAGCCCGAACGGTAGCCCGGTCGCAGCTATCAGTGGAGCCTCTGCGGACAAAACGGCTCGTAGGACCCCGTTCATGGAGCCAACGCCAAGTGTAAGGTCCGAGCCTGAGCTCTTGGGGGTCCAGATGTGTTCGCCCAGGCGCTTGAGCATGGCAATGGGGAATAGGAAGGTGTTGGCATACGAGAGCCGCTCCACTTCGAAGCCGGCGGCTTTGAGACGAGCGGCGAGCTCGCGCCGCGTGTACCGGTGCCGAATGTGGACGGCGCGGTCGTGCTGACCACGTAGCCAATCATAGGCGGGCAGGCGCAGCACCAGTCGCCCACCAGGCGCCAGGACGCGCTGCAACGCGCGTAGCGCGACGCTATCATCGCGCACGGCTTGCTCGCAGAGCACATCGAAGCTCACGGCGAGGTCGAAGCTGCCATCGGAAAATGGCAGCTCGACGATGGAGGCGCGCGCCAGGCGCTCAGCGCCACGCTGTTGGCAGAATTGCAGGGCGGCGGCGGCGAAATCGAAGCCGGTGACTTGACCATAGTCCGCCAAATAGGAGGTCATCACGGCGCCGGTGCCACAGCCGGCGTCCAGGACGCGCAGGTCCCCGCCGGGAGCATAACTTCGGTTCAGCAGCGCGCGGGTGATGTGCGCCATCCCCAGATACCACCAGTGGGTATCTTCTACTTGATACATGACAGCGTATTCTTCGAGATTCAAGCTGGCTTCACCTGGATGAGTTGCTTCCGTCAGGGACTGTAAGTCCTTGAGTCCCCATTTTCACTGGGAGAACACGGCAAGATTCGGGATTTATCCTTTTCCAGACCCTCAGTGCCTTCACCGGAAACTCGCGGGTAATTATACGTGCTTTGCCGATTTTGGGTAGTGGACTTTCGAAGCAGGTCGCTGACCGAATAGGCGCTATGCCCCTTACACATCATCTGAAGCGCGAGCAAGGCATTCGTCCAGGTCTGACGGCGCAATCATATCTCACAACGAGCCTTACCGGGGGCGCAGAAGCCCCTCGAACTGCTACGAATGCCCGTAGTGGGGACTATGGTATAATGCCCGACTATGAGTAGAAAACAAAGTTTGCAATTAGTTCTGGCCCTCGTTCTGACCGCATTCAGCCTTTTCCTGGCGTTGCGCGGCGTGAATTTCGCTGAAGTAAGCCAGGCTTTGCGACAGGTGAACGGCTACTGGCTTTTGATCTCCGTGGGCTTGATTCTGGTGTCCCTGGTGATTCGCGCCGAACGCTGGCGGGTGTTGCTCAAACGACAGATTTCCTTTCGCGATGCTTTTGGCTTGATCAACATTGGCTATCTGGTCAACGGGGTATTGCCGGCGCGCGCGGGGGATGCCGCGCGGGGTGTCGCGGGTAGCCTTCGGGGACCGGTAACGATGCTGGCGGCGTTATCCACCGTGGTGGTAGAGCGTGTGCTGGATATGCTCGTCATCGTCTTGATTCTGGTGGCGACGCTGCCCTTTGTGCCCGGCTTGCGGCAATATCTGGCAACAGGCAGCATTGGCGGCGGTATTCCGCTGAACCTGGTCGTCGCGGCGAGTGGTTTACTGTCTCTGGGCATCGTCGCGGGGCTGGTGGTTATGGCGGCATTCCCGGCTAAAGTGGAGGCAATTGCTCAGCGCGTGCTGGCAAAGCTGCCTGTCGCGCATCCCGAGCGCTTGCTGCGTCCGGTGCAGCACATTTTGGAGGGCCTCAGCGCTCTTGGTTCGGTGCGCGCTGGGATCGAAATCCTGCTGTGGACGCTGGCGCTGTGGGCGACCACGGGGCTGTACTTTTGGACTGTGATGCATGCCTGTGGGGGATTCATCGCTGAGGTAAACCTGTTGAAGAGCCTGGTGGCGATGTGGTCGAGCGCTTTCGGCATGGTCTTCCCCGCAACCGGCGGCATCGGCTCTTTCCATTTTGCCGTGCGGGAGGCGTTGTTCTGGGGCTTTGCGTTGCCACGGGAGCTGGGCTTCACCTATGCGGTGCTCTCGCACGCGATTGCCTATCTTTTGGGAATTGCATTTGGCGCAGGCGCGCTGCTTTCCTGGGGCATCTCTCTGCGTGACGTGATGCGCCACGGCTCAGGCGCCACGGACCAAGAGTCCGAGGGTGAGGCTGAACCTCAACCTCAACCCATCCCCAACTCTTGATGGCTTTTGTGACTGCTGCAACCCAACTATCAAGGGGGAAGCTCATGCACATCTTCATCACGGGCGGTGCTGGTTTTATTGGCGCGAATTATGTAGCACGTTTGCTGCAACGTGGCGCGAAGGTGGTGGTCTTCGACAACCTTTCGCGGCGCGGGTCGCTGCGCAATCTGGCATGGCTGCGTTCGACCTTTGGTGCAGATGCCTTCACTTTCATCCATGGCGATGTGCGCGATGCGAACCTGCTTGCCGCCAGCGCTGCTACTGCTGATGTGATTGTTCACCTGGCGTCTCAGGTTGCAGTCACCACTTCAGTTCAAGATCCGCGTACGGATTTCGAGTGCAATGCGCTGGGGACTTTCAATGTCCTGGAAGCCGCGCGAGCCTCCGGTCGTTCCCCCATCGTCTTATATGCCTCTACGAACAAGGTCTACGGCGGCATGGAGGCTTTGCGGGTGGAGGAACTGGAAACGCGCTATGCCTATCGCGACTACCCCCATGGCATTCCCGAGGGTTTCCCGCTGGACTTTCACTCTCCCTACGGTTGCTCCAAAGGCGCTGGCGATCAATATGTGCGTGACTACGCGCGCATTTTTGACCTGCCCACGGTGGTCTTCCGGCAGAGCTGCATCTATGGGCCACACCAATTTGGGGTAGAGGACCAGGGCTGGGTGGCGTGGTTCTTGATTGCGGCGCTGCTGGGAAAGCCTATCACCATCTACGGGAACGGCAAGCAGATTCGCGATGTCCTCTTCGTTGAGGACCTCCTGAATGCCTATGATGCCGCGATAGCGCACATTGATGACGCGGCAGGTCAGGTCTACAATATTGGCGGCGGACCGGCGCACCAGCTCTCGATTTGGAGCGAGTTTGGGCCATTGCTGGCAACCTTGCTGGGCCGTGAGATTCCGGTCGGTTGGGGCGATTGGCGTCCTGGCGATCAGCGCATCTACGTTTCGGATACTCGCAAAGCGGCGCGCGACTTGGGTTGGGTGCCAGGTGTGGGGGTGGAAGAAGGGGTGACGCGGCTGCTCGCCTGGATTTCCGAGAATCTGGCGTTGTTTGAATAAGTAGGGGCGCACCTATGTGTGCGCCCGCACCTATGTGTGCGCCCGCACCTATGTGTGCGCCCGCACCTATGTGTGCGCCCGCACCTATGTGTGC
>JAFGFB010000238.1 GCA_016931315.1 Anaerolineae bacterium
ATGGTAGCACAGTTTCGTAAGATTCGTGTTAGAGCGGCATTAGAAAAACCTTAGTTTTGGACGACGACTGAATAGTTACGTTTTTTTGTGATTTTCGTGGACGGGCGAAGCCCCGTCCACGAAAATCACACTTGCAGAAAAAAGACGCAAAGAGTTTACGGCTGATGTGGGTCGTTTGCAAGATGGTGGTCTCATTTTCTCCAATAATCTGTCGTATATCCGGGGGAAAAAAGAGGGTCTTGGCGCATGGCGCGCGCCAAGACCCTCTTTGGGCAGGCGCAACACAGCTTATGTCAGGGGTTCTTCAACCAAGGGACTCTGCTGTACCCGGGGCGTATACTCCGCGAGCGTTTCTTGAAACGCTACCCGCTTGTAACGCCAACGCACCCAGAAAACAATCAGCAATAAACCGGCGAGCATAGCCAGAATGCCCAACAAGCCCGCCTCTGGACCAAAGGCGCCCCCAGTCCACAGTGTGGGTCCGCCCTGCTCAATGACGAAAAATGAGGTTGCTGCCGCGCCACCACTCACCGGGAAGCCGAAGACCGTCCCCTGGAAAAAGTTCCAGGTAATATGCAAGCCAATCGGCAGGGCCATGTTGCCACTTAAGACATAGCCTAAGCCCAGAAAGATGCCGGCAAACGCGATGTTGATGGTGCTGATGAGGCTCGCATTGGGGTTGAGCGCATGCGCCAGGCCAAAAACCGCCGAAGTCAGCCCCCAGCTAAGTAGTAGCGCACCCCGACTGCCCAAACCCGGTAAGTGCAATCCCTCTGCCAGGTTACGCAGAAAATAGCCACGAAAAAGCAATTCCTCATAGATGCCAACGGCAAGATAGAGCAACAGGCTAAAAAACAGGGCTACGGGAAAATTGCCGCCAAAAGTATCGGCGCGCAGGGTCCCGGTAACGGTGACCCAACCCGCAGCCCGCTCTACCAGGAAGATTGCCGCCATCAGCAATGCCCCTAGCGCCAGGCCCGCGCCGAGGTCAAGCGCCCAATCCCAGTTCAGGCGCATTCCAAAATCAGAAAAGCGGCGGCGATCCAGAAAATACCCGGCGAGCCAAACACTAAGCAGCGTTGCCGGAAACATTACCAAATTCGCCAGGCGGAGTGTGGCTTCTTGAATCTGCGGCTCAAGGGTGCCTAGAACCATGCCGGGCAACAGGAAAGCGGCGCTCAGACAGCTGGAGAGCGCCATGAGCAGCACGCTCTGAGCTACCAGACGCCAAAGCGTTCTCAGGCGGCGTTGTTGTGTGTTCCAGAAGAGATTCTTAAGCATCATCCACGCGTCCGTAGTGAGTGATAGATGAAGTAACCGCCACCCACAATCAAGGCCGCAGGGAGAATATATCCGGCCAAACGGGTTGCCGCCGCTACAAAGAGCACTCCCACGACCGCCAGAATTCCAGCGGGTATGAGTGCCCAGCGGCGCGGTTCTTCACGCGGAGCCAGGAGCGCTACCAGGGCAAAGGTCAACGCCAGCCCCAGCAGCATCACGCCCACTGTCCCTTCTCCACGCAAAATCGGCGTGAGGCCAATCATTGCCGCCACCGAAGCCAAGGCGCCACCGGGGAAGAGCGCCCACCATTCGCGCCCCTTTGTAACGAGAAAAATCACGACAAAGGACAGGCCAATCATCCCCATGAAGATGCCCACACCGAACTCCGAAGGAAGTGCAGGTAACAGAGCGGGCAAGCCGATCAGTGCTGCCAGACCCAACAGTGAGAAACCAGGGATTAAGGCCCACCATTCACGGGCAGCAGTGATGAGGAAAATCGCCACAAATGATAGGCCTATCATGCCCATGAAGATCGCGACGCCAGCATCGCCAGGAAATTCAGGCAACAACGAAGGCAAGCCAATCAATGCGGCTAATCCGAATAGCGCGAAGCCCGGAATCAAGGCCCACCAATGCTGCATATCGGTAAAAAATGCAACCAGAAATACAATACCACTGAGCGCGAAGACTGCCACCCAGAGTAAGGGCATATCAGCAGGAATGATATCGAAGTTCTGCAGCAAGAACAAACCGCCCAGACACACCAACAGAATGCCAAACAGCACACGCACATCGAGACGTTTCATAGCAACCCTCCAGACAGAAAACGCTTCAGTATAACCAACCGCGCGGGATCATTTACCCTCTACCAGGCCCTGAGCCTCTGCAGGGGTCATAGATGCACGCTGTTCGATAAGCGTGCTTAGTTTCCTTGCTAACAGTTTGTCGTTGATGGTAATCGCGCCAACAATCACGCTATCGCTACCCTCTTGACGCAAAATTATCTTCCTGTAGACAGAAGCATCCGCCGCCGTGTATTGGAAGACTGCATAAGAAGCGTCAGGAGGGTTGATCAACCCCATAGAGTTGACATCAATACCCGCAACTTTGAGCGCTGTCGCCGGGGCGAGGTTCTCGTAGCGGGCTTCCTGCCCCAAAATATTAGCCACGGCGATGCGCGCTTGCGCCTGAGCGGTGGGCACGATAGCCCAACAAATACCCTGGAAGCGGGCAACATCGCCAGCAGCATAGATATCCGGTGCGCTGGTTTGCATCCGGTCATCAACCAGGATCCCGCGGTCTATGGTCAGGCCCGCTTCTTGCGCCAGGCGGCTATTGGGGCGCACGCCCGCCGCAATCACCATAATCTGTGCAGGTAGCGTTTCGCCATTCGAGAGCAGAACGCCTGCGACTTTGCCATCGCCAAGCACGGTTTTGGCAGCTGTGCCAAGGTAAACATGGTAGCCCTGTGCTTCGACGAAGCTCTGCAAAATCGCGGCGCCCTCGGTATCCAGTTGCACCGGCATCAGGCGGGGCATGAACTCAACAAGCGTGACGTCCAGCCCCATACCTTTGAGCCCGCGTGCCGCTTCCAGCCCCAGCAAGCCGCCGCCAACCACCAATCCTTGAGTGCAGTGCGGCGCAAAGTCCTTGATGGTCAGCGCATCAGCAAGCGTACGAATGGTGAAGACGCCGGCTTTTTCAACGCCCTCAACGGGTGGCACAAAAGGGCAACTACCGGTAGTCAACAACAACTTGTCGTAAGTCACCGCCGTGCCATCCTCCAGGATAATGCGCTTTTGGTCTGGTTCCAGGCGCACCACAGGCGAAGCCAAATGCATGTGCACGCCACGCTCCTCATACCAGGGAAGTGGATGCAGGAAGACACGCTCAAGAGGTATCACACCCGCCAGGAAATTGGTCACCTGGGGGCGATAATAGTAAGAATGGGCTTCATCAGTATAGAGGTCAACTTCGACGCCGTCCGCTTTTGCCAAATCGAGCGCCGCTGTCATTCCAGCCACACCACTGCCGATAATCACGCATTTCATAGGGCTGCTCCTCTTGGGTCAGGTGATCGAACCTCTTTATTGTACAACGAATGTAGAAAGCTGGAAACAGGTAGCCAGGGGGTGGCGTTTCAAAACGGGGGCGAGAACTTCGAAGAAAATTGATTTTTCGCAGCGGGGCTTTGCCCCGCCGCGAAAAATCACTCAAAGAAAGGCATCAAACAGGC
>JAFGFB010000239.1 GCA_016931315.1 Anaerolineae bacterium
CGCAGCCCGCAAAAATCACAAAAAAAGCTACCTCTCTGTGTTCTTGCATCGCCTACATGATCGTTAGTCTAGCCACTATTGCCGCTCTAGAAAAAATCATCTTTCTGATGCCCATACGCTTGCATCCGATACAAGTTTATGGTATGCTGATGTTATAGGCATATTCAATACAGCTACTACAGCAGTTAACTCATAAGAAAGATGCGCATGACAGCGTTCACAGCGCCGGGCAATGAGCAGAGTTTCCAGGAATGGCTCAACGCTCAGGGTTTTTCAGAAAACCCGTTTGCGCCAGATGGGTGGAATGACCTGGCGCTACACGCTCTGTTGCGCCACCGTTTGAGTTATTGCAATCATGCACACACCAGCCAATGGGAAGAGCTGTTTCAGGCAGAAGCCAATAACAATTCCCTCGCACAATTGCTGGCAGTTGCACAAGGCTCACCGCAGAGACTACTACGATTATGTGATGCCCTCTTACGCCACCTTGCGGCGCAAGGTGCAGATACTATCACCGCAACAGCTGTCAGCGCGGTGATCGCGGAGCAACAAGCGCTCGACGATACGCCCACAATACATTCCACGAGCGCCCCACCGGACGCCGGCCTTTTCATGGACCGTGAAAGCGGACATGTTTGGATTGACCAGCAACAGCTACTGCCCCCGCTCACAGAACAAGAGTTTACGCTCCTTCGCACCCTTTACAGCCATGCGCCGGAGATTGTAGACTGTGAGACGTTGATTCACAACATCTGGCCCGAGGATCACTCACTGGTGGGCGATGAGCAGAACCTCCGCAAACTAATCTCCCGCCTGCGCCACAGACTTGAACCCTACAAGTGTGACAATGACTGGCGCTTTATCCGCAGTATGCGCGGTCGCGGCTACTGGTTGCATCGCGACGCCGAAGAGCTGTAACTCCCCCAGATTCTCCCCTTTGGGACGGGTACATAACCTCTACCATTTGGATGCGTTCCGACTTTGGGGCAAAAGTAAGCCGATTGTCATGCAAAAATCAACTTTCTCCCACGCCCTGTAGGAGCGCCTAAGGTTTTCACCCATTTTGAAACGCACCCTGCCATTTTCCTTCCTGATAATTGGTGCTATGATAAAAATTGATTAGCCCATGCAACTATCATCAGACCATCATGTTCAATGGAGGTGCCTCTTGAAGGATTTGCTTGCCGTAGCCCTGAACCAAGCCCAACTGCTCGGGGCAGATTACGCCGACGTGCGCGCCCTCACCGCCCGGGAGCAGAGTGTCAATGTGCGGAATGGCATTGTCGAAGGAGTTGGCGAGATGGAAAACGCCGGTTTCGGCGTGCGGGTACTGGTCAGCGGCGCTTGGGGATTTGCGTCGAGCGCGATCCTCAGCTCGCAGGAAGTGGAGCGTGTGACAGCAGAAGCCATTGCCATTGCCAAAGCGAGCGCCATGTACCAACGCCAGCGCGTCTATCTCGGACCCCCAGAAGTTCACCAAGCCATTTACCGCACCCCGGTTGAGATTGACCCCTTCAAGATCCCGATCGAGGACAAAATCGCGCTGCTTCTGGAAGCCGACCGGCTGATGCGCGCCGAAGCCGGTATCAAAGTGACGCAGGGGAGCCTGGTGTGTCTTCGGAAACACCAATATTTTGCCAGCAGCGAAGGCTCCGCTATTGAACAAGAATTTTTCGAAACAGGCGGTGCGATTATGGCGCTCGCCATCGCCAACGGCGAAATACAGCGGCGAAGCTACCCCAATGTCTTCCGCGACCAACACGCTGAAGGCTGGGAATTCATCCAAAGGCTGGACCTGGTGGGAAATGCGCCCCGCGTTGGCGCGGAAGCGGTAGCGCTGCTCAGCGCGGAGCAATGCCCCAGCACGGTGACGACGCTGATCCTCGACCGGACACAGCTCGGACTGCAAATTCACGAATCGTGTGGACATCCCACGGAGCTGGATCGCGTCTTTGGCACGGAAGCCGCCTACGCGGGCACCAGCTTCCTGACACCAGAGAAGTTAAAAGTGTTCCGTTATGGATCCGAAATCGTCAATCTCACCGCCGATGCAACAACGCCCGGCGGGCTGGGCACCTTTGGCTATGATGATGAAGGCGTCCCGGCGCAGCGCGTGCCCCTGGTGCGCGACGGGCGTTTTGTGGGCTACCTCAGCTCACGCGAGACGGCAACCCAGCTGGCACAGCTGCGCGGCGAGGATCCCGCGCTTAGCCGTTCCGGCGGCGCCATGCGCGCTTCGGGCTGGAATCGCATTCCCATCATCCGCATGACCAATATCAACCTGGAACCCGGGACCTGGGAACTGGAAGATTTGATCGCCGACACCGACGAGGGTATCTACTTGGAGACCAACAAATCATGGTCCATAGACAATCTGCGCCTCAATTTCCTCTTTGGGACCGAATTGGCCTACGAAATCAAAGGCGGCAAACGCGGCAAGCTTTACAAGAATGCCACCTATACCGGGATGACGCCGGAGTTCTGGGGTGCTTGCGATGCTATCTGCAATGCAAAGGCGTGGGGAATATGGGGCGTCCCCAATTGCGGCAAGGGACAACCCTCACAAACAGCACACACCGGTCACGGTGCGGCGCCTGCGCGCTTTCGCAACGTGCGGATAGGCGTGATGAAGTAGGCAAGGAGGCATAGAGACATGCTCAACGAACACGAGATCAAAGCTTTGCTTCAGGGTGTGATCAGCCGCTCTTCAGGCGATGAAACCGAGGTGCTCTTTCTGGGGCTGGATGAAGCCCTGACGCGCTTTGCCAACAATGAAATCCACCAAAACGTCGCCGAGACGAATTTCAGCCTGGCTGTCTCGGTGGCGCTCGGCAAGCGGATTGGAATGGCTTCAACCAACGATCTCAGCGCTGCCGCACTCGATCAGCTGGTTGAACGGGCGACGCAGCTGGCGCGCTTGCAGCCCGAGAACCCTGACTTCCCGGGTTTCGCGCCACCGACCGAGTTCCCGAAGGGACGACAAGCCTTTGACGAAGCCACCGCGAGCGCCACACCGGAGTTCCGCGCGCACGCCGTCGGCGAGGTCATCCGTTATGCACTGGATCAGGACGTGGTCGCCTCAGGTGCGTTCAGCACCAGTCGCAGCCAATGGGCGATTGCGACAAGTCACGGACTCTTTGCCTGGCACCCGCTCACGCTGGCAAAGCTCACTATCGTCGCGATGACGGAAACTGGCTCCGGCTACGCCGCCGATGCCGCCTGGGAAGTGGCGCAGATTCCCGTCGCCAAATGGGGAAAAATCGCAGTAGATAAAGCCATAGTCTCGCAAAATCCACGCGACATCGCTCCGGGCGATTACCCCGTGGTGCTTGAAGAAGCCGCCGTTCACGACCTGGTGGCATTCATGGGCGGTGGGGCAAATGGCATGAGCGTGACGGAAGGTTCTTCGTGGATGAGCGGCAGGCAGGGACAGGCGCTCTTTTCACCCGCCATCACCCTCGTGGATGACCCGGACGCGCCGGAGCATCTGCCTATCCCCTTCGATTTCGAGGGGACGCCGCGCCAACCGCTCAGCATCATCCGTGAAGGCGTGGTCGGCGATGCCTTCTACAATCGCCAATGGGCTGCCAAAACCGGCAATGCAGCTACGGGACACGGCATGCCTCCCATCAACCCCTTTGCCCCCGGTTCAGCCATGGGCCGAATGATGTTTCCCATGCACCTGACCCTGCAGGCAGGCAATACCCCCATCGAGCAAATGATTGCGAGTATTGAACGGGGTCTCTATGTAACGCGCTTCAACTACACCCGCCAGGTACACCCGCGCGAGATGGTGGTCACAGGACTTACCCGCGACGGGACGTTCTGGATCGAAAACGGTGAGATTGCCTATCCGGTGAAGAATCTGCGCTTCACGCAGAGCTATGTCGAAGCGCTGCAGAATGTGGCTGCGGTAGGAGCATCGCTGCACCGCGAGCCGGGCTATGCGGGTTTTACCCGCAACCCGGCGCTACAACTTGCGCAATTCCGTTTTACCGGTAAAACAGAGTTTTAGTCTTGAGTTGAGAAGGTTCTCCGCGTGCAGCCACGCACACGGAGAACCCTTTATTCCCCATGCCCTTGTCGGAGGTATAGCATGACCCGTATGTTGCGCGTTGTGGGAGCGTTTATCGCGCTATTGCTCTGCACTAGCCTGCTGCCTTCGGGGCGAGGCGTCGCCCAAAGCCCGGAACCGGATCCTTTCTCCGGCCTTTATCCCGTTGAGGTACAACTGAACTCGCCTGAAGCGTTGGCAATGCTGGTGGATTTGCAGCTCGATATTGACAAGGTTTTCACTGCCGATCCCAACGCGCCATACCCGCTCGACAAGGGCACTTTCACCCCCCTGATTGCGCACGTCTATGTGGACGATGCTGCCGTGCGGCGTCTGACGGCATTGGGACTGAGCGCCACGCCCGTCCCCAACGAAGGGCTGCGCGCTTTTCGGGAATACGGTCCCGGGTCAGGAGCACGGCTTGCCTGGCCCACTTTCGAGCAATTTGTCACGCGGATGCAGGCGCTCGTCACCGCGCACCCCGATTTGGTACAGCTGCACTCCATCGGCAAATCGGTGCAGAACCGCGATATCTGGTGCCTCAAAATCACCGATAATCCCACCGTGGCGGAAGCCGAACCAGAGGTGAAATACACCAGCACGCTGCACGGCGATGAGACCACAGGAGTGGAGATGACAATGCGCTTTGCCGAGCTGCTGGCAAATAGCTACGGGACCGATGCCACACTTACCGAGATGGTGAATGAGCTCGAAATCTGGCTTTGCCCCATCTCCAACCCCGATGGCTACGTCAATGGCAGTCGCTACAATGCCCACAGTGTAGACCTCAACCGCAGCTTTCCCGACCCCATCGTTGATCCGGTAGACGACCCGACGGGTCGCGAGCCGGAAGTTCAGGCTTTCATGAACTGGGGCTACGGGCGACGCTTCGTCATGGGCGCCAACTATCACGGCGGCGCACAGGTTGTCAACTATCCCTGGGATGGCACGACGGCCCACTCACCCGACAATGCAGAGTACATCGCCTTCAGCACCGGTTATGCAGAACGCAATTCCATCATCTGGAACAACCCTAATCCGGCGCGAATCATCCAGGGCGCTAACTGGTACATCATCTACGGCGGAATGCAGGACTGGGCTTACACCTGGCGCGGCGAGCATCATGTGACCATCGAGATTTCCAACACGAAAAGCCCCACTTTCGAGACGATGGATACCTACTGGAATGCCAACCGCGAGGCGATGATCTGGTGGTTTCAGCGCCCGCTGCGCAACGCCGTTCACGGCATTGTGACCGACGCAACCACAGGGACGCCACTTACGGCCACGGTCAATACCACGCCGGAGCGGATCCCCGTCGCTACGGACCCCGAAGTGGGTGATTACACGCGCCTTCTGCTGCCGGGGACATATTCGCTCACTGCACGTGCGACCTGCTACGAACCCCAGACGGTCAGCGTCGCCCTAGTAGACGGAACACCCACCCTGCAGAATTTTGCACTGCAACCCAGCGCGACCTGGACCGTGACGGGGACAGTCACGGCCGCGGATACCGGCTTTCCCTTGCCCGCCACAATCACACTGGTGGAGTCGGGGGTGACCGTCAATACCGACCCATTTACGGGAGCGTATAGCCTTTCCACCTGCGGCGGCGAGTATGTGATGCGTGTCTCGGCGCCGGGCTATGGCACCGTCGAGCGTTCGATCTCACTCACGGAAAACCAGGAGCAATCCTTCATCCTGGAACCGCTCCCTTGCACGCTGTTGGTGGATGATGATCTGACGCAAAATTATGAGGTTTACTTCCAGGCCGCACTAAACACGCTGAGCGAAGCCCACGATGTGTGGACGGTGAGCACGCAAGGCAGCCCTTCCGCAGCAACGCTGACACAATACGGGCGCGTACTCTGGTTCACCGGCAACGACTCGGAAACCACCCTCACTGCCGCCGACCAGACCGCGCTGACGACCTATCTCGACGGTGGGGGTCGGCTCTTCATCACCGGGCAGGATATCGGCTATGATATTGGGACAACTTCCTTCTACCAAAATTACCTCCACGCCACCTACGACTCCGACGATACCAACGACGTTTCGTTGAGGGGATTGGGGCATTGGGCAGGACTCAATCCCATCTTGGGCGGAGATAGCGCAGGTAATCAAACCTACCCCAGCGATATTTCCCCACGGGCTGACGCTACAGCCATCATGGACTACAGCAATATCGGCAATCTCTATGCGGGTGTGGCTTATACGAACACAACTTACCGCACCGTTTATTTTGCCTTCGGTTTCGAGGGAATCAGCTCAGCCACGATGCGAGCCAATGTGATGTCGCGGAGCCTCGAATGGCTGGGGGGCTGTGATGCGGCTTCCCCGGCTGACTTCGGCTCGTCCACAGCCACGGTCGCACCAGGCCTAGCGCTTCCCGGAGATAGCCTGACCTACCGGCTTGTGCTCAACAACAGCGGCGGACCTACGACGGGATACATCACGACCACGCTACCCTCACAAGTCGTGTGGACAGATGCGCTCACGGCCACCCAGGGCACGCCACAATTCGCCGATGGAACGGTGACGTGGCAGGGCTTCGTCCCCGCCGATGCCGGTGTTACCGTGACGTATACCGCAGCAATCAGTCCCTGCCTGGCGGCGGGAACCGCGCTCACGAGCACAGCCATCTTCGAAGACGGAAGCGGTCTCCGCATGGAGCGCCCCATCACGGCAACCATCGCCAACGCCGCCCCGACCGCGCCGCATACGCCTTCCCCTGCCGATAGCGCGACCGGGGTCGGAACTGGCGTTGCCCTGATTTGGACGCCAGCCACAGACCTGAATTGTGACGCCCTGCACTATACCCTGGCGCTTGGCGCAGATGGTGAAGCGCTGAGTATCGTGGCGAATGACCTGCTCACGCCGACCTGGAGCTTAAGCAATCTGCAACCGGGGACAACGTATCACTGGATCATCACCGCCACGGATGGCATCAGCAGCACTGCCGGTCCCATCTGGAGCTTCACCACCCGAGCGACGGATGCGCCAGACCTGAGCACCTCCACCGCTGCCGTTTCTGCGCCAACGGCGCTGCCCGGCGATAGCCTCACCTATTGGTTGACTCTGCACAACACCGGAGCGACTGGCACAGCGGGTCTCACTGCAACGTTGCCCTCGCAGGTCGTCTGGATGGATGCGCTCACGGCTACCTATGGCACCCCACAGTTCGACGACGGTGCGGTCATGTGGCGCGAGCCGGTTCCAGCCGGTACGAGCGCCATGGTGAGCTACACCGTCACCGTTACCCCTTGCCTGGCAGCGGGAATTCCGCTCGTCACGCCGGTTATCTTCGATGCCGGTCTGGATATCAGGGTGCAGCGCTCCATCACGGTGACCGTAGCCAACGCAGCGCCAACGGCAGCCCACACACCCTTCCCTGCCGATGGCGCAAATGAGATCGAACCGAGGGTTGCTTTGAGTTGGGAGCCAGCTGCGGACCTGAATTGCGACACGCGGCACTACACTCTAGCCCTGGGTGCTGACGGGCAACCCCTGAGCATCGTGGCGACCGACCTGCTCACGCCGACCTGGAGCGCGACCAACCTGCAACTGGGGAGCCATTATCAGTGGATCATCACTGCCACGGATGGTATCAGTAGCACCGCGGGTCCCGTGTGGAGTTTCACCACCACCCAAACACCGAGACACATGATTTTCCTGCCGCTGGTGCTTCGCGGGGAGTAAAAAGAGTGTTTCAAAGAAAAAGTGTTTTGCGGCGGCGCGCGGCGCCGCCGCAAAACACCCAACAGAAAGCGGGTTATTGCGCCGCGGTCAGATTGCAGCGCAGTAACTCAGCAGTTCAAGTCTACCTCACGCCTCCGCTGGCACCACAAGCTGTGATACCAGCATTCCCGCAAGCATCAAGGCACAACCTGCCAACCCCCGTGGGGTGAGCGTCTCACCCAGGAGCAGTACGCCGCCAATTACCGCGAAGACGGCCTCCAGGCTTAGGATGATGGCGGCATGTGTGGGATGGGCATCCCGCTGCCCGACAACCTGTAGCGTATAGGCAACACCTACCGAGAGCAAACCACCATAGAGAATCGCCCACACTGCGCCACGTAAACCGAGCAGTGTCGGCGTTTCAAGCCATAACGCCACGATGCCACTGAGTAACGCCGTCAACGCGAACTGCAACACCGCGATAGGCAATGCATCCACCCGCTGGGTGAGCCACGCCAGAATGTGGACATGGATGGCCCAGAAAAACGCTCCCAGCATTACCCAGAAATCACCTGCCGTCATCGCAGTAAGCCGCAGTGCGGAAAGGCCCGCAGGCAGCGTGAGAAAATACAGACCCGCCACCGCCAGAACCGCGCCAATCCACGCAGCCGTGCCCGTCTGCTGCCGGCGCAACAGCCCTAAGAGGGGCACAAGCACCACGTACAAGCCGGTGATAAAGCCGGCCTTACCTGCCGTTGTGGTCACTAGGCCGATTTGTTGGCATGAAGCGCCCGCAAAAAGCGCGACGCCTGCAAGCAGCCCACCGGGGAGCAATGTCCGCCACGACAAGCGTTCCGCACTACGACGTCGCTGCGCTGTTAGCAAGGGCAAGAGCGCCAGGCTACCTAAAGCGAAACGCACCGCGGTAAAGGTAAAGGGTCCAACATAGTTCATGCCCACCCGCTGAGCAACGAAGGCAAAACCCCAGATTGCCGCAGCGAGGAGCAAAAGCGCATTAGCACGCCAGACGCGCCCCCGGGCTGTGCTCAGAGCGCCCGTTGCCACAGTTTGGCTGCCAGTTCGCGGGAGCGCGCGGTGATTTCGGCTTCGTCGAGCGTCAACAACTGCCGGTTGTGCATCAGGACCCGTCCCGCGCTGATGGTCGTCGTAATCATCGAAGCCTCGTAGCCGAAGAGGAAATGCCACGGCAGGTTGCCGGCGGTCAGCGGTGTAGTGGGATAGTAATCTACCAAAATAAGGTCCGCCGCTGCCCCGGGTTCCAAAACACCGAGCGTCACCTGGGGCCAGAAAATGCGCGCCAGCTGCGCATTGGCATCAAAAGCCAACTGGAAGACGAGGTCGCCCGGCATGACGCGCGGGTCCGCCTGCGCCAGTTTGTGGACGAGGTATGCCGTCTTCATCTCCGCGAACATGTTGTTGCTAAAACCATCGTTGCCCAAAGCCACCTTGACGCCATGCGCCAGCAATTGCTCGACTTTGCCGGTTCCCACGGCATTGTTCATATTGGAGCGTGGCTGATGGGTGACCCAGGTACCGGTCTGCGCCAGAACATCCATCTCGCTCTCATCCACATGAACCGCATGGGCAACGATGGAGCGCGATCCCAGAATCCCCGCCTGGTGCAAGCGGTGGATGACGCGCTTGCCCGATTTGCGCAAGCTATCCTCCACATCCTCCAGCCCTTCGGCAGCATGGATATGGAAGCCAGTCTCCAGGCCATCGGCGGCAGCAACACATGCGGCAAGTGTGGCATCGCTCAGCGTGAGGGAAGCATGCATACCGAAGGAAGCTGCCAGCTGTGAATGCGGGTTGGCTTGCAAACGACGCAGAAAGCGTACGTTTTCCGCGATACCGGCACGCGCCAGATCCTCACCATCGCGGTCGGTGACCTCATAGCAGAGACTGACGCGGATTCCCGAACGGGTGACCTCTTCAGCAATAATATCCAGAGAACCGGGAATCGCATAAGGGCTGGCATGGTGATCAATTAGCGTCGTGGTGCCGTGGCGGATAGCGTCTGCCAGGCAGACAAGCGCCGAATAGCGCACATCCTCGGGAGTGAGGAGCTTATCCAGGCGCCACCAAAGCCGTTCGAGAATTTCGCCGAAGCGCGTGGCTGCCGGTCCAGGATAAGCCCAACCACGGGCGAAGGCGCCGTAGAAATGGGTATGACCACAGAGAGGCGCCGGCAATGCCAGCTGCCCTCGCGCATCCAGGCGCTCAGCCTCAGGGTAGCGGGTCACCAGCGCAGCTGTCGTATCCACTTCGATGATTGTGCCCCCCTCAACGAGCAAGGCGCCATTCTCGATCAGGCGGGGTTCCTTGCCAAGCGTCGCCACTCTGGCGTTGGTAATTAGCATCATGTCACCTCCCTAATAAATCTAAGAATCTGTCCGAAAACTCGTCTTGACCCGCGATTTGCGCCTAACGGCGCGGCTTTTTTGAGGATGTTTTCGTTGACGAGCGGCGCCCGCCAACAAAAAAAACACCTTTCGGAAAGTGGCTCTAGCCGCAAGGCTCGGTAGCGTGTCGCATTGCTACCACAATTTCATGCCGTCACCTTCAATGCGGAGCGTTGATATTCCTCCTGCAGTTCCGAAAAGTAGCGTTCATCGAGATAGGACTGGAATTCAGCGCCCAATAACAACACCAGGTAGCTCCAATAGGCCCACACAGTAGGTAAAATCATCACCCACAAGGAGCCGTAGACGAGGGGATAGTTCAGCAAGCCCGTGCTTAACGCCCAGGCGAAAATGTCGCGCATCGCCACCCAAGTGAGGCTGACCCCCAGCCCCACCAACCAGGCGACCCGCCGGCGTACCGGGCGCGCCGGAAAGAAGCGATACGTCAGGAGGTTGAATAGCAAAATCACCAGGAAAGATAGCCCGCGTTCGCCCCACTTGGAGATAGGGAAATTAAGGTGACTGATTACGGGAAACCATTGCGGCAACAAACGCCACAGCGTCTGAAGGATAAAGGCGCCCACAACCCAGGCGACGACCCCCATCAATGAAAGAACGCCAATAAGCCGCCGTTTCCAATATGTACGACGGTGCGGACGTTCCCACACGGCGTTGATCGCCAATTCGAGCGTGGTAAAGATGCCGGAGGCTGACCACAGTGTGCTTAATAGAGAGATCGCTCCTACCGAGCCACGATAGCGGAGGATATTTTCGATATTGAGGCGCACTGGCTCCACGGCTGCAGGTAGCAGGGCCTCCAGACTTTTCAATGCGATACTCTGCACATCAGCCGCATTAATGAAGAGGCTGCCCACAGCCAGCACAGAGAGCAATAAGGGGACGATAGAGAGCAAGGTGTAGAAAGATAGTGCCGCCGCGTACATCTGCATGTGATGGCGACCGAAACGGTCAATGATTTCCAGGATGAAAGTAGCTACACGCTGAAGACGCGGCAACCAGCGCTGCAGACGCTTGCGAAATCCTGCGTGCAGTTGCTGGAGAAACACCCGCCAGTTGCCCCTGTTCATGAGCGCCGAAAGCGTGAATCTTCAGCAAGAGTTCGACGCAAGCCCTGTTCCAGAGAATATCTCGGGCGGTAATTCAACAACTGCCTGGCCAGGGTCAAATCCGCGTGCAAACGCGAGACGCCGCCATCCTCCACGGGACTGTGTAGCAAATTGCTGTGTGAGCCGGTGAGCCTCAGTACCAAGTCCGCCAGTGCGCGAATTTCAGTTTCCACACCGCTACCCACATTGATGGTGCGCCGGTTGATTCCAGAAGCCGTTCCTGCGGCCAGCAACGCCGTCACAACATCATCAATGTAGACGAAATCCCGGGTCTGGTGCCCATCCTGGAACAGCACCAGTGAACCGCCCCCCAACGCTTGCTGCAAAAAGCGCGGAACAACGGGCGCGTGCGAGGCAGGCAGCGATTGGTGTGGTCCAAAAGCGTTGAAGATGCGCAACGCCACGGTTTCAATATTCCACAAGGCGCCAACGGTATGCAGATAATACTCAGCCGAGAGCTTGCTCACCGCATAAGGCGACTGGGGATTTGTGGGCGCCTGCTCGCTGACAGGCTGTAACTGCTGGCGTCCATAAACCGCGCCAGAGGACGCCAGGACCACGCGGGGGGCACCCGTATCGCGCATCGCCTCCAGCAACGAGACCGTGCCGCCGACATTGACCGTATTGTACTCCGCAGGATAGAGCACCGATTCAGCCACGAGTACTCGCGCCGCAAGGTGATAGACACAATCCACGCCTTGTAACAACGTCCACAACTTGGGACGATCCAACACCGAACCACGGTGAAAGAGCACACTTGGCGCCAGCCGTTCAGGTGAACCCGCGCTGAGATCATCCACAACCAAGACTTCGTGTCCTTGGGCAACCAAGGCATTTGCAAGCGCACTTCCCAGAAAGCCCGCGCCACCGGTTACAAGCACCCGCATGAAGGACCTCCATTTTGGGATAGATTCTTAATGCACAAGGGTCACCGCTCCAGAATGCAGCAAGACATACAACCGGTAAAGCCAGGCGCGAGGTGAATAATCAAAAGCGCCAATATGCGAGACCAACTCCGCGCCAAAACTGGATTTTAAGCGATACACGCCCCACAAGGGGTCACGCCTATCCAGTTCATTCGGCGCTCCCCACATATCATAGGTCGTGCATCCCAGGCTCTGGGCATGACGCAACGCTTCCCATTGCAGCAAATAAGTCGGCATAGCCGTACGATAGCGGGTATATGAACCAGCATACATCGTCCATGCGCGTTTTCCAAAGTGTAGCATGATCAACATGGCGACAGGTTCCCCGCCGACCTCAGCAATGAATCCCTTCCCGATCTCTGATTGCATGAACGTGCGCCAGGTATCGCGGTAGTAAGCCGGTTTGCGAATCTCAAAACGCTCGCGCTGCGCGGTCTCGGCATACATATCCACCAACAGAGGTAAATCCGCCAGCGTCGCCAACCTGACCGTGACACCTTTGCGCACGGCAAGGCGAATGTTGTAGCGCCCCTTGGGCTTCATGCGCGCCAGAATCGTGTCCAGCTCAGTTTGCAGGTCTATCAGCATGGTATTCCGAAACTGAATCTGCTCAAAAGAAAAACGCCAACCACGCTGTTTCAATTGCGTGACCAGCGCTTCGCCAGTGGGGGAGTCAGCAACGACATCGGGGTCAATTTTCAAGAGTAACAGGGATTCCTGCCGGGCAAGAGCCTCGAGACCTCGCAATAGCTCAAGCACACACAGCTCATCATTCCAATCCAGAATTGGGCCTTTGGGAACGTAGCCCAGGCGGAAACGCCCTCGCTGCTGAATCAACAACTGGGCGCCAGCCACGGGACGCTCGGCAACCCGCCACAGGAACCGCTGCACTTCCCAACCCTGTTGAAGTTTGAGTTGCCCCCAGTTCCATGATTGCAGGACATGCGGCTGCGGCAATGCTTGCAGCGCCGCATCCCAGGCAAGAGGGTCGTTGATATGCAATCTCTCCATCACAATAGTATTGTAGCATATTCCTCAAAACTCGGGTAGGTTGGGGTATAGGACAAATTATTGGGAAGTTCAAAGGTCGGCTGGGTGAGACTATACGTCTAGACACTTGAGCA
>JAFGFB010000240.1 GCA_016931315.1 Anaerolineae bacterium
ACACAAAGAGGTAGCTTTTTTGTGATTTTTGCGGGCTGCGCCCGCAAAAATCACACTTGCGGGGGAAGGCACAGAGGTTTTTTCAAGCTATCTAGCCAGTTTTGCCACTATAGAAAGAAAACCCTTGTAGCTATTAATGTTTTGGATAGATTCTGAGGGAGAATGCGCATGAGCAGACTCAAACACCCGCCGGCCTGGCTCGTCACGTGCGGCTATGTCCTCGTGCTGCTCCTGACCAGCTGGATCATTATCCGTTTCGGACTCACCGATAGCCTGCTGCTCATCTTCATGATTCCGTGTGTACTCGCAGCGCTTTTCTATAGGCGGAGCGTCTACTGGATCATGAGCTTCACCCTTGTCGTGGTCAGCACCTGGACCACTCGAAAAACCTCCTCCAACTACGCAGCTTCTCTCAATACCATTATCCTGGCATCCGCCAGCGCACTGATTATGGCGGAGCTGATGCGGGCGCTCACGGTGGCTCGCACTCAAGCCCAGGTAACACTCAACCGGCAAACTGAGGAGAGCCAACGTCTCTCCGAGATGGGTATAGCCTTGTTGGATTGCGACAAGGCCGAACAGGTCTTTGCTCAACTTGGCGCAGCGCTCACCCAGGTTGCGCCCAATACCGTCATTGTCATCAACGAAACAACGCCAGACCGGCAACATCTTGTTACCCGCCAGCTGCTCGGTATGGAAGGTACGCTCTTCGAGCAAGCGGAAAAACTGTTTGGCTTCAAGATTGTCGGCAGAAGCGCACCAATCGCCCAGAAACTGCAAGAGCGTTTCTATCAACTACGCCTGCTGCACCTTACCGGCGGCTTATGTGCGTTGCTCGATGATGCGGTACCACAAACCGTGGGCAAGATTGCTGAGAATCTTTTCAGTCTTCATGATGTGTATACCATCGGTATAGTTGGACATGGCACCCTGTGGGGCAATGTCGCCCTCATCACGCGCCGTCCAGGCATTAAATTGCCCTCACACCTCATCGAATCCATGGTTTATCAAAGTTTCCTCGCCCTCTCACGCATCGCGATCACACAACAACTAACCATTAACGAACAGAAATATCGCTTGTTATTTCAGAACTTGAGCACCGGTTTTGCCCTCCTTGAGGTCGTTCGTGACGCAAAGGGATTGCCCGCCGATTACCGGGTATTGGAAACCAATTCCGCTCTCTGGAAAATCTTTCAGATCCCGGCAGAGAATGTGCTCGGGCATACTGCCAACAGTCTGCTGCCACCCACAGAATCCACCTGGTTGGAACGCTTTGACGGGGTCATGCTGACTGGCGCACCCGTTCACTTTGAAACTTTTAGCCCGGCAACGCAACGCTGGTTTGAAATCTCCGCATATTCACCGGAAGCCGAGCGGCTCGCGGTCATGATCTCAGACATCACTGATCACAAACAAGCCGAGGAAGCGCTTCAACAAAGCGAGGAACGTTATCGCACAATCTTCGACCAATCCGTCGAAGGCATCTATATGCACGACCTGGACGGCGCCGTGCTTGACGTCAATCATATTGCCTGCCTGCAATCCGGGTATTCTAGAGAAGAATTGCTAAAGATGAATATCTTCGATCTACATCCAGCTCTACCCACCAGCCCACGGGATGTAATATTGCAACAATGGCAGGAATGGCATCCAGGGGAACGGTTCACCATTGAGGCGGAGCACCAACGCAAGAATGGCGAGATTTTCCCGGTCGAGATCTCCACGGGAGTCATTGAATATGCCAAACGGAAGCTAGTGCTATCCATCGTACGCGATATCGCGGAACGCCGGCAAAACGAAGCCGCACTGACACGTTACCGCGAACAGCTGGAAGAACTGGTTGCCCTGCGTACCGCCGAGATGCAAGAACAATACGCCCAACTCAATGCCATTCTGCGCAGCGTGGGGGATGCCATCTTCATGACCGACGCTGAGCAACGCATTCGATATGTCAACCCCAGCCTGACAACGCTGACAGGGTATCAAGCTGCAGATTTACTGGAGCAGGACTTGCACACGCTGGATGTCCTTATGGATATCACGCCACGGTTGCAACCACTTGCACCACCGCTACTCCAGGGGAAGCCCTGGCAAGGGGAAGTGCGCATCCAACGTAAGGATGGGAGATTCTATGACGCAGCACTGACCGCAGCACCAGTTCTCGATGATACCGGACAAATCACCGGGCATGTCTTTACACATCGGGATATCAGCCAGGCCAAAGACCTGGAGCGCGCGCGCAGCCAATTCATTGCGAACGTTTCACATCAGTTTCGGACCCCGCTTACAGCACTCAAGACCAACCTCCACATCCTTCAAAGCACCAACCCCGCAGAGCACCAGCAACGGCAACTGAACTCTATGGCTACCTCCATCAACTGGCTCACCCAACTGGTACAGGACACCCTCGAGATCTCAGCCCTCGATAGCGGTCGGGGCGTCGAGAGCTGGGCGCCCGTATCCTTACCCGATATCATCACTGGCGTACTAGAAGGCTACCAGAAGCGCGCACTCAACGCTGGCGTCAATATGGAAGCTGTGCCGTTCCCAACCCTACCCCCCATGCGGGGAGATGCACGGCGCCTGGCACAAGCCATCAGTGAGCTGGTCGAAAATGCTATCGTTTTTACGCCAGCAAGCGGGCAAGTCACCATCAAACTGCAAACCGAAAACAAAGAGGGCGATACCTGGATCGCGCTTTCAGTGAAAGACACCGGCCCAGGCATTCCAGCAGAGGAAGTACCCCGGTTGTTCGAGCGCTTTTTCCGGGGGCAGCTGAATGAGGCGGGGCATACTGCCGGTGCGGGCTTAGGGCTGAGCATTGCACACAAGATCATTGAAGCACACGGCGGGCATATCAGTGTGGAGAGCACCGTCGGAAAAGGAAGCACCTTCACGCTCTGGCTACGCCCCGATTCACGTGGTGGGAGTTACCCCTGAAATCGTGCGGTCATGCGCTTTTTCTTGCTTGGGCGCTTCAAGTTTCATACAGAGCTACGGCTTTGAACAGCACCGGGCGACGAATCGAGGTTGAAGGTTAGAGGTTCAATTTCCACCATCAACTGCCCATTCCGCCAACTCACGACCTTTTAATACGGTCTGCGCATTAAGCCGGTCATTCGTCGCGACGCGATGCTCCGCTTGTTCGCGTGTCCAATCCCAGACTTGCATATGCCGCTGCGTGAGCCTTTCCAACGCCGTCTCAAGCGGTGTATCCAAAAACCAGCGCTCATCGAAGCACGCCGCTACCTGCGCCCAGCCATCATCCGAATGCAGCAGATACAAGCCCTCAACCAATACCAGACGTGCAGCAGCCGGCACGACAAACGCCCCCTCCTCCGGATCGCGAATCTCATGCCGGAATCCGGGCCACGGCACATCTGCACACCCTGCCGCCTCCCGAACGCTCTGCAGGCGCCGCGCCATTGCCTCCGGGTCAAAGGTCCATGGAGCGCCGCGCCGGGCAAAGGCCTCTTCCGGGTCCGGGAACTGCCGCAACTGCTCGCGGGTCAAGTGAAAGCCATCCATCCCTAGAGCGACCATCGTGCCCGGCGCAGTAGCCGCATTCACTGCCGCAGCCCACCGCTCCGCCACCGTGGTCTTTCCCGATCCTGGTACACCCACCAGGCCCAGAATCCAACGGGGCTGCGGATGCTCAAGCAACGTCATCAGTCGCAAAACAGGCTTCTCAAGTAGAACCGGCATAAGTCACCCTCCCTAAGCGCATTCCATAAACACTATGCGAATTCTCCGTGTCACCCGAGATTGGCGGCGCGAAGCGTTCGCGCCGCCAAATTCGAGAGCCGCGCCTCACCCTCGCCGGGGATGTATGTCTCCAAACGATCCCCTAAAGGGGCAATCCACTCTCCCGGCAGCGCACGGGCACCCGTCATCACGCCCACAATCGAACCCACAGTCGCCCCCGTGCAATCCGTATCCCCGCCCGCCATGACCGCCCAACAGATGCTACGTCCCAGTTCACCCCCGCCATAAAGTAGCGCCAGCACAATCGCGCAGGTATTGGGAATCACGTGTACCCAGTGATAATCCCCGTAGCGTGCATTGACCCGCTCCCAGGCAGCTTCCCAGGTCTTGCATTCGCCTGCCCAACGCAATGTCTCCCGCACCGCCGCAGCCAATCGGCAGTCCTCAGGAATTTCCGCCAACCCGGCGACGACAATCTCTTTTGGGTCATCGAGCACAAATGCGGCGGCGATTGCCGCTGCCGCCCACATCTCCCCATAAATACCATTAGCCGTATGCGAAAGCGCCGCGTCCCGATACGCCAGCGCAGCGGCATGCTCCGGGTCTCCCGGAGCGACATAGCCCCACAAATCCGCGCGAATTTGCGCCCCAATCCATTCCCGGTAGGGATTGCGATATCGCGCCGTCTCTGGCGGCTCAATGCCATTAAGCAAATTGCGGTACGCTACCGCTTCGGCGGTGAAAATCTGATAATAGGGCAGCGCTCGAAGCCAGGCCTCCGCGACATCCCGCGTTCCGAACTTCGAGCCATAAGTTTCCAAAATCCGTAGGGCGAGCACCGTGTAATCCAAATCATCATCGCGCACCATCCGCTCGATATGGCCCTGCGTTGTAGTGATATAACAAGCATTGAGTTTCAGCTCTGCAGGGAACGGCTCAAGCGCCGGGAAATAAGCGCTCAGAGGATAGGCCTGCGCGGCGTGAAGATAAGCCGCAATCTTTTCACGCGACCACCCCTCCACAGGCTTGCCCAGCGTGCAGCCAGCACAGCGCCCCAGCCACGCACCATAGACTCGATCAAAAAGCGCCTCGCCTTCCGGGGGCGATGGATACTGGCACCGAGACGCCGGACGCCCGACGCGAATCTCATCCAGATTGGAAGGCTCATCCCGTTCGGGACGCAAGCCTTCCAATTCCAACCAGAAGCGCTCGTACTCGGCGCCCAGAGCGCCATTCTGGAGCGCTTGTTCCAGACGCTGCGGCAAATCGCCTACCACGCAGCCCTCCTCACGCCGCTGCGCAATCTCTGCCCGCAACAACCTCTCAGGGACCA
This sequence comes from Anaerolineae bacterium, assembly GCA_016931315.1. Taxonomy (GTDB): domain Bacteria; phylum Chloroflexota; class Anaerolineae; order B4-G1; family SLSP01; genus JAAZNO01. The sequence goes on from JAFGFB010000240.1 coordinate 5,039, forward strand.
GATGCTCGTGAAACATAGATGCCCTCCCCTGCGTATGCCTTGCAAAGACTCCGTCATTATGCAAAGCTTTCTCAGTGCTGTCAAGCTCGAAGTACAAGGGGGGTATAGGACAAAGGCTACCGCTTATTGGGAAGTTCAAAGGCCGGCTTGGGGAGACACCTGCGGATAGACACTTTGGCACGCTGAAGAGACGCAGCGGGTGGGTTTTTTGTGATTTTCGTGGACGGGGGAAACCCTTCGGGTTTCTTCGCCCGTCCACGAAAATCACACTTGCAGAAAAAAAGACGCAGAGAGTTTACGGCTGATGTGGGTCGTTTGCAAGATGGTGGTGTTATTTTCGCCAAGAGGTAGCTTTTTTGTGATTTTTGCGGGCGCAGCCCGCAAAAATCACGCTCGCAGAGAGGCAGAGGGTTTTTTGAGTGATCTAGCCGATTTTGCCACTGTAGTTTTTTTGTTACTGTTCAGTGTTATCCGGCCTGTCACAACCAAGAGCGGCTAAAGCCGCGATTTTAGAGAGTGTTTTTGGCTGCCGCGCGTAGCGCGGCAGCCAAAAACACTTCT
>JAFGFB010000241.1 GCA_016931315.1 Anaerolineae bacterium
CATCCGCGGCTCCTTCGATTTGGTGTGTGGTGTTAGGCAGTGATACCCTGATTCTACTCCTGTGTCTCATATTGGGAATTGCTGCTCCCCGCCACGCGCCCTTGACAATCGCCCTAACTCGTAGTAAAGTAGACCTCAATGGCGACATGAACACATCATGCCGCCACTCATCAAGAGAGGTGGAGGGACCGGCCCTGTGAGACCTCGACAACCCGGCGCGCTGGCGTGACGGGGTGCCAATTCCGGCAGAAACCCAGATGGGGCTTCTGGAAGATGAGGATGGATACGGAGAAGCTTTTCGTCGTATCGCCTCTCTTTCGGAGAGGCGTTTTTGTTGCCACCTTCTACCGTTATCGGAGGGGTTGAGGAATAATCGGACCTGGCGGTGTGGAGGTGGTTGAAGGTCAGAGTGCGGAATCCGCGCACAGCGCGAGGTATCACGCAGTCTCTGACTTCAGACTCATTGTGCTTACGGGAGATTTTACCATGACCAAATTTACAACGCAGACGGTGGGTTACCCCCATATCGGCAAAGACCGCGAGCTCAAGCGCGCGCTTGAGGGGTATTGGAAAGGCGCTTTGGATGCGGAGACGCTTTTGGCTACCTTCCGGCAGGTGGAGGAAGAAGGCTGGCGCGCACAACACGACGCCGGCATTGACTATATCGGTGTGGGCGATGCCACGCTTTATGATGCTGTCCTCGATTGGAGCTTACGGTTGGGGTTGGTTCCTCAACGTTTCGCGGCGCTTGAGGGCTTGGAGCGGCTTTTTGCTATGGCGCGGGGCGTCGAGGGCATTCCCGCTCTTGAGATGACCAAGTGGTTCGATACCAACTATCACTATCTCGTGCCCGAGATTGAAGCCGGCGCGCAACCGGTGGCGGATTTTGAGGATTTCCTCACTGCCGTACGTCGGGCGCAGGCGCTTATGGGTGAGCACGCCGTCCCCATCGTGCTGGGACCAATTACGTTTCTGCGCCTTGCACGGCTTGAAGTGCCCTTCGATGTCATTCTGGCGCAACTGCTTCCACTCTATGTGGAGCTGCTCGGCGCCCTCAAGGCATTGGGTGTGCCCGAAGTGCAGGTTCACGAGCCAGCGCTCATTCTCCCGGACGCAGCAGATTTCCGTTCGCAGACGGAGAGGGCGATGGCGGCACTGGCAGCGGTGGGATTGCCCATCAACCTTGTTATCCCCTTTGATGATGTTGGTGAATCCTTTGCGTGGATTGTTGCCCTGCCAGTCGCCGGTTTGACCCTCGACTTCACTCGTGGCGAGACCACGGCGCTGCTAGAGCGCCATGGCTGGAGCGCGGACAAATTTCTCGCCGCAGGCATCGTGGATGGACGCAATGTCTGGCGTCTACGCGGTGCTGAGGCGCTCCCGCGGTTGCAATCCTTGGCTACGCCTACCGTTTCGCGGCTGAGTGCGGCATGCTCTCTGCAGCATGTGCCCTATTCGGCGGCGCGGGAGACGACGCTGCCTGCACCTTTGCGCGGTGTGCTCGCCTTTGCAGAGGAGAAGCTGCACGAGCTGGTTGTGTTGCGCGATGTACTCGCGGGTACCGCTGTTTGGGATGATAGCCCCTGGGCGGATTTTCGTGCTTTTGCACCGGAAGATGCCGCTCTGCGGGCGCGCCTGGTGGGACTTGGCGCGAGCGATTTTTCCCGCGCCGAAGGGTATACGGGGCGGCGCACACAGCAGGTCGCGTTGCCGGCTTTTCCCCTTACCACCATCGGCTCTTTCCCGCAAACTGCCGCAGTGCGCCAGCTGCGCTCGCGCTTCAAGCGCGGTGAGCTGAGTGAGGCGGCTTACTATGCGGGCGTGGATGCCTGGATTGCCTATACCATCGGTGTGCAGGAAGGGCTGGAATTCGACGTGTTGGTGCACGGTGAATTTGAGCGCTCTGATATGGTCGAGTACTTTGCGGAGAAACTTACCGGTTTTGCGTTTACCCGGCACGGTTGGGTTCAGAGTTTTGGCAGTCGTTATGTCCGCCCGCCCATTATCTACGCCGATGTGACCCGCCCCGCACCCATGACGGTGCGCGAATTCGAGGTCGCCCAGAGTTTCACCCATAAACCGGTTAAGGGCATGTTGACTGGACCCGTGACCATCCTCAACTGGTCTTTCCCGCGCACGGATGTGCCCCGGCGTGAAGTGGCTTTCCAGCTGGCGCTGGCGTTGCGGGATGAGATTGCTGACCTGGAGCGCGCTGGTGCACGCATCATTCAGGTGGATGAGCCGGCTCTGCGGGAGGGGTTGCCGTTCAAAGTCGACCGGCGCGCCGTCTATCTGACCTGGGCGGTAGATGGTTTCCGCCTCGCTACTGCGGGCGCCGCCTCTGCGACGCAGATACATACGCATATGTGCTATGCTGAATTCGGCGATGTTTTGCCGGCGATAGAGCGCCTCGACGCAGATGTTATTTCTCTGGAGAACGCCCGCAGTGATGATGCTACATTGCGTGCATTGGCGGAATACGGTTACGCCCGCGAGGTCGGCCCTGGCGTCTATGATATCCACAGTCCGGTCATTCCAGGCAAGGATTTCATCCTGGAGAAACTGCGCACTTTCAGGCTTCACCTGGCGGATGTGCAACTATGGGTGAACCCTGATTGTGGTCTCAAGACCCGCGCCTGGGAGGAAGTATTGCCCGCCCTGCGTGTGATGGTTGCTGCGGTGCAGCAGCTCCGCGCCGAGTTGTAGAAAGCAGGTACATTCTATGAACGACAACCGTTTCCTGAAACTTTTGGAGTCTTCTCCGCTACCGGTGCTGCGCGATGGCGCGATGGGCACGCTTTTACACAGCCGGGGAGTGGGTTTCGAAGACTGCTTTGATGCGCTCAATTTGAGCAACCCCGCGTTAGTGGGCGAAATTCATCGCGCCTATATTGAGGCGGGGGCGCAGATGCTTCAGACCAACACTTTTGGCGCCAATCGTTACAAGCTGGCAGCGCACGGCATGGAGGACCGCGTCGCGGAGATCAACCGCGCGGGCGTGGACCTGGCGCGGCGCGTGATTTATGCCTCCTTTAAGGATGTATTGATTGCGGGCGATGTGGGTCCTCTGGGAGTGCGCCTGGCGCCCTTCGGGCGCGTGCAGCTTGAAGAGGCGCGCGCTGCCTTTGTTGAGCAGATTGCCGCGTTGGCTGCGGCGGGTGTGGACGTGATCTCGCTCGAGACGTTTACCGATCTTTACGAGATTCGCGAGGCTGTGGCTGCCACCCGGCAGGTCTGCGATTTACCGGTGATTGCCTCAATGACCTTCACCCGAGATGATCGAACGTTGCTGGGGGATGGCCCGGAGAAGGTGGCGCGCGTTCTGGTGGAAACAGGCGCCGAGGTGATCGGTGTTAATTGCTCTGGTGGACCGGCGCAGCTGCAGCGTATTCTCCAGCGGATGAAGCTCGCGGCTCCGGAAGCTCACTTGTCGGCGGGACCCAACGCTGGTTGGCCCGAGCAGGTTGCCGGACGCATTATGTATCCGGCAACGGCGGATTACTTTGCCGAGTATGCGCTCGCCTTTCGGCAGATTGGTGCAGCGTTGATTGGTGGGTGTTGTGGTACCACACCTGAGCACATTGCTGCAATGCGACGCGCGCTCGATGCACCGCCTGGACCGGAGGTAGAGCTCGCAGTATTGCGGCATCTGGAACCAGAGCCGTCTGAAAATGGCGCGGTTTCGCCTACGCGGTTGGCAGAGAAATTCGCGGCGGGGAAATTCGTTGTGGCCGTAGAGATGGACCCCCCACATACTATCTCCAGCCATAAGCTTTTGGCTGGCGCCAGCCTGTTGGCGGATGTCGGAGTGGATGTCATTAATGTTGCGGATAGTCCCATGGCGCGGATGCGGATGAGTCCCTGGGCGGTCTGTCACCTTATTCAGAAGGAAGTGGGCATGGAGACGGTGCTGCACTTTCCGACGCGCGGGCGCAACCTTCTGCGGGTACAGGGCGATCTGCTCGCGGCGCATACGTTGGGAATCCGCAATGTTTTTGTCGTGATGGGTGACCCCACGGCCATCGGCGATTACCCTGAGGCGATGGACAACTATGACCTGGCGCCTTCGGGGTTGATCCAGTTGATCAAGGAGAAACTCAACGCAGGACGGGATCACGCGGGCAGCGATATCGGTCGCCCAACGGCGTTCTTTGTTGGTGGCGCGTTGAATCTCGACCCACCTGAACCAGAGCGGGAGATCAAGGTGTTGCGGCGTAAATTGCGCAGCGGTGTGGATTTTCTGCTCACGCAACCTGTCTTCCAGCCGGAGCGGGCGACAGCTTTCCTTGAGCGCTACGCGGCTGAGTATGGGCCTTTGCCGGTGCCGGTATTGGCAGGCATCCTGCCGCTGAATAATCTGCGCCACGCTCGGTTTCTCCATAACGAGGTGCCCGGTGTTATCATTTGCCCGGAGATCTTTGAGCGTTTGGAGCGTGCGGATAAGGATTCGGCGCATGAGGGTGTGCTCATCGCGGCGGAGCTGATGGAGCAAGTGCGGCCCTGGGCATCCGGTGTCTATATCATGCCGGCGTTTAGCCGCTATGATCTTGCCGCAGAGGTTGCTGAGGCTGCGCTGCGTCTTTAGATTGGAGCGCAACTAACGTCAAGAGTGAAAATGGCGCGCCAGCTGGCGCGCCATTTTCGCAGTTCAAAGCCGTGAGATGTGTATTTGGTGTGTTTCCCTGCAGAAATCATCCACTAAAACGTTGATTGGCTTCGTCATCGAGCAGCCCAATGACGGTATACGCACCGATGAATGTGCCGAAGGGGAAGAGCGGAATGCTCAATAATCCCACGATGAGCGCTAACACACGCGCCCAGTTTCGGTATTTGCGTAACCCCAACCCCGCAATCAGCCCTGGCAGGGAGAGTGCGGCCAAACCCAGCCCGCAGACGCTCCCCATAATGGCAAAGATGGTCTGTGCATCGCTGTCGCGCGTGGCGGCTCTAGCACCGATGAATACTGCTAACAGGCTGCATGCGCTTAGCAGCCCGACTAATCCGGTCAAAATGTAGAGCCAGCTCAGAATCTTGACATGATCGCGCATGGTGTGTTGCCTCCAGCCGTGTGTTTGTACTATATCATACGTTATTGAGAGGTGTCAGGTTTCACACTTTGTAGGGCAAGTGCTTGTTGGGTGATTTTTTACACCTTTTTTCTGCGCCCTATGGGGCGTTTGAGATTGTCGCCATGCTCTGGAACGCACCCCTGGTTGGTGTTACTGGTCAGCGTTCTCCCGCTTGCCACAATCAAGAGCGGCTAAAGTCCGAAATTCGCGCTCTGCGATGGAAGTCTGAACAGTTCCTAGTTGGAGAGCAATTGACCTTCTTAAAAAAGCACATTATACTGAGAGAGAGATTCATTTGTAAATCTGTGGTACTGAGCAAGGTCTCTTACGATCTTTCTCATTACTTTTGAGTGCTGATTTCAAAGGAGATCTGCCATGGAAGACCAGGCGCGAACTCGAACGCAGCGTGGACGCTATTTGCGATGGATTGGTTTGGGGATTGTGTTGGCGGGCTGGGGTGTGGTTCGTTTGTGGCAGCGACGTGGTATGCGTTGCGGACGTTTTTCGGCGCCGTCTTCTGCAGTTGTCCCACCCCCTGTGCCGCCGACACAACCAGAGCCGATTGAGATTCCAAACTCCGTTACCCCAAGCGTGCCCGAGGCGTCATCTGAACCTGAAACACCTTCAGCCTTCGGCAGCGCGCCAGAGGCTGTTGAGTTCAAGGACACAGACAACCTTCTTCCCGATGATTTGTGTCGCATCGCGGGAATTGGACCTAAGGTGGCCGCGTTGCTGGGCACGGCTGGTGTGACCACGTTTGCGCAGCTGGCATCCACAACTCCTGAACGCCTGCGCGAGGATTTACAGGCTGCCGGGTTACGCTTCATGTCCCCCGATACCTGGCCGGAGCAGGCGAATCTGGCGGCTCAGGGGAATTGGGAAGCCCTTGCTGCGTTGCAAGCGGAACTCAAAGGTGGGCGTCGCGTTTGATTCCTTAACCGTCCTAAGGTTTAGATTGGCGTTTTGAATGGATATTTGAACCATCAGCTTTTTTCACGAGGAGGTCATATCGTATGGATTTTGAAAAGTTGGGAGCTTTTTATCTGGGAAAAGAATTCGATCTGGCAGAAAATCAATTGACTGACCAGCTGGTGCTGTATGATGCCCGTGACCTGACTACCCATGCAGTCTGTGTGGGCATGACGGGCAGTGGCAAGACCGGCTTGTGCCTGGATCTGCTCGAAGAGGCGGCGATTGATCATGTCCCTGCCCTGTTGATTGATCCCAAAGGGGATATCACCAATTTGCTGCTGACGTTCCCCGACTTGTTGCCGGAGGACTTCCAACCCTGGGTGAACGTGGATGACGCGCGTCGCAAGGGTTTGAGTGCCGAGGAGTTTGCCGGGGCGCAAGCGGCGCTGTGGCGCAAGGGGCTGGCAGAGTGGGGGCAGGATGGGGAGCGCATTCGCATGCTGCGCGATACCGCCGATTTCGTCATCTATACTCCCGGCAGCGATGCGGGTATTCCCATCTCCATCATGCACTCTTTTGAGGCGCCGCCGCTCAGTTGGGATACAGACGCTGAGCTGCTGCGCGAACGTATTCAGGGAACGGTGAGCGCCTTACTGGGCTTGGTGGGCGTTGATGCCGATCCCGTTCGCTCGCGGGAGCACATTTTGCTCTCCAATATCTTCGAGCATCATTGGCGCAACGGCGAAGATCTCGACCTGCCCAAGATCATTCTCGCCATTCAGAATCCACCGATTCGGCAACTCGGGGTCTTTGATGTGGATACCTTCTTCCCACAGAAGGACCGTTTTGGCCTGGCGATGACGATCAACAACATCATTGCTTCCCCTTCCTTCCAGAGCTGGCTTCAGGGGCAGCCGTTGGATATTCCCAGCTTTCTTAGCACTCCGGATGGCAGAACCCGCCATTCCATCTTCTATATCGCCCATCTGAGCGATGCCGAGCGGATGTTCTTTGTCACCATGCTGCTTAATCAGTTGATCACCTGGATTCGGACGCAGCCGGGCACTACCAGCTTGCGGGCTTTGCTCTACATGGACGAGATTTTTGGTTTTTTCCCTCCCATTTCAAACCCACCCAGCAAAAAGCCTCTGCTCACACTGATGAAGCAGGCGCGCGCCTTCGGCGTGGGGGTGGTGTTGACCACGCAGAATCCGGCAGACCTGGACTACAAAGGTTTGACCAACGCCGGTACCTGGTTTATTGGGCGACTTCAAGCGGAACGCGATAAGGAGCGGTTGCTGGATGGCCTGGTAAGCGCGTCTGCTGAGGCTGGTCAGGCGCTTAATCGTTCAGAGATAGCGCAGTTGATCAGTAAACTGGGCAGCCGTGTCTTCCTGCTCCACAATGTGCACGAGGATGCGCCAGTGGTGTTCCAGACTCGTTGGGCAATGAGCTACTTGCGTGGACCGCTCACCCGTTCGCAGGTGCGTGAGCTGATGGCAGATCGTAATGCTGAAGTTGCGCCGGTGCGTGCGGCGGCAACGCCTCTGGAGGCTCGCGCCGCTCCCGCGGCAGCCCCTGAGGCGGTAGCCGTTGTGCCTGCCGCGTCCGCTGTGGCGGCGCCAGATGCAACCGTGGCAACGGTTTCTGGGTACATGCGTACGGCGCCTCTGCTCCCCGATGGTGTGCAGCAGGTTTACTTGCCGCTCCGTAAGGGTGCGGCTTCCGCAGTCGCGGAGGTCGAGGAGAGCGCAGGACCGCGTGTGGAGGTTAAGCAACGGCAGTTGCTCTATATCCCCGCGCTATTAGGGGTGGGGCGCGTGCATTATGTGAAGCAGGCTGCGGCTTACTCGGTGAATGAAGCCGAGGAATTCGCTTTTCTGGCGCAGCCCCCTGAAGGTCTGGGTATTGTTCGTTGGGAAGACGCTCAGGCACTCTCGCTTTCGGCGCGCGATTTGCTTACGGTGCCGGAATCGGAGGCGCTCTTCGACACGGTCCCCGAGACTTTGAACGAGGCGCGTGAGCTGCTGGCACAGCGCAAGAGTCTCGAGGATCACCTTTATCGTGCCTCTACCTTGACCTTACAGTATAGTCCCGCGACAAAAGTGTATTCGCGTTATGGCGAATCGGATCGCGACTTTAAACTGCGCCTCAATCAGGCGGCGCGAGAGTTGCGCGATGCTGAGGTGGATAAGCTGCGGGCGAAGTATGCGAGCCGTATCAATACGCTGGAAGACCGCTTGCGCCGGGCACAGGCAACGTTGACCAAAAAAGAGGTGGAGGCGCGTGCGCGCAAACAGGATGCGCTTATCTCTGCCGGCGAAACCGTCTTTAACCTGTTTTCCGGGCGGCGGCGCTCTGTTTCTGCAGCAGTGAACAAGGTTACACGTTCCGCTACGGTCAAGCATGATATCGAGGCGGCGGAAGAACAGGTGGAAGCTGTACAGGCTGATCTTCTGAATATGCAGGAGGAGCTCAAGGCACAGACTGAGGAGATTACCGCTAATTGGGAGCAGGCCTTGGGAGACCTGGAGGAAGTCGCCATTAAGCCGCGCCGCACCGATGTCAAAGTGGCGCTCTTTGCCCTCGCGTGGGCGCCGCACTGGCAGATGACTTACCAGTCGGGGGCGGTTACCCAAACGCAGACGGTGCCAGCTTTCTAGGCGCTGACAGGTCCTGCGCCCATACTTTCTCTGTTGTAGTTTATCGCGCTGCGGCACGTCTGCAGCGCGATAAAACCGTCATAACCCTGAGTGAAGGAGTGGTGTATGAAATCAAAGCTGCGTATTGTAATGATTTCTTCTGAGTGTGTCCCCTATGCAAAAACAGGCGGGCTTGCCGATGTGGTCGGCGCTTTGCCCCAGGCCCTCGTTGCTTTAGGGCATGAGGTGATTGTGGTATTGCCCAAGTACCGTGCCGTAAATGTTCAGAAGCATAAAATCGAGCCTTTGATGGCTCCGATGGGTGTATGGATGGGAGACACTGAGGAATGGTGTGCGGTTCATGCTGCCAGGATGGATGGCACGGTGCCGGTATACTTCATCGAATCGGATAAATACTTCGACCGCGATGGGCTGTATCACGATGCGGATTTCAACGATTTTGGCGATAACCCGCGCCGTTTTGCTTTTCTTACCCGTGCAGCTTTGCAGCTCTGCAAGGACCTTCGCTTTGTCCCCGATATTGTTCACGCTCATGATTGGCAGGCAGCTTTGGTGGCACCCTATCTCAAGGTCTGGCATTGGAATGACCCCATTCTGGGCAATGCGGCAAGCGTCCTGACCATTCACAATATCGGCTATCAGGGGGTCTATGGTGCGGAGCATTACGATTACCTTGGTTTGCAATGGGGCAATTTCACGTCTGACAAACTTGAAGACCATGGGCGGATCAACTTCCTCAAGGGCGGCGTTGTTTATGCGGACATGGTCAATACCGTTAGTCCCACGTATGCTGATGAGACGCGTACGCCGGAATATGCCTATGGGATGGCGCCTTACCTCAATAATAAGGGACCTAACTACGTGGGTATTTTGAATGGCGTGGATTACAGCCAGTGGAACCCGGCTGTGGACACTCTGATTCCGGCGAGATACTCAGCGGAGGACCTTAGCGGGAAAGCCGCATGTAAAGAGGCATTGCAGCGGCAATTCCTGCTTGAGGTGGCGCCGGATACGCCCATCGTGGGTGTGGTAAGCCGTCTGGCGGATCAAAAGGGCCTGGATTTGCTCGCAGCTACCATCGAGGGCATGGTGCAGGCGATGCGGGTAC
>JAFGFB010000242.1 GCA_016931315.1 Anaerolineae bacterium
AGACAAGGCCTTGACAATTTCTGGACCTACTACCGGAGTTGCTAAGGTCGTTGGTACTGCCACAGATATGTTCAAGGTATTCGTTATTGCCTCCAGTGATGTGACCCTCCAGAATTTGGAAATCACACTGGATATAACTCCTGCGTACCCGCTTCTAATCAGCGATGAATTGAACTCTAGTCTGATTAGTGTTCCCAGCGGCGCAGGCATGACCGGTATTTCCATTAAGGATAACATAATTCACGTTCCCGGGCAACTTCTGCCTATGAGCCAGTGGACAGCGAGAGCCATTACAGTGGGCAGCAATACTGTGTCAGGGATGAGCATCACTGGCAACACAATCTACAATACCCGCAATGGAGTGGTGATTCACTACAACAACTTGGTAACGATCAGTGGTAACACTATTTACAACACCAAGGGCGGGATCATGAATTACACTGGCAGCCAAGCGGACGCGGACAACCGTATTATGAGTAACAACTCATGGACGGCTAGCCACTCCGAATGGGATATTGTCTGGAACTCCGGTGGCGGCCCCTACCAACCTGACTACAGTCAAAGTGTGCTGGGGTTGTCGAACCAGAATAATGGCGCCTATGTACTGAGCTTGATGACAACCGGTGATATCAACACATTGACTGGCAACCGTAGTCACATCTTTGTAGATGATGACAGTTCTTTCGATACAATGCATCGAAGCAGAGGCAACTTCAACGAGCCCTTCAAGACGATTGCATTAGGCATTGAAGCAGTGGTGCCCGGTGGTACCGTGTATGTGGCAGATGGCACCTACGTTGAACAGGTCGTCATTGACGGCAAGAACTTGACGCTCGTGGGTGAAAGTCTGGCCACCATCATCCAAGCTCCAGACAGCGTTCCCACTTGTTTCACTACCTCTGCGGCAAATAAACCGATCGTTTGTGTCATGGACGCTACTGCAACTATCGACACTTTCACCATTGATGGGGCAGGCAAAGGAAATGTAAACAATCGGTTCCAGGGCGTGGCTTTCCGTAACGCTGGCGGTACGCTGCAAAACAGCGCAATCATTGACGTCTGCGACACGCCGTTCAGCGGCGTACAGCATGGTGTGGCGATCTACGCCTACAATGATGACACCGCCAGCCGCACTATCAATGTCTGGGACAATACAGTCACTGGGTTCCAGAAGAATGCCATGGCGCTCAATGCAAATAGCACAACCCCGCTTGTTGTTGATGTACAGCGGAATACTGTGGCGGGCGAAGGCGCTACTACAGTGACGGCCCAGAACGGTATTCAAGTCTGGGCTGACCTGGGTTCTGGTGTTGTAGCGGATAATGTGGTCAGCGGGATCGCTTACGACAATACGGCGGCAAGCACGAAGTATGCTGCGACAAGCATCCTGAATTACTACACTGACCTCGACATCAATGGGAATACCATAACTGGCGCGCACATGGGTATTTACAATATTGATGGGGCCGGCGATATTACAGAAAACACTCTCAATATTGAGAAGATTGGCGTCTATGCCTACGGCATCAACGCGACTGATCCACCGGAGGCTGTGCCTAGCCCCTATGAGCCTGTGGCCGAAGGAACCGGCGTTTCCCCTCTGGGCGCTGGTATCAACGCCGATCTGGACGTGAATGTGTCCAATAATACCCTGGTGTTCACCGGTACAGACAACACCTCGACCTACGGTATCGAAGCAGATGCTGGTTACGGTGTTGATAACATCGCCATTGAGGTGAATAACAATAGCGTTTCGGGTTTTGAATACGGTATTGTGTTCTACCAATGTGAGTCAGACTGTGATACGGGCGTTTTCACTGCGGCGAGCGCTACGGACAACGGGCTAGACAACAATACGGTTGCGCTCTACTCCAATATCCCCAGTTTCACAGTGGATGCTTCAGGGAACTGGCTAGGAAACAGTGACCCTGCCACCGTGGCAACCTTGATTGCGGGCGATATTGACTACACCCCCTGGCTCGCTTCCGGTGCTGACACTCCTGCGGATCCTGGCTTCCAGGGCGACTTCTCTGAACTGTGGGTAGATGATGACAGCCCGCAGACCGGCACCACCGGTCGCATCCAGGAAGGCATCGACCTGGTCAGCGGCAGCACGGTCAATGTGGCGGCAGGAACGTATGTTGAGGATCCTGTCATTGACAAGCCCGTCACGCTCTTGGGTCCAAATGCGGCCATCAATCCCAATACCGGCACACGTGTGGCAGAAGCGGTGATTTATCCCGCGATCTCCGCCCCTGATCCCGGCGTCTGCGAGGTGATGGTCTACATCGAAGTAAGCGATGTGACCATCAAGGGCTTCACCTTTGATGGCGATAACCCTGCGCTGACCAGTGGTATCATCATTGACGGCGCTGATGTGGACGCCTGCGAAATCCTTGCTGGTTATGAGGGCATGGGCAATATCGTCGTTGAAAACAACATTCTCAAGCACAGCACCTATTCCGGCATTGACTTCTACAATTATGTCAACAGCGCCGCCACAGCTGGGAACTACGTTCGCTACAATCGCTTTGAGGATATCGGCGAGACCACCTATAACTGGGGTATTGGTGTCTTGATCTACAATAACTTCTACGCCGATATTACTGACAATGTCTTCGAGGGCGTCCGCACCGGTATTCAGACTGGCAATTACTACCGTGCGAACCCCGGCACGACCGGCAGCATTAGCAATAACCAAATCGGCGTCTGGCGCCTGGGTATCTTCCATAACCTGGCATATTCTGACGCCAGCCCCTTCACCATCTCAGGCAATACCATTACTGCTGAGACCTATCTCGGCGCCAATAAATGGAATGGACTGTTGCTGAGTTCTATCGGTGGGGCAGTCAACGCCACTATCACCGGAAACGATGTTGACATCCCCGAAGCAGTATCCTACACGGCTCCAGGTTACACCGCTGGTTACAATGTCTGGAATGTGACTACGACGGCGCCGATCGCAATCAGCGGCGGGACAGTGACCGGCGGTGACTACGGCGTTTTCGTCAACAACTTTGAAGGTTATAGCGGAAATGCTAATAACACTGCTGTCACGATTAATGGCGTGACCATTGTTGGTTCGGATGTTGCGGGTGTGTATGTCAAGGACAGCCCCAGCAACACTAACGGCGCGACAGTCTATGCTAACATCCAGAGCAGTGTTATTGACACCGATGCTACCGGCATTCTGGTCGAAGGCGCAGATGCTACAGCGAAAGCCAACAATAACAAGATTGCTGGCAATCCCACCGCTGGCGTGACCAATACTTCTGGCGTCATGATGGATGCTGAGCACAACTGGTGGGGTAATCCCTGTGGTCCAGCGGCGACCGGTGCTGACTCGGTGTCAGCTGATGTGGACTACACACCCTGGTGGTTTGATGAGGCCATGACTACCGAACCCCCGGAATCGGGTGGCGAGTGGACCGTTCCGACCGGTGCAACTACTCCTGAAGCACAGACGATCCTGAACTGTGCGGCGGGTCGGACGGTTGTCTTCGAGGGGGGTGTGTATCCTGGCGGGCTCTTTGTTAACGGAAACCAGACAACGATCAACCTCAACGGCAGTACCGTGGGCAAGGGTTCTCCTGCCTTCACCATCAACGCCGATGATGTGACGATCAACGGTCCTGGCGTGCTGGACGGGGATAACGATACATTCCCCGGTATCCTGGTCAACGCGGGCGCGGATAATTTCATCCTCGATGGCGTGGAGGTCCGTGAATGGGCCAACGGCGTCCAGCTGGCTGGAGACGTCACGTCCTTCAAGATTGTGAGCAACTGGATCCATAGCAATACCGGCAACGGTCTGCTCATTGATGCTGGCGTGGCCCTCGGCGGCATCGTGACCATCGAGGGCAACCTCTTCAAGGTCAACGGTGGCAATGGCATCCAGCACAACGGCATCGGCACGCTGCTTGCGACCTACAACTCCTGGGGCGACGTGGGCGGCCCGACCGCTGCCAACGGCGACAGCGTCGGCGGTTCTGTAACGTATGATCCCTGGACCTTCGCGGAGATTTACCTGGATGTGGATCCGGTGACCTCCGGCGATCAGGTTACTCAGAACGTGATCGAGGGTGACACCTTCGATGTGGCGCTCAAGGTTGAGGCGGCAAATCTGCACGCTGTGCAGTTCCGCTTTGCCTATGATAATAGTTTGCTGACCTACAATGGTCTGACCTGGGATGCAGATTGGGATCCGGCGGGCGCTCCTCCTGCGGGTTACTGCATCGAGTTGGATGGTTTGGCCGCCAACGAGATCGGTTATGCCTGCGCTATCTTGGGCGACGAGACTGAGGCCTGGGATGGCAGTACAGTAGCCACCTTCAGCTTTACGGCTAATGGAACTGGTCTAGCCACCGGCAACGGCCCTTGGTCGGCGTTCTTCGACATCTCGCATGAAGTGGCAGACACCAGCGCTGGCGCTTACGGCGGTGTGAAGGTCTTCGTCAACAATGCGGGCTTCAACACTCCCTCGGACGCAACCCGCAACATCACCGATGCCGATGATGGCGAGATCATCATCACCGGGCTGGCGAACTTCACCGGCTTCATCAACCTTCAGGGGCGCGTCAACGATAGCGGCGCGGTGATCCAGGTTTACGGCGCGGCGCCCAAGGCGGGCGCGGTGCTCCTGGCGCAGGGCGCCAGCGTCTCAAGCGGTGAATACACGACGGTTTACGAAACCGGTCAGCAGCTCACTGTCGGAACCACCTATTACTTCCAGGTGGACCGGGCGCTGTACATACCGACGACGGCGATGGCTACTACTGGACCGCTGCCTGCTGTTCTGGATGACTGGCAGGACTACGCTAATCTGTCGGTCCGCCCACTGACCACGCTCAACACGGTCATTCTCCTGGGTGGTGACGCCACGGATGACGACATGATTGAGCTCTCCGATGCGGTCTGTATCGGCACGCAGTATGGCAGCGCTACACCGGTTGCCTGCGGCAGCGGCACTGGTTTCGGCGCTGGCACATCGGCAGATGTGAACGGCGATGGTACGGTTGACCTGCTTGACCTGGTCCTGATGGGCGGGAATTACGAGAAGAATTCCAGCCTCTGGACGCCTCAGTAAGGCAATCTGATTTCCGGTCAGGGCGGAGGAATCCTTCATGAGGGCCTTCGCCCTGACCACTCACTCAGCGACACTGTAGTTACGTATGCCAAGAAGAAATCGCGTTGTTTTCAGTCTTACGCTCGTGTCCCTCGTGGGCTTTTTGCTCATGTTGGGCTTGCCGCGGGCGCTGCCTCTGGCGGCACAGACCGCGGGGACGGTATCGTTGCGCGTGGTACCCGCCGAGGCGGAGGTTGTGGTCAACCAAACCACCGATGTTGCAGTCGAGGTTGTGGGTGTGCAGAACCTCTATGCGGTAGATATCGCCATCGCTTTCGACCCGCAAGTGGTCGAGGTTGTGGATGCGGATGCCACGACGGCGGGCGTCCAGGTGGCGCTTGGCACGTTCCTGGATCCGGGTTTCGTGATCCGCAACGTTGTGGATAACACCCAGGGCACGCTGCGTTTCGCGATGACGCAGGTGAATCCCAGCACACCCAAGAGCGGCACGGGGAACGTGATTGTGATCCGCTTGCGGGGGAAGCGGGTAGGCGCCACCAGCCCTATCACTCTGATTGAGGCGACGCTGGCGCAGGGGGATACCACCAAAATCACCCCGGAGTTGCGTTCCGGTCAGATCCGGGTGCTCGCTACAGCCAGCGGCAATCCCACGCCCACGCCGCTGCCCACCCAGGACCCCAGCGTCTTTACTACACCCACACCCACGAATGCGCCGCCCACCGCGACGCCAAGACCTGTGACGCCCGTGCCTACCTCTACACCCACACCTACCGGCACGCCGCGCCCCACGCTCGAGCCCGCTACCGCGACGCCGCAAGCCACGCCCCTTCCAGCAACGGCGACGCCTACTGCGGCGCCAACACTGGAGGAACCCGCGCAACCCGGCAACACTCCGACGGAAACTCCCATGGGTCTCACCCCGCCAACGGAAGCCGTTGCGCTCACCCCTGCGCTTCCGGCGACCGCTGACAGCGAGCTCCCCGTTGCGCCTGAAGCCACGCCCGTTATCCCGCAGCGAAGCACAGTTGAAGGCGCCGCTGGTGGGAGTTTCGCGTGGTGGGGTATCGGTGTGTTGGGCCTGCTCGTTACGCTCACCGGTGGGTGGGTTCTTCTGCGTCAGGGACGCGCACGACATCGGGTTGCGCCGGATGAAGGGGATGCAAACGATGCGGCGTAGGTTCATTCTGGCGGTGCTGCTGGTGGCGTTTGGGGCTTTCCCCTCCGCTTCTGCTGCTGCGCTGGAGCCCGCCACACTGCGTCTTGTTCCTGCCGCAGGGACCTACCAGATGGGCGATACCGTGACGGTGGAACTGTGGCTTCACGATGCGGTTGCTTTGTACGGTGTGGATATCCGCGTGGGCTTCGATCCCGATATGGCGCAGGGAGTGGGGACCCTGATGCCGGACACGAGTTTCTTCGCGCCCGATATGGTGCTCTTTGCGGATGTGGATAACGATATCGGGGAATTCCGCTATGCGGCGACGAAGGTCAACCCTGGCGTGCCGGTTAGCGGGACGGGGCGCCTGTTCACAGTGGAATTGCAGTTGCGGCGACCTGGCAGTGTTGCCGTGAGTGTGCTGCCCATCAGCCAGTTGAGCACCCGTGATGCCGAGCTGATTCCCTATGTGGTCGCGAATGCGCTGTACACGGTTGAGGGGGTCGAGATCTTTCTGCCCCTCGTAGTATCGGAATATTGAGCCACACCGGGGACGACCCTGGTGCGGCAAAGATCAAGGCAGGTCATTATGGAAGGTCAGTCAAAGGTTCATCGAAGTCGAAATCGTAGCACGTTTCTACTGCTGCGCGCGGGTCTTATCGTGACCCTTTTTCTGCTTCTTTGCGCGCAGTGGACACTTGAGCCTCTTCGCGCCGCGCCATCCATCGAGGCGGGCGCTTATTGGTCGCTCACGCCGAATCCGCTCACTATCGAGGGCTGTGAAGTCGTAGCGGTCACGGTACGGATCAACGATGTCATCAACCTCTATGGGGCTGATGTCATTGTCAGTTTTGACCCCACCATTCTGGAGGTGGTGGATAAGGATGGCAACCTCGGCAACGCGTCCCCGGTAGAAAACGCGGGCATGCTTTCGGGGACGATTTTTGTGGCCAAAAATGAAGCCAATAATACCGCGGGCACGGTGCAGTATGCAGTCACGTTGCTGAATCCGGCGCCTCCGGTCACCGGCAGCGGCGAGTTCATCCGCATCTACTTCCGCGCTAAGGCGGCGGGAACCTCGGCGCTGCATTTCAGCTACTTCAAACTTGCGACGCTGGGCGGCGAGGAGATTCCGTCAACCGCTGTGGATGGCTCCGCCGTCACCACGGCGCCTGACGCGGCAGCTGTCACCATCAGCCGGTTGAACAGCACCGATGCGCGCCTCAGCTGGCCCGCGGTCACCGGCGTGGATGGCTATCACATCTACCGCGACACGATCCCCTACTTCACCCCCAGTGGCACGCCGTATGCTACCGTGACTGCGGGATCCTACGACGATGCGGACGCGTTGGGCGACGTTGTCACTAACCACTTCTACGTGGTTCGCTCTGCGTGCACGAATGGCTTCGAGAGCGCGAATTCAAATCGCGTGGGGGAATATGACTACCCTCTGAATCTCACCTCTTCAGCGAATTACGGTGATATTGCCATCGTTTTTTCGAACACCGCTTACAAGGATGCGGCCGGTTTGGCTTCTTATATCGGCACTGGGGTTGTACGGATTATGAGCTATAGTGCAAGTACTCAGAGTTTTAGGGCCTACCTAGTTGGAAATCCTAGTACAAACTTCCCTCTATCAGTAGGCGATTTCGTATTTGTGGCTAACAACCAGTTTGCGCCTCCTGTAGTGACTATGGTTGGCAACGTCCCCGACCCACAGACCGTCGCGTTTACACTGGTTTCTGGCTCTCCCGCGAGATATAACTATATCTCAATGCCTTTGGACCAGGACATGCTTACTTCTGCTTCATTGGTAGCGGCGAGCGTAGGTACGGGAGTTGTACGCGTCATGAAATACCAGACACCGACGCAATCGTTTCTGATCTATACTCCGGGGAATCCGGCCACTGATTTCTCGCTTACGATCGGTGAGCCTTTTGTATTGCTCCTGGGACCTGGGGCACCAGGTATTTGGCCCCAATAGCAGATTTGTGGTTACTAGAATATCAGAATCGCAGGAGGAAAAAATGAAAAGAAAGACACTCGTGGTAGTTATCTTTGCCATGATGCTGATATTGTTGATGGCAGAGCCTGTGTTGGCTCAGGGAATCATTGAACCTACAGATGACACCTGGGTTGATTTGAATGATCCCAATACCAACAAAGATGGTTTTGGATTGTTGATCGACTATTCCAATTTTCCGTCATACGTGGTTACCCGGCGCACCTATCTGCGTTTTGACTTGTCCGGCCTGACCCAGGATATCGATCCCAATTCAGTGCTCAGGGTGCGGGTTGGGGGTCTGCCATTTGACACGACTCTGGGCTTAGCCAGATTGCGCATAACGGGCGACGATTGGAATGGAACTGATGCCGGGTTGGGCAATGAAACTATGCTGATTTGGAACAATGCTCCGTCGGTCGGCACAGTACTAGACTCACAGAGCGTGAATCCCTCCTTAATCTTGGGCACGGACATTGATTTCTCTGGATCAGCCTTAGTTGCTTACGTCAATGGTGAGCGAACAGCAAATGGAGGCGATGATATTGTGTCATTTGCCATTGAGTTTGGCTGCGAACTTGGAGGTTGTTCTCCATTTGCTGATTCCATGGCCTTCGACGACCGTGAGCAATTCTACAACACCGGGGCGCCGCCGCGACTCATCTATACGGACCCTACAGCCGTGACTCTCGTGCGTTTTGAGGCTTCGCCCGACAGCAACCAGGTCCGCGTGGAATGGGAAACCGCTACAGAACTCGATAATCTCGGTTTCAACCTGTATCGCGGCGAGAGCGCGACCGGACCATGGGTCAAGCTTAATGAGAGCTTCATCCCGGCGCAGCAACCGGGGTTGATCACCGGCGCAGTCTATGAGTGGTTGGATGAGGCTGCACCGCTGGATACCACCGTGTTCTACCGCCTGGAGGATGTGGACATCCGCGGCGTGAGCACCTTTCATGGGCCGGTCAGCGCCACACCTGCCGGCCCTGCTGCCATCGGCTTGCGCTCTTTTGGCGCCAGCCCGCACATCGCGCCGGTAGCCGTTCTCGGTGTCGTCTTCTTCGGCGCACTGCTGCCCGCTGCACGGCGCTTGCGAAGCAAACGCAGGGATTCCGAACTGGCGTAACGCAGGATAGCGTCACCATCCGAGTCCGTGAGGCCGTCGGTTCAAATTTGTTTGCCTCAGTAGAAAAGCGCGAGAGGATAACCATTCTCTCGCGCTTGTTTTATTCGAGAGTGTTTCCTGGACTCGGTTCTAAAGTGTGTTGGTAAGGCAAAGTCGCCTCCAATTTGACAAAATGCGGTGTGCGCGCA
>JAFGFB010000243.1 GCA_016931315.1 Anaerolineae bacterium
GGTTCCCTCCGGTTCGGTGGTGTGGTAACCTTACTGTACCTGAGTCTACCTGGTTTTCAACTCATTTGAAACACACCCATTTGATTTACGCACTCGCAATCGCGGATATGGCCAAGGGTACGGCTCAGCCGGGGCTGCTGCGCGGGTGGGGCATGAGTTTGGGTATTGCTGCCCTGATAGCTGGCATGTTGATGTTGGCGTATTTTTTCACCGGAGCGGTACCCACTCGACGCCAGATTGTGCGGCAACGGCTTGAGGCGGCGCGTCAGGGTGGTTCTATGTTGTATCTGTCCGATATGGGGTTGCGAGAAATTCCCGAAGAGGTTTGGGGCCTATCACATCTGACGGCGCTTTATCTTGACGGGAATAGACTGCGGTTACTGCCGCCAGAAATCGGTCGTCTGGAAAATCTTCAGCGGCTTTATCTTAGTACCAATCGTTTGGAATCCCTGCCGCCGGAGATTGGCATGCTGGCGCGTCTGGAATGGCTCGATCTGGACGTGAACCGGCTGCAATCTTTGCCGCCAGAGATGGCGCGCTTGCAGCAGCTGAGCCATCTCAAACTCGAGTACAATCGTTTCACGGCTTTCCCGTCTGTGGTTTTAGAGCTTCCTAATCTGGAATTGCTTTTCCTCTCCGGTAATCGCATGGGTGATTTGCCACCCGTTATCCTGGAACGCGCTGCACAGGGGGATCTTACGTTGTGGTATCAACCCCGCGCTTCGCGTGTGGATTGGGCCTCTATCAGTGTGATTTTCTTTTGCTTCATTTTGCCTGTGGGGGCTTCCTGGCTTGTCAATCGGTGGTGGACGGCACGTGAGCAGCGGCAGCAGCAAGCAGCGAGTCAGGAAGGGCTGGTCTATCCAATCCCCCCTATGTTTCGGCAGCCGGCACTTTTTGTGCTACTGACGCTGGCAGCAGTGAGCATGTTTGTGGCGATAGCCTCATTCTCTGGTGGAATGACGAAGGAAGCGGGGTGGGGGATTCCACTATTGTTCTCTCCGTTGATGTTGGGAGCGCTGGTATTGCTCCTGCATCATACAGGGCTGGTGTTACTCAAGCATGATGGCATTGCACTGCGTCGTGGAAGACGGGAGCGTTTCCTGCCCTATTCATCCATCACAACGGTGCACTCGCTACCTGCATTAAGGGTCAAGAGTGAGAGTCAGACGTTGCGCATTCCACGCACGGTGCATGACCTCCCCATGCTCTATGAAACCTTAATGGTTCGCATTTCACCGGCGGCGCGGCAGGCTTCGTTGACTCGTGCATCGCGGGATTCGGCTTGCGCTCCTGATTCAGCTGAGGATGCCATTCGTTTTAGTGTTCCACGTGGTGTTTGGGGGTTTTACGTTGGTGGAACTATTCTCTTCACCGTAGTTTATCTGGGTATCGCTTTGATAGGGCTTTGGATTTCCCTGGCGCGTGGTGATGTGCCTCCCTTTACCTGGCGTTCGTTGTGGGATACGTTGATTATATTTTTGCTGGTAAGCGTGCTATTCTTGCCAGCATTAATCTGGATTCTGCGCAGTTTTTTTACCGCGTAGGGGCCTTTCAGAATCAAACAACCTGTGGCACTGGAACTGCACCCACAGTCATTGCGCTACCGCTTTCCCTTTTGCCCCTGGCAAATGCGCCCGGCCAGCGATTTGCAGCGTATTTGGGTGGAGAGTACACCGGTCGAGGTCCGGGTGCGGACGGATGGGGCAATGATCTCTCAGATGGTAACGCGGGTTATGCTGCTTCTCGAGTTCAGTAATAATGTGCGTTTGGTTGTGGACCAGGAGCGCGCCATGCAATTGGACACCTCGGTGGAACAGCTGCGCGAGATATTCAAACAGGTGTATGGGAAATAGGTCGCAGCCCTTATCCATGGGGACTTCACGACTGACAATGTGTTGGTTGTTGAGGGACGAATCACGGGTATCATTGACTGGTCTGGCGGCGCGATGGGTGATCCGCGGTATGACCTGGTGCTGGCTTTCGATTTGGACCAGGAAGAAGTGGCTTTGACAGCTGAGGAAAGGGCTGCTTTTTACGCCGGTTACGGCAGAGACCCGCTCAGCAAATGGGAACAGCAGCATTTTCCGGATCTGTACGAACTCTATTAGGGCTTTCTCTTAACATCTTTTCAGGAGTCTCTCACGTTATGCAACTCTACTTCATTCGCCATGGGCAGTCGGAAAACAATCTCATTTGGGAACAGACCGGTTCAGATGAGGGCCGCGACTCTGACCCTGACCTGACTGCCGTAGGGCAGCGGCAGGTGGGGCGCCTGGCGGCTTTTCTCTCCGCTCCGGGGACAGCGGGCGGCAATTCTGTGGCGGGACATCACAATGTCTCTGGATTTCAGCTGACACACCTGTATTGCAGTCCCATGGTGCGGGCGATTGAGACGGCGCTGCCTGCCGCGCGTGCGCTAGGGTTGCCGCTTGTTGTTTGGGAGGACTTTCACGAAACCGGGGGGATTTTCTATAACGATGCCGAAACGCGAGAGCAGCACGGTCTTCCTGGAAGAACTCGCGCAGAATTTAGCTCACGCTTTCCGGAGTTGATCTTGCCCGAAACGGGCTGGGAGACCGGTTGGTGGAATCGCCCATTTGAGAGCCGTGAGCAACGCCCCCCACGTGCGCAGCGTGTGTTGCAGACACTTCTGGAACGTCATGGGGGTACAGAGGACCACATTGCCGTTTTCAGCCATGCTGGATTCTACAACCATCTGCTACGGATTGTGTTCGACATGCCTGGAGATACCGTGATATGGTTTGAGCTCCAGAATACCGGTATCACACGCATTGATTTTCATTCAGACCGTCAACGTGTTGTTTACGCCAATCGGATAGACTTCCTGCCCAGACACTTGCTGACATAGATACAGAGCTGTTTGGAGAAAGTTGGTTTTTTTCTACGATGGCAAACCTAGCTAGACTAACGGGCCTGTGGGCGATGCAGGAATGCAGAGGGGTAGTTTTTTGTGATTTTTGCGGGCTGTGCGCCCGCAAAAATCACACTTGCGGGGGAAGGCACAGAGGTTTTTTCAAGCTATCTAGCCAGTTTTGCCACTATAGTTTTTTTTGTGGTGAGGCTGCGCTCTACCGCAAAAAATCAATTGAAGAGAAAATTTTCGCCGCTGATGCTATAATTGACTATGTCAGAGGTCAATGCGTCGCGATTGCATTTCCACTGTAATCGTAGGAGGTACTTCACGTGTTTTCCAAGATCATCACCATGGAGCAGCATATTCTTGAGCAGGAGCGCATGCATCCTGAAGCCACGGGAACCTTTACCAACCTTCTCTATGATATTGCACTAGCTGCCAAAATCATCTCTCGGGAGATTCGCCGTGCTGGTCTTGGCAACATCCTCGGTGAAGCGGGTACGATCAATATTCAGGGTGAAGAGCAGATGCGATTGGATGTTTTCGCCAATGAGACCTTCATCCGCATGAACAGCTATACCGGGCGTGTGGGGGTCATGGCAACGGAAGAGTTGGAAAGCATCGTCAGCATTGTCCCCGACAATCCTGCCATGGCGGGTGGCAAATACGTGCTCATCTTCGATCCCGTGGATGGCTCTTCCAATATTGCCGCGAATGTGAGTGTGGGGACTATCTTTTCCATCTACCGGCGCAAATCTCCGCTTGGAGCTCCGGGCACGGTAGAGGATTGCCTTCAACCGGGGCATGATATGGTCGCTGCCGGGTATGTGTTGTATGGATCGAGCACCATGTTGGTCTACACTGCCGGCAATGGCGTCCATGGCTTCACCCTGGAGCCTAGTCTCGGTGAGTTTTTGCTTTCGCATCCGGCGATTTGCACGCCGGCGCTGCCTCGTTATAGCAGCGCTAATGTTTCGTATGAGCGTTTATGGAGTTCTGGTGTGCAGCGTTTCCATCGCTACCTGCAGGGGATGGAAGCTGAGAAGCCGCCTGTGGGACTTTCCTCTCGTTATGTTGGTTCGCTTGTGGCGGATTTCCACCGCAACCTGCTCAATGGCGGTGTTTTCTATTATCCATCCAGTTATGCTGATCCGGCTAATCCACATCCTAAGTTGCGCCTCCTTTATGAGGCGGCGCCGCTCGGGTATATCGCCAATCATGCGGGAGGTTATGCCTCGGATGGAACCCAGGATATTCTGGATATTGTGCCCACTGAATTGCATCAGCGGACGGCGCTTTTCATTGGCGACTGCACGCTTGTCCAGAAAGCTGAAGAATTCATACGGCAGTATGGGTGAGCAGATTTTGCTTGCTCGCCTTTCCGCTTTAGCAATGTGATCCTTAAGTTTGTTTTTCAATTACAAGGAGGTCATTCATGATTGCGAAAAAAGCTTTTGGCCGGACCGGTCACATGAGCACACGCGTGCTCTTTGGGGCAGCAGCTCTTGGCGGTGTCTCACAGGAGGAGGCGGACCAGGTCCTCGCGCTGCTGCTACGTTACGGTATCAACCACATTGATACCGCGCATTCCTACGGAAAAGCGGAACTCCTTATCGGGCCCTGGATGCCCGAGCACCGTGATAAGTTCTTTCTGGCTACCAAAACAGAACAGCGCACTTACGACGGCGCCTGGGCTGAATTGGAAACCTCGTTGGAACTGCTTAAGACCGACCACATTGATCTCTGGCAGATGCACGTGCTCATTACCGAAGAGGGCTGGCAGACGGCGATGGGGGCCGATGGAGCACTAAAGGCCTTCATCCAGGCACGCGAGCAAGGCATTGTTCGCTTCCTTGGCGTCACGGGGCATGAGTTGATCGTGCCGCAGATGCATTTGCGCAGTCTGGAACGTTTTGATTTCGACGCAGTGCTCTTGCCTTACAATTATGTGCTGATGCAGAATTCGCAGTATGCCGCCGACTTCGAGACGTTGCTGGCGGCCTGTGCTGCCCGCGATGTGGCCGTGCAGACTATCAAATCGCTTTGCCGCAGCCCCTGGCCCTCAAATGTGACGCGCAACCGCAGCACGTGGTATCAACCACTCGAGACACAGGAAGCGATTGACAAAGCGGTGCATTGGATTCTGGGCGATGACCGCGTTTTCCTCAATAGCGTCGGGGATATTCACCTGCTGCCGCAGGTACTGGAAGCAGCCGCGAATTTCCAACAACGCCCTTCTGATGCGGAGATGGCGGCGTTGGTGGAAGAGCAGGCTATGAGTCCGTTGTTTGTTTAGCCTCGAGGGCTTCGGTATACGTTTCCTGGTTGGGGATTGCCAGGCGCTGACTTTTCGAAAGGAGTGTGACTGACCATGGAATATCGTTTTCTGGGGCGCACAGGCATGAAGGTGAGCGAGCTCTGTCTGGGGGCCATGACCTTTGGACGGGAGACGCCACAAGACGAGAGCTATGCGCTGCTTTCGCGGTTCGTCGAGGCAGGGGGGAATTTCATTGATACGGCAGATGTTTACAGCCGCGGAGTTTCAGAGGCAATCCTGGGCCGGTGGCTCAAGGGTCAATCGCGTGATAGCCTCGTGATTGCTACCAAGGTCCGCTGGTCTATGGGGGAAGGCCCTAATGATGTGGGCTTGAGCCGCAAACACCTTCTGGCATCGGTTGAAGCCAGTTTGCGCCGTCTGGATACGGATTATATAGACCTCTATCAAATTCATGGTTGGGATCCCGGTACACCGCTTGAGGAGACTCTGAGTACGCTTGATCGTTTGGTGCAGAGTGGCAAAGTGCGCTACATCGGTGCGAGCAATATCACTGGTTGGCAGTTGCAAAAAGCTGTGGACCTGAGCCGCACCATGCATTGGGAGAGTTTTTGCTGTCTGCAGCCCCTCTATAACTTGCTGGACCGTTCGGTGGAATGGGAACTCCTACCCGTTTGTGCTAATGAGGGCATGGGTGTGATTCCGTGGAGCCCTCTGCGCGGGGGTTGGCTCAGCGGCAGGTATTTCCGGGGCATGAGCGCTCCTCCGGAAGGCAGTCGGGTTGAGACGGCTGAGAAACACGGTTGGAGCGAAGCCTGGAGTGCGTATGCTACTGAACAGACCTGGACCGTGTTGGATCACCTCTTTGCCGTGGCGAAGGAAACCGGTAAGACGCCACCCCAAATCGCCCTGCGCTGGCTTTTACAGCGTCCTGGCGTTACCGCGCCGATCATCGGTGTACGGACGATGCGGCATCTGGAAGACAACCTCGGTGCTGTAGGCTGGACGCTGGATTCCGCGCTGATGAAAAGGCTGACGCTTGCCGGCGAATCTCCATTGCCCTATCCCCATAGTTTCCTGGCGCTTCAGGATGATCGCACGCGCGTGTAGGGCATTATGATTCGCCGCAGTAAATACCGGCGACTTCTGGCGCTCAGTGTCGGTTTACTCGCACTGTTGCTGCTTTCGGGTGCGCTACGGTCGCTTACCCTCCACCCTGGTCGTCCTTTTATGCTCGATTTTTCGTGGATAATGGACTTCGAAACTTACGGGGGTGAGGTGCGTGCTGAGTGGCTGTTTGTCGCGCTGCGAATTCTGGTGTTGACCTCGTTCGTGCTGGCGCCTTTGGCGTTGATTATGGCTCTTTTGGACCGGCGTCTGCGGCGGCGTGTTTTGCGGAGCGTGCTTTTTCTGGTGATGTTGACGCTCGCTGCGTGGGCCATTCAAACTGCGCAGCGCCTGCCTCTGACACCTCAGGAGCGACAGCCAGAAGAGATAGCCGATATTCCCGAGGCTGAAGCACTGGACCTCGACGCTTTTTCAGCGCCTTCTGGGATGGTAGTCTGGTCTGTAAGTGTGGGGGTAGCGTTGTTGTTGGTCGCTGTGATTGGCGGCGCCGTGTGGATGCTCTGGCATCGCAACCCGCACGAGACCTTACCCCTCAGATTGCTGGCTCAAGAGGCCGAAGTCGCGCTCGAGGCGCTGCGGGAGGGCGGCGACCTGCGTAATGTCATCATCCGTTGCTATGCCGAAATGGAAAGGGTGGTTTCAGAGACACGTGGGCTTCAACGCCAGGACGCGATGACAGTACGGGAGTTCGAACAGCAATTGCAGCGTTTGGGGTTGCCTCACGAACCGGTCGCGAGCCTGGTACAGCTCTTTGAAGCCGCGCGTTATGGGATGCGTGCTCCAGGGGTAGCTGAGGAGCAAAGTGCCATTACCTGCTTGAGTGCCATTGTTGTGGCATGTCGGGAGCGTGCATGAAAAAACTGCCCCCCGGATTCTGGCTTCTGATGCTTTTGTTAGGGCTGCCTCTCGCAATCCTCCTTGGTTGGCTACTACGTGATTTGATTCGCGAGTTGGTTGTTGTCCCCATCGCCTATTTCCTGTGGTCTCTGGGGCGTGTTTTCGAAAGTCTTCCGCAGACGATTATATGGGGCGTGCTGGTTTTCGGCGCCCTGATGGTGGGCTTACGTTTGTTGGCGGGCACTATGGTGCTTCCACCCCCTGCTCCTTTACCTTCGGATGCGGGGGGACGAGTTTCGGAGTGGTTGCGTTGGCTGGATTTAACCCGCCGTGGAGTATATTCTCGGGACGGATTGGCACGTCACCTTGGAGATGTGGGGGTTGCGGTGCTGGCGCACCAACAGCGATGTACCCAGAGTGAAATGCGCTTGCGCATACGTGAAGGTGATTTTGACCTCCCGCAGCCCCTGAACCTTTATCTGCGTGCTGCTCTGGGGCGCGCTTCGTTGCGCCAGGATTCGTTATGGTCTCAGCTATTGCCTTTTCGGTTTCACCGTCCTCAGCCCGAGGTGGTTGGCGATGTAGAAGCGATGCTTGATTATCTTGAGGCTGCGCTGGACCTTGACGATCTTTCGCTGTTGCCCAGGGAGGATATGTGAGCCGCGCTTTGCTCCTGGGTCTGTTGGTCTTTGCGTTATTGCTTCTTGGCCTGGCGTTCTTGGATGGGCGCTTCTTCCTGCTGCTTATGCCATTGTTGGTTTATGTGGGCGCCGCATTGTTGCAAATGCCGGATACGATTCCCGTGCACGTCTACCGCAATTTGCAGTCCCTGGCGTTGCAGGAGGGAAACAGCACGGTTATGTATCTCGATCTGATTAATGAGGGGGCAGCGATTTCTGTGCTGGAGGTGCGAGACCAGGTTCCCGGTGGGTTGCATATCGTTGAGGGTTTTACGGGACTGGTTACAGCATTGCCATCCGGAGGCTCAGCGCAACTGGCTTATGCCTTGAAGGCGGCACGTGGCGCCTATGAGTTCCAGAGTGTCGCGGTCACAGTTAGTGAGACGCTGGGCTTGTTTCAGCGTACGGCGTGGCTGCCAGCTCATGCGCGCCTCATTGTCATGCCGCGGGCGCGGAGATTGCGGCCCTTGCCAATTCGTCCGCGCCGCACACTGGGGTTTGCCGGGCCGATTCCTTCGCGGCAAAGCGGCGTCGGGGTGGATTTCTACGGTGTGCGAGAGTATCAGCCCGGAGATCCACTGCGCCGTGTCAACTGGCATGTCATGGCGCGGCGTCCGGATCGCCCTCACACAACCGAGTTCGAGCAAGAACGCATTGCGGACGTTGGGTTGATTCTTGATGTTCGCCGTCAAATTGCCTTGGAAATTCGGGGTGTTTCGCTGTTGGAGCACGGCGTTCACGCAACCGCCGCGTTGGCAGAGTCATTGTTGCATGATGGTCACCGGGTTGGGTTGCTGCTCTACGGGCGTGGCATTGAATGGGTTTTTCCGGGTTATGGGCGATTGCAGCGTGAGCGTATTTTGCGTGCGCTGGCGAGCGCTGGACCAGGGGATAGTCAGGTCTTTGCCAGTCTGGATTTCTTCCCGGCACGTTTGTTTCCACCTCGCTCGCAGATGATTTTCATCAGTCCCTTGTTGGGTGAAGATCATCAGATGCTTTTCCGCCTTCAGGCGCAGGGTTATGCCGTGTTCGTCGTCAGCCCTGATCCCGTATCATTTGAAGTCGCATATCTATCTTCAGATCCTTTGTTGCCTGTGGCGACCCGCATGGCGCAACTGGAGCGGCGTTTGTTGCTGCAACAATTGCGCCAAAAAGGGATTGCTGTGGCGGATTGGCCTGTGCACCAATCTTTGGATGATAGCATCCATGCAGCCATGACGAGCGCCTGGCGCGCTAGATCGCTAATAGGGAGCCGATAATGAAAATCACACGCCAGATTTTTGGGGGAGCGGCAGTGTTGGCTGTGGGAGCGCCTGCTATTGGCGCTGCTTTGCAGGGCGTTTGGATCCTGGCTTTAGGATTTGGGGTGCTAGGACTTTTCTGGATTGGCTTTTCGCTGCGTTACCGGCTGATGGGTTTGGCTTTCGCTCTCTGTATTGCCGGAATTGCTTTTGCTGCTGTATTGGATGTTGGCATTGGCTGGTTGTTGGTGGGTATCATGGCGGCGTTGGCGGCCTGGGACCTCGAGGCTTTTGGCGCACGGATGGCGGGCGTCGCTCGCATCGAGCATGAGCACGCTCTTGTGCGGGATCATTTGCGGCAGTTGGGCTTGGTCTGCGGCGCCGGTCTGTTGTTGGCGACCCTGGCATCATTGGTTCGTATCAGGCTTAGCTTTGGCGTCGCCTTGGTGCTGGCTTCAATTGCGGTGTTGGGATTGGGTTACGTGCTGCGCGGAATTGGCGAATAAACTGGTGGAGCTGATTACTTGTCCATCCAATACCGCCGGAAACTGCTGATCGTATTGAGCTTTGCCTGTGCTGCCCTTGTAATTGTGGCTGCGGCATTATCATCGCTCACGATGTTGCCAGCTCAGACCGCGCCGATTCTGCGCGAAACCAGGACCGTTCCCGCAGTGCTGGATTTGAGCTGGTTGGTGGGCGTGACGCTGGCGTTGTATGTCCTGGGTTTTATTTTTCTGACACCTGCCAGTTTGCGCCGGCGATTGGTCTACGCTGTGGTGGCGCTTGTGGGCATTGCGGCTTTGATTGTGCTGCTGGTTTGGTTGGCAGGCGCGACAGTCTTGGGGGTGCCTCCCACGCCTACACCAGCACCTTTGACGCCAACGACTGAGTTGTTGGAGACATCTGTGCCGGAGACCGAAGAGCCGGTTATCGAAACTGCATCATTTACACCACCGCCCCGCTGGGTGGGTACGGTTATCACAGCAGGATCTGGGCTATTGTTGATAGCCGGAGCGTTGTTTATCCTGTGGCGCAGGCAGACGCAGATATCAGAGTCTCGATTGTCCCCCTTGTTGCAGCTGGCTCGAGAGGCGCGTTTGGCTATAGATGCTCTGCAAGGCGGCGAAAATGTGCGGGAGGTTATTCTACGCTGTTACTTTGAGATGGTCTACGTCTTGGACGAGACGCGGGGGATACGCAGGGTGGAAACGGTGACACCACGGGAGTTTGCCGTGCAGCTGGCTGCACTGGGCTTGCCGGCAGCGCCGATCACAACGCTCACCGAACTTTTTGAGGCGGTTCGTTACGGTACGGGACCTGCGGATGCCGAGGCAGCGAAGCGTGCCATCACCAGCCTCACAGCGATTATTACCGCTTGCGAGGGGCAATCATGAAAGTCTCATGGGGCGCTCGCTCTGGTGTGCGGCTTTTGGTATTGGCTTTGCTTCTGGGGGCATTGTTGTTTGTGGTGTTCCTGCATGACTGGATTGCCGACGTGTTGGTTGTACGCGGCGCTTATTATGTGTGGTTGCTGGGCCTGCTCCTGAGGAGCCGACCACAAATGTTGTATTGGATGCTTCCCGTCATCTGTGGCGTTGGAATGGGGATGCTTGTGTTGATAGGAAGTTTGCGGCCCCGCGCGCGAATTTCTCCGCCACCGGTGGTTCTGGGACGCGCCGCCGAATGGCATGAATGGCTGGCTTGTGCCTCAAACCAGCCCTTTTTCAGAAAATACTTGCGCCGCAAACTGGAAAACCTGACGCGCGAAACGCTACAACTGGAACAGCCACTGCCCTCTGCGTACGGCAGAGCGGTTGCTTCAGCTTCCTCAACGCCATTGCCGCCCGAGCTCCAAGGGCTGTTTGCGGCGCATTTGCCGTATTCAATTATGGATGAAGAAGACCCCGTTGGTCCCTGGAACCCAGAAGTTGTAGTAGAATACCTCGAATCCACGCTGGAGGGTAAAAATGACCATTGAGATTACCGTTGTACAAAGCTGGAGCGCGCGCGTTCTGAGTGAAGTCGAAAAAGCCATCATCGGCAAACGCGAGCTTTTGGAGCGCTTGATGGCAGCCATTCTCTCTTCTGGCGGGCATGTATTGTTGGAAGACTACCCTGGCCTGGCGAAGACCCTCATCGCTTCCAGTTTTGCTACGGCTTTAGGGTTGGATTTCAAGCGCATTCAGTTCACGCCTGATTTGCTGCCCGGCGATATCACCGGGGGGTATGTCTATGACCGGAATACCAACCGTTTCGTCTTACGGCAGGGACCGATTTTTGCCAACATCATTCTTGCGGACGAAATCAACCGCGCTTCCCCAAAGACACAATCGGCTTTGCTGGAGGCGATGCAGGAATATCAGGTGACGTTGGAGGGCGAAACTCTGCACTTGCCACAGCCTTTCCTGGTCATTGCCACTCAGAATCCCATCGAATACGAGGGCACGTTTCCTTTGCCGGAGGCGCAGCTCGACCGCTTTATCATGAAGCTCTCGGTGGGCTATCCCACAGTCGAAGAGGAACACGAGATTCTACAACGTCGCCGCATTCGTGGCAGCGATGTGGTTCCCCTTCAGGCGGTAACAACGGCGAATGAGCTGCTTGAGATGCGGCAGCTTGTTGAACAGGTTCATGTAGATGCCGACGTGGAACGCTACATGGTTGAACTTGTGGCGATGACACGGAAGCACCGGCAGGTGGCAGTGGGCGCCAGCCCACGTGGTTCGCTGGCGCTGCTCAAACTTACGCGCGCGTGGGCAGCTATTCAAGGACGCGATTACGTCTTGCCCGATGACGTCAAGAGTTTTGTGCGACCGGCTCTAGGACACCGGCTGATTCTGGATCCTGAATTGTGGCTGCGACGCGGCGCAACTGAGGATATGCTTGGCGAAGTATTGCGTCTCGTGCCGGTTCCTGTGCTCAAGGAGAAGTAAATCGCGTGTCAAGGCGCATTTTGTTGGGTCTTTTAGCCTATGGGCTTTTGCTACTGGGGCTGGCTTGGGTGAAGGGAAGTCTCATCATCCTGGCGTTGCCCTTATGGTTCTACCTGGGGATGGCGCTATGGCGTTACCCGGTGCAGTCAACCCTGGTGATAACGCGCACGGTGAACCCGCCGATTGCTACGGAGGGTATGCCGGTCAGGGCAACACTCTCGTTGCAGAACGCAGAAGCTCAGGCAGTGACTTTTTTGGTCGAGGCTCCTGTTCCCGCGACATTAGCGTTGCAGGATGGAGTCACGCGTTGTCTGGCGCTGTTGGCGCCACAGGAGACTCTGGAATTGGTGCATGATTTCGGTGCGCGCCGTGGGCGTTTTGATTTCCCCGATGTCCAGGTAACCTTTGAAGAACCGCTGGGCTTATTTGAGAAAACTCTGGTGCTGCGGCTCAAGCCCCAGGTCCTTGTCTTGCCTCATTTGAAGGCGCTTCGTTCGATAGGCATTCGCCCCAGACGAACGTTAGGTTTCACTGGTCCCATTCCTGTCCGCCAGGGTGGAACTGGCGTGGATGTCTATGGCGTGCGTGAATATCAGCCCGGCGATCCTCCCCGTCGCATCAACTGGCGTGCAACTGCGCGCTACCACGACCGTGCTTTCACCACTGAGTTCGAGCAAGAGCGCATCACGGATGTGGGATTGATTCTTGATGTGCGGCGGCATACTGCCTTACAGTCAGGCTCGGAGACCTTGCTGGATCATGGCGTTCGTGCGACGGCAGCCCTGGCGGCGAGCTTGTTGCGGGATGGACATCGAGTTGGATTGTTGCTGTATGGGGAGGGCAATCAGTGGGTCATGCCGGGTTATGGATGTGTGCAACAGGCGCGCATTTTGCGCGCTTTGGCAGCAGCGGCTCCCGCTGAGAGTGGCTTTTTTGATAGCCTGAATTTTCTCTCGTCGCGAGCCTTCCCGCCACACTCGCAGCTGATTTTTGTTAGCCCTCTGGCACTGGACGATGCTGAGATGCTCTTCCGGTTGCGCGGGCGCGGCTACAGCGTTTGGGTGTTGAGCCTTGATGCGATTGCTGGTGAGGAGTCCATGAAAACTCCACCCTCACGTCTCGCGATTCGTTTGGCGCGGATTGAACGTGCTTTGTTGTTGCATCGTCTGCGGCAGAGCGGTATTATGATTGTAAATTGGTCCCCTGAAATGCCGCTGGAGGAGTGTTTACTGGCCGTGACGGGACGCGCGGTTCAGGCTTTCACCGCTGTCGCGCGTTGGAAATGAGACCTGCTGTTCACATTTGTGTTCTAGAAGAATTGGAGGTTTTATCATGCCTGGAGGTTTTCATAATCGCGTTCTGCGGATTAATCTGACCACGGGAGATATCAGCGTGGAGGAGCCGGGAGAGGAGTTTTTCCGCACTTACCTGGGGGGGTGGGGGATGATTGCGCATTATCTGCTCAAGGAATTACCGCGTGATGCGGATCCCTTTGGCCCAGAAAACCTGCTCATTTTTGCAGCTGGCGTGCTGACCGGGGCGCCTGCCGGTGGATCGGGACGGAATGCTGTTGGCGCTAAATCACCTTTGACCGGCGGCTTCGGTGAGTCGGACATGGGCGGTTATTGGGGAGCGGAGCTCAAACGTGCGGGTTGGGATGCCATCATCATCACCGGTAAGGCGGAGAAACCGACTTATATCTGGATCAAGGATGGGGCTGTGGAGCTGCGCGATGCCGGGCATTTGTGGGGGTGTGAGACGCTGGAGGTGGAGCGCACACTCCGTAGCGAACTGGAAGAGCCACGCTTGCGTGTGGCGCAATGCGGTCCTGCGGGTGAACGTTTGGCGCGGATGGCTTGTATCATCGGTGACGCGACTCGTGCCGCCGGGCGTACCGGTCTCGGCGCGGTGATGGGATCCAAGAACCTGAAGGCGGTGGTGGTTCGGGGAACTTCGGGTGTTGAGGTCGCCGACAAGGAGGCTGTGCGGAAGATTGCCAAATGGTTGAGCGACAATGTGCGCAATCTCTGGACTGCTGGAATG
Organism: Anaerolineae bacterium; assembly: GCA_016931315.1. GTDB lineage: Bacteria > Chloroflexota > Anaerolineae > B4-G1 > SLSP01 > JAAZNO01. The sequence continues at coordinate 14,016 of JAFGFB010000243.1, forward strand.
CAGGATTTTGGGACTTCAGGTGGATTGCAGTATTTGAGCACCATCGGAGGCTTACCTACGCGTAACTTCCAGGAAGGCAGTTTCGAGGGGGCGGAGAAAATTACCGGCAGCACCATGGCGGATACCATTCTTATCGCCAATGATACCTGCTATGCCTGCCCGGTCCGCTGCAAGCGCAAGGTAGAGGTCAAGGACCGTTTCCCTGTAACCCCAGAGTATGGCGGTCCGGAGTATGAAACCCTGGGGGCGTTTGGCTCGGTGTGTGGCATTGATGACCTGGAAGCCATTGCCTATGCCAATCAGCTGTGCAATGCTTATGGGCTGGATACCATTTCTACCGGGATGACGATTGCCTGGGCGATGGAGTGTTTCGAGAGGGGGCTGCTCACACTGGAAGATACTGACGGATTGGAGCTGCATTTTGGCAATGCTGAAGCGATGCTCGCCCTGGTGAAAGCCATCGTCCAACGCAAGGGCTTTGGTGATGTGCTTGCAGAAGGGGCGCTGCGGGCTGCGCGCTTTATCGGTCGCGATACAGAGCGCTATGTCGTGCATGTGAAAGGGCAGGAGTTCCCCATGCATGAGCCGCGAGTCAAATTCGCGCTGAATTTGGGTTATATAATCTCGCCTACGGGCGCGGATCATATGCACAACATGCACGATACCAGTTTCACCCAGAGTATTGAGGGCGTGCGTTCTCTGGGCATCCTTGAGCCCTTGCCTGCGGATTATTTGGGACCCGAGAAGGTGCGTTTGTTCAAGTATGAGGTGGACTGGCAGGTTTTCTGGAATTGTGTGGGTTTGTGCATGTTCATGCCTTATAGCAAGCTGCAGATTCGTGACCTGGTATCCGCGGTTACCGGTTGGGACGTCTCGCTTTTTGAGCTCGAAAAGGTGGGGGAACGGGCGCTGGCTTTGGCGCGGGTCTTCAATGCGCGCGAGGGCTTTACCCCGGCTGATGACGCACCCCATTGGCGGATCAGCACGCCTTTTGAATCGGGTCCGACCGCGGGCGTGAAGGTGCCGGCAGAGGCGATGCGCGAAGCGCTCTTGCTTTACTATGATATGTGTTCATGGGATCGGAACACCGGCGCGCCGATTCCCGCGAAGCTTCACGAGCTGGGTGTGGGGTGGGCAATTCAATGACCATTTCAGTGATGTTTTCAACAGCACAGGTGTTCAGATTCCCAACCGCCTTTGGGGAAATGTGCCTTGCATGGGAGGGGACTTCAACAGAGCCTCATGTGATGCGGATTTTTCTGCCCAAGGATGCTGATGCCGTGGAAGCACTATCTTCCCCTATCATACCTCCCGCCATTGCTGATTTAGGGGCGCGAATTCAGGCTTTTCTCACCGGAGAAGCGCCTGTATTTGACCTGGGCATGCTGGCGCTTGAGCGTTGTCGTGATTTTCAGCGACGTGTGCTGCTGGCTGAAGCGGCAATCCCACGGGGTTGGGTCAGTACCTACGGACGCATTGCAGCGCATCTGGAAGCGCCAACCGCCTCTCGAGCCGTGGGCAATGCATTGGCACAGAATCCCTTTCCTATCGTGATCCCCTGTCACCGGGCAGTTCGGGCGAATGGGGCGTTGGGGGGGTATCAGGGCGGATTGACGCTCAAGCATACATTGCTAACCGCTGAGGGGGTAGCATTCGATGCCTCTGGGCGGGTTTTATTGGAGCGAGTCTGGTATTGAATCTGTGATCTCAATATTGTGTTGGGGGTATTTATATGGATGACGCATGTGTCAAGACTGAGTTCGCGCCGGCGGAGCGGGTGACCCCAGAACAACTTCAGCAGCAGATGGCAACCTTTAGCCAGCGGGCGCAGTTGCGTGAGGTTCTGGATGCGATGCCGGTGGCGGTGATGGTGCTCAATTCATGGCGCCAGATTATCTACGGCAACACGCCAATGTTGCGCTTTGTTGGAGCTAAAGCTCTAAGTGATGTTTTGGGATTGCGTCCTGGCGAGACCTTGTATTGCATTCACGCTTTTGAGAACGTGGGTGGTTGTGGAACCACGCGCTTTTGCCGTGAGTGTGGCGCGGTGCGGGCAATTCAATCTTCGCTGCTTGGGGAATACTCTGTTGAGGAGTGTTCCATCGCTCGGCGCCGGCATGGGGTGGTGGACGCGTTGGATTTACGGGTTTGGGCCACACCTTTGCAGATAGGGGATGAGGAGTTTGTTATCTTTTCACTGATGGATATCGGTCACGAGCGTCGCAGGCAGGCGCTCGAACGCATCTTTTTCCATGATATTCTCAACACGGCTGCTGCGTTGCAGAGTGCCTCGGAATTCATGCTCTTGGATGATGGCAAGCAGGTTCGCGATATTGTGAATCTTATCTACGCCTCGACGCAGAGTCTGGTGCAGGAGATTCGAACGCAGCGTGATTTGCTGGCTGCCGAGAACGGCTCCCTGCAAGTAAACTGGCAAGTTGTTGACACACTGCCGTTGCTGAAGCAGTTGTTTGAGCTTTATCGTCATCATCCCGCCGCTAAGGATTGTGTTTTGTGCATAGCACCGGAGGCTGAAGCTGTGCGCTTCGAGAGTGATCCGACGTTGCTGGGACGCGTCTTGGGAAATATGCTGAAGAACGCGATGGAAGCTTCAGCGCCTGGTGACTGTGTGACGCTGAGTTGTGGACGCTTGAACTCGAGGGTGTTTTTCACGGTGCATAATTCAGGAGCCATGCCGGAGTCCGTGCAGTTGCAAGTCTTTCAGCGTTCTTTTTCTACCAAGGGACCTGGGCGTGGGTTGGGGACCTACAGTATGAGGTTGTTGAGTGAGCGTTACCTCAATGGCAAGGTGACTTTTGAGTCCTCTCCAGAAAAAGGGACAACATTCATTGCGACTTATCTCCTGCGGCCCGAGTTATAACTTGTTCATCTGACTTTTTTCGACCCTGAAGGTGCGATTGGGCGCGCACAGTGCGTGTGCTGTGCGCGCCCAATCCAGGTCTTCTTCGCGGGCACTTTTGCTAGATAAAGACTCCCAACAGCAGTAGCCCCGCTTGCACGGCGAGTGTGCGCGCGAACATGCGCCATGATTGCCGTGTATTGAAATGCTCGCGATGATATTCTGCCCCTCCGATAGCTACTATTACCGCGATGATGCCTAAAGGCAGCACCAGCACTTGCCGGATGCCGATTGCTGTTTGGGTCGCCCGTGAATAGAAGCCACCATCTGCCCAAAACGCTGCATAGACGCGCATTAGCACATCCAGAAGGACCGTGATGGTGAGAAGGGTCAGCCCTATGGTGAGTAGCCATAATCCCAGGGTGAGTATCGCTGCCCGAATTCTCTGTGCCTTGGTTGTGTTGGTCATGGTTCACTTTCTCCTTATTGATTCATTCTCAAAATCTGCCACTGCTCTTATCTTGATTCTCCCAGGCAGCGCAATGGCAACCAGACCGGAGTTCCCATCACCGGGCTGTGAATCGCTGTGCCTAAATACGGTGAGGGGTCAAGGAAGGTGTTCGGGTCCCGAGCGTCGGTGGGGTCTTTGTCGGAAAGTACATGATAAGGGAAGCTTCCATCCGCATGAAGTGGTTCAGCCACACCGAAAGTGGCATGGGGCCAGATGGCCATCGCCCCCCCGTGTGCTGTTCCCTGATAGCCCAGCAATTGCCCCTTCTTCACGGGGATTCCCTCCGAGCCGGGTGGAAACTCTGCCGCGACATAGGACTCATTTCCCCAGGCTGGCGCCATTCCGGCGTAATACGTCCACACCTTTTGCCCGGGACGTACAGGATCATCATGGAGAATCGCGATCGCGTCGCGCCAGTCAGCGGGGCGCATGAGCATGCCATCAGCAACTGCATAAACAGGAACATTGCCCTCGAAGCCTTCTCCCATGAAGAGCAGGCTCTGGGTGAGCCACCATACTCCCATATCAGCGCGGGTCGGCAACTGCCAGGGGGCATCAGGGCACGCTGTGAGGGTGGCGGTGGGATGCAGGCTCACGTCGCGTGGTCTGAAAATGACACTTTCGCCCGCCCAACCATCGGCGACGTAGTTTGTGAAAATGGTATCAAGCATTTCCGGGGTCCAGCGCTCAGTGTAGACGGGATAGCCCATAAAGTGGTGTATAAGGATCATGGGGTATTCCTGAGCGCGGATGCTTTCCAGAAATGAGGTCTGATCCCACAATCCGGCATTTGCAAGCTGCGTGATTTCAAAAGGCTGAATGTGGAGTGGTTTGTCGTTGAGGCTAAGCAGTCCCATGAACTCATCCGCAAGTATCGGAGCTTTAATTTGCCTGACTTCCCAAAACAGGTCTTCCAGGCGCGCTTCGTGTATTCGACGGGCCTTGACGTCTTGTACGGAACCCTGAAGGGTATTGCGCATGAGAAAACCCAGTTGAATGGTCAATAGTATCATAGCTCCATTACGGACGGCAAATTTTACCGCCGGTAAACGCTCGCTCAAAGCGCCCATGTTGCCCGCCATGTACAGGCCGGCCATTAAGCTAAGCGCTGCGGCTAGTTCCAATAGATAGTTGATATTGGAGCCAATCTTGCCGATGGTGAGTGCGGAGATGGTTGCTCCCAAGACATAGGCGCCTGCCAACACCCAGGCAGAGCAGCTGGTTGAGGACGTTTCTTTGCGCGTAGCCAGGAGTGTCCAGGTGGTCCATCCCAGGCCGACCACACCTAAACCCAGTAAAATTGGTAAGGTGCTCCGCACATCACGCCAGTGATTCAGTAAATTATCCATTTTGAAGGGGTTGACATTAGCGGTTACAATGTTGAAGAAGAAGCCGCCCTGGCTCAGGATATTTAGTACCAGGAATAGCACTAAGCCGACACCGCCAATGATGCCGGCTATGGCTGCCGCGCGGCGCCAACCATAGCGGCGCCACATCCAGGCGCATGCGGCGAGGGGGGCTGCCAGCCCATAGGATTGTCGCGTATAAATGGCTGCTACAAGTAGCAATGACCCCAGGATCAAGCCCTGACGTGTTTGACCGCGGCGTGCAAGTACTGCTAATCCGCCCATGCTCAGCGCCAATGCGAGCAAATCTACTCGCGCCAGTGAAGACCAGCTGCCGACATAGGGGATGGCAAGAAAGAGCACTCCTGCGGCGCGCCCCGCGGCACGGTCTTCAGTGAGCGTTTGCACGATGCGATTGATGAATAGCGCTGTAGCTAGCGCGCCTAGCGTCGAGATCAACCTCCCCGTCCAAAGCTCCGATCCAAATAGCGCTACCAGTGGTGCCCATACCAGCGGATATAGCGGTGGATAGTTGGAAATCGTATACGGCGGCGTGGAGAGATCATTGCGGTAGATGTTTTGTCCTGCCCCGAGGCGCATAGCCTGATCTAGCAGCGGAGCCTCGCCGTAATCCAGGGGGTACCGGTAGAATACCGCGAGACTTTTCTGCCCAATGAAGATCAAAACTGCGACTATGGCGAAGATAGTCAGGATAATCTTGAGCGCCTCTTCGAGATAGGGCCCATAGGCGACAAAAATCTTTTTCATATCATGCTCCTGTAGAAGATATGCCCAGGCTTAAGGGTCGATAAAAGTATAACTTCCCGAATCTTGCCGTGTTTTTCCAGTAAAAACGGGAACTTATAGATTTACGCGCCCTAAGACACGAGTTGAAAGCAATACGTGGTTTGAAGGGTCGTACAGCACGGTCCTAGATCAAAAGGGGGAGTGCGAGTAAACTGAGCTGTACCAGCACGGTCAATCCAAAAAGGCGCCATGAGGCTTGCTGCCCCGCGTGACGGTAATGGAACTCCCCGCCGCCGATGACGACCGCAACCCATAGCGCGCCCATGAAAAACACGCCCCAACTGCCCAGAGCTTGCGCTTGTTGCAGCAGGAGTGAGGAAGGTGGTCCAAAGCGAATATAGGCGCGCAGCACCATTTCGCGTAGCAGCGCGATTTCGTAAAGACCTAGAACGGCTGTCCCCAGCCATAGGGCCAGGCTGACCACCCACATCCAGGCAAGGGGGCGACGTTGCAGGGCATTCTGTCCATAATGGCTGAGCACCGGTAGGCTGAACATGATTCCCGCTGTAAATGGCAGGGTAAGCGAGTGATTCTGCTGTAACCCTACCGCGGGCCAGGTAACATTGCGAAATAATCCGGCAACTGCCAGTATGACCCCGGTCGCGGCGGCGAGTGCCGGTCCATAGGCGCGGAAGAAATCTAAATAAGCGTGAGATCTGTTCGCCCGCCGCGATTTCAGCATAGCAGGTGCAATGGCCTCAAAAGTCATGCGCGATGAAGGGCTTAGCGTAGCGATCTCTGCATCAAGGCACGCTTGGATCTCGGCTTGTTGCTGGATTTTCTCGGCAAGTGCAGCCCGGCAGGTGGGGCAGATTTGCAGATGACGGCTCAGCATTTCACGGTCGGCATCGGTGAGCATATTGAGTGTGTAGTTGCTTAAATCATTTTCTGTCAGGTGTTGATTCATCTTGTTATCCTCCTGAATTAGCAAGGGAGTAGCTAAGCGATTGATCATTCTCCGCTTATTTCTCACCATCCGCCATGGGCTGCAATGCCGCTCGTAGCTGCTCGTATCCCAGTCGCACGCGCGATTGCGCCGTAGGCAATGGGCAGTCCATGATATCGGCAATTTCTCGAAACGTGTGCCCTGCCCAGTAGCGTAAGGCCAGCGCCTCACGCAACAGCGGATTGAGGCGCTGGAGCGCCTGCAAGAGCGTTTCCCGACGTTCGCTGGCAATGGTGACCGCCTCTGGTCCCGGATCAGGGTCAGTAATATCGCGCCCCCAACCCAACCATTCGGTAAGCGAAAAGTTCGCCAGGCGTTTGCGCCGCTGGCGATCCCGGCAGCGGCTCACCGTGATGGTGTGCAACCAGGTAGCAAAGCTGGCGCGTTCTGGTACATAGTTCCGAATGTTGACCAGAGCATAGGTCAAAGCGTCTTGAGCAACTTCCTCCGCATCTTCAGCATTGCCCAGCAACGTATAAGCGAGCCGGTAGATGTTGTCGCGGTGTGCATGATAGAGCGCCTCCGCTGCGCGCTCGTCGCCTGCTAGCCAGTTTTGAATCAGCGTTAATTGTTCGCTCATGGGTGTCTATTCGCACCGGGTTTCCATTGTCTCATTATTATACGCTCTCAGCAGCGTTTTTAATCACTTCACTATGGGTTGGATGCGTTCCAAAATGGGGGTGAAAATCTCGAAGAAAATGGATTTTTGGCGGTGAGGCTTTGCCCCACCGCCAAGAATCCATCAAAGAGAAGGTGTTGTCATGCCAGTCATCTTGCTTTTGCCCCAAAGTTGAAACGCACCCTGTGGGCTGCCACATTGTAAACCCTTTCGCCGTGGCAAACCAAAATCGCCCTTGAGTGTCACCGGTAATCTTCAGAACATCGTTGGAGAGCAACCCATCGGCGGTTGTGAGGCTGTGCCATACATCGTTGTTGGGATCAAATGCGTAAACGCCGTTGGGGGTTGCGCACCATAGCTGGCTATCCGGCGCGATAAAGATGTCCCGCACACTGATTGGGTCTGAGCCCTGAGGTGGCTTCACATCAACCCAGCGCTCGCCCTCAAGGTAAGCTAAGCCTGCGGCTGTGCCAATCCAGAGCCGTCTTTCTGCATCTACCGCTGCAGCATTGACCGGCGTGCTGGTGGCGATTGGTGCAGCCCAAATATCATTATCAAAGCGCACCACACCTTTTTCCGTGCCAAACCAGAGCGCTCCTTGTGAATCTATGGCAATTGTTCGGATAGTACGCCCACCTAATACATCGGCGCGGTTCACTGTCATCCAGGTGTTGGTTGTGGTTGTCAGGCGACTTGCGCCGGTCAATCCACCTCCTGAACCGAACCAGATGCTGCCATCGGGGGTCGCTGCTACTGCATAGATGAAGGAACTTATCAATCCGTGCTGGACCTCGAGGTGATTCCATTGCCCCCCATTCACCTGTAGCGCACCACTGCCACTTGTGCCAGCCCAAATAGTGCCTTTATTATCTGCTGTTAGCGCCATGATGTTGCGATTGGGTAAGCCTTCGAAGGGCGTTAGCATCGTCCAGCGGTTGCCATCAAAAGTGCTGAGATTGCTGTCCGTTGCTACCCACAGGCGTCCTTTTGTATCTTGCACCAGTGCAGGAACGGGGGCGCTGTTCACCGTTTGGTAATGTTGCCATAGCCCGGTATTGCTCTGCGTTTCTTGCGTGAGACCAAACCAGGGGCGTTCTTCCGCGGTCATGATGAGGGCTACGCTGTCTGGCAATTCACTAAATGGACGTGTGCCGAACCAGCGATGTACGGCCGCGTTGATATCAGCCGGGTAGCGTGACTGGTTCTGAATGGTGACATCGGCGATATAGGTGATCCAGCCGCTGCTATCGAAGCTGCTGATTCCATCGCGAGTGCGCGCCCACACTATGTTATTCTCCGACAGGGTGAGGGTTCGTACATAGTCATCAGCCATTCCATCACCGCGTGTGACCCACGTCATCTTTCCCGGTGTTGTGGCCTCAAGGATGGCAATCCCTGAACCCCAGGTGCCGAACCAGGTTTGCCCTTGTGTGTCGTTGGCAATGCTGGTGACCCAAATTCCAGCCAGTGTTGGGAGACTTTCCCATTCGCTCCCTACCAGGTGAGCGGCTCCGCCCTCGCCGCCTACCCAAATGCCACCGGCGCGATCCACGGCAACGGCATAGAGATTGTTGATGGGGCTTCTGCTGAGCGTTTGCCAGTGTTCGCCGTCGAAGTATGCAACGCCGAGCGCAGTCGCTGCCCACAGCTGACCATCGGGTGCAAGTGCTAGCGCGCGGGCAATAGGATGAGGCAGCCCTTGTGCCTGCCCGAAGTTTTGCCAGTGTGTGCCATCGAAGCGGCTCACACCGCCCTGTGTCGCAACCCAGATATTCCCCATGGCATCAGGTTGAATGGCATAAACTGTGTTGTGGATGAGTCCATCCGCTGTGGTGTATCTCACATAGCTGCTTGTGATGCTATCCCAGTGGACCACACCGCCGTTGGTCGCAACCCAGAGCGACTCGCCTATCTGGGCATGATTCAGTGGGCGCGGGCTGGACGTAAAAGCCCGTAGCTCTAGGGGGAGAAAGACCGGCGCTGTTCCGCGGGCATCATCTTCAGGATTGAGGGGATGAGTTCCCCGTTGCACTTCGACGCCATCCTTCACACCGCCAAGGTCGGTGTCTCCGTTCATGGGAGAAGTCTCAAAATACCCGTGGACTTCCCCTCCATCGCTAAGGTCGTCATGATCAGTGTCCCATTCGAGCGGGGCGACGCCGCGGTGGAATTCGTCGAGATTGCTCAGGCCATCGCCGTCAAGGTCCTTCTGTGCATCGCTCACGGCGCTATGTGTGCCAAAAGTCTCTTCCCAGATATCTGGCAGTCCGTCGCCGTCGGTGTCGGCGCCTTTGCCTTCCACCGTGAGCACCAACTCGACCTGACTTTGGGGTGAAATTTGTTGCACTGTGGGCGCACTGGTTGCGATTAACACGCGCGTGTGATAGCGTCCTGGGGCAGTGAGGCGCCGGTACCAGCTGCTATAGATGCCGTCGTCGGCAAGCCCGTCGCCGTTCAAGCCATCATCATGGAGGGTGAGCGTATTCGTCGCGCCATCAGGATGTTCTATCATGGCAATGATTTGAACTCCTGTCGTGTCTGGTCGGTGCGCTGTATGACTTGCCATCAAGAGCACCGGTTCCCCAAGGCCTGGTGTGGCCCTCGAAAGATTCACGTTGAGGGCAGGCGCCGCGGGCGTGTGAGGATTGCTCTCGGGCACGCTGATGCCGGCATCGAGGTGGGCGTGTTGCCCTAAAACTGTGCATTCTACTGCATAGCGGCCTGTAGGAAGCCCTCGTGGCACTGCAATTTCGAGTAAGTAGGTACGGCCCATGTTCCACACGGTCAGTACGGGTCGGTTTTGGCCGTTGATGGCGACTTCAAAGTGGGCCGTGCTAAGCCCTTGCATCGGACTGCCATCTGAGCGTTCCACAATGACTTTGATGAACCGCCTTTGTGGGTCACTGTGTTTTACAGGGAGAGAAATGGTTTCATCGGGCAGCTGTACCCTTACCTGCAATGGCGGTAGTTGGGTAATGCCCGCGCCCCAGAGCGTATCCGCCCCAGGTAGCCCCCGGTCAACTGCAAAGGCTATCAATTGCGCTTTCACCTCTTCGACCGAGGCTCTCCTGTGTTCCGGTCGGCTGAGCAGCAATGCTGCCATGCCGGCGACGTGCGGGGCTGCAGCTGAGGTCCCTCCGAAACCGTGGGGTCCATATTCCGGTGAAGCTACGGAGATGTAACTGTAGCTGCTCAGATCTGGCTTGATGCGTCCATCGGCTGTAGGACCGCGGGAACTGTAGGGGACAAGGTCTCCGGTCATGATATGGACTGCGCCAACTGTGAGCACGCTTTGTGCATCGGCGGGTAGTCCAAGGCTCCCTTCGGGCGTGATGTGGGCTGTAAGAGCAGCATCCTCACCGACAACGAAGAGCTTGAGCGTATGGTTTTGTGTGAAAGCCGGATCACGCCGAATGTGAATCTCGTAAATTCCATCAAAACGGGGGGAGAAGGTAAGGCGTTGTATAGGGGCGCCCATGGCATTTCTTTGTGTGCTGCTATGCGCGATTTCTGTGCCCGCCGGATCGAAAAGATACAGCTCATAATTGGAAGTACCGATGGGTTGGAACGGATCATTACCCCAATCATCCCATGCGAGGGTGATCTCGGTGGTCTTGCCTTGATTCAGGCGCACCGGTAGAGTCTCGTTGACAATTCCTGTGCGCGTGCGTCCAAATTCGTGCCAGTTATCGCCATCGGTATCGAGAAATGCGCCTTGATAGTGTTGTTGGGCATAGTTGCCGGCGCTTTTGATGAGCAACATTCCTGTACTGCGGGCTTCCTCGAGGAGAGGGTAGAGGGGCACGGCGCTCTCGGCGACACGTCCACTGCCATCGCCGCGTCCTGGTGAGAGGGTGGACATGGAGATTGAGACCACGCGCACGTTTTCGTGTTGTAGGAAATCCAGGACAGCCTCGAGCGTGTTAACGAGGTTGTCCACTTGAATGAGATAGAGCTGCGCATCCGGGGCGATATCGTGGATGATCTCGGCGCACGCAACACCATGGGAGCCGGTGCTCTCTAGCAGTGTTTCGAAGCTGCCCTTGCCCGTCATAAAGCGCCGGGTGATGATGCCGGCGGGTAGTTCTCCCTCTGCAATACGCTCGGCGAGGCCCTTGAAGTTCTCATCAATGACGGCGATTTTGACTCCTGCTCCTCGATAGCCTGCTGCATGGTATTCACTGGCGCCTATCGCTGCCAGGGCTTCAGTCTGAATATGACCACCGGTGTTGCCGGGGTGTGGAGTGATTTCGGCTGGCAGCACAGCTGCGCCAGTCTCAATTTCGAGCACACATGCCGGGCAGCGATTATCCCGGACGAGGGTCAACGTGAACAATCCCACCAACAGCACCAGTCGTCTGATGTGGGATAATCGTTGACCTTGCAATGCTTTCATGATAATGGCTCCATCCCATTTCTGCGTATGGCGGATGGTGATGAAAACGCTCGGCTATGATTTGTGTTGGAGCTGGTGTAAGCAGGTAAAGGTGTCTCCGCCTCTCACTCTATTATACGCGTCCGACGCGGTTTTTGATCACTGCGGATTGTGGTATAGTAAATCACTGTGGTGGTGAGAATCATCTGTTGACCAAATTTTACCAGGAGCCTCATTCGATGAAAACTGCTCTCTTTGATCGGATTCGCTTTCGTGGTCGTCCTCAAGCCCATCCGGCGAGTATGGTGGTAAGTGCGAATGCGCGCTTTACCGTTTTGACTCCTCGCATGATTCGCCTGGAATGGGCGGAAACCGGCGTCTTTGAGGATCGCGCCACCTACGCTTTCCCGACGCGGTACACGGAGATGCCGCCAACGTTCACCACGTTTGTAGAAGACGGCGTGCTGGTTTTGGATACCGGTGCACTGCGCTTGAGCTATCAAGTGGGCAGCGGCAAGTTCACGCCGGAAAATCTCCGCATCAGTTTCACCCTCAATGGTGAGCGCATCACCTGGCGCCCGGGCATGGTGAACTCCGGCAATCTGCGTGGCACACGCCGGACGCTGGATAACTGCGGCGGTGATGCGGCGTTAGAGGAGGGCTTGCTCTCCCGCGCGGGGTGGGCGCTCTTTGATGATACCCGCAATGTGCTCTTTGACCCTGCCGATGGTTGGGTGCAGCCACGTCGGGATTATGAGGTCCCTGGTCGGGGTGTGCAGGATTGGGTCTTCTTTGGCTATGGGCATGATTATAAGTCTGCTTTGAGTGAGTATATGCAGTTTGGCGGTGCGATTCCGCTCATTCCCCGTTTTATCCTGGGAGGTTGGTGGTCGCGGTACTGGGCTTACAGCGACCAAGACCTCAAAGACCTGGTGGGCGATTTCGAGAGGCACGAGATACCGCTCGATGTGCTGGTAATTGATATGGACTGGCATACGCCTGACGGTTGGACTGGCTATACCTGGAACCGTGAACTTTTCCCCGACCCGCCGGGCTTTTTGAAATGGGTTCATGAAAAGGGCTTGCGCGCGACTTTCAATCTGCATCCTGCGGATGGCATCCAGCCTCACGAGGAAGCCCATCCAGCATTTGCGCGAGCGATGGGCGTGGATCCCGAAAGCAAACAGGGTATTCCCTTTACCATCGGTGATAAGCGTTTTGTGGAAGCGTATTTCACACTTTTGCATCATCCGATGGAAGAGGAGGGTGTGGATTTCTGGTGGCTTGATTGGCAGCAGGGAGAGGTCTCCGACGTGAAAGGGCTAGATCCCCTGCCCTGGCTCAACCATTTGCACTTCAATGACATCACCCGCAAGGGTGTGCGCCCGATGTTGTACAGCCGGTGGGGTGGGCTGGGCAATCATCGCTATTATATCGGCTTCTCCGGTGATACTTATGAGACCTGGAATTCGCTCGCTTATCAACCCTATTTCACGGCAGCATCAGCGAATGTGCTTTACGGTTGGTGGAGCCACGATATTGGTGGGCATATGGGGGGCACAATTACACCGGAGCTTTACGCGCGTTGGGTGCAATATGGCGCGCTCAGCCCCGTATTACGGCTGCATTCTACCAAAGATGCACGCTGCGAGCGTCGCCCGTGGGCTTTTGGGGATGACGTATTCCGTGTAGCCAGGGCCGCGTTCCAATGGCGTTATCGTCTGGTGCCCTATCTTTATACGCTGGCGCGTCGCAATGTCGAAACAGGGCTTTCAGTTTGCTATCCGATGTATTATGAATATCCCGAAACACCCGATGCTTATGTGGCACGCTATCAATACTTCTTCGGCGATCAGATGATCGCCGCGCCCATCGTGCATCCGTGTGATTCAGAAACCGGCATGGCTTTTGAAGATGTGTGGATTCCTGAAGGCATGTGGATTGATTATCAGACACGGGAGACTTTTACCGGACCGCGTTGGGTGCGTTTGCCGGGAGACCTTGACCGTGTTCCGATGTTGCTCAGGGCAGGGGCGATTTTGCCGCTTGCACCGGAGTTTGCGGAGCTTGCGCCACCCAAATTGCGCTCGGGAATGACCGATGCCCATCCGAAAGACCGACTGGTTATCGCCGCCTTCCCTGGTGCGATGGGGCATTTCCGCCTTTACGAGGATGATGGCTTGACGGAAGCCTATCATCAAGGGCAGTTTGAGTGGACGGAGATCAGGTCTGAACCGGCGGAAAGCAGCTGGACGGTAACGGTTGGCCCGGTTGAGGGACGCTGTGACGCGCTGCCGCCTGCGCGCAGCTACGAGATTTGGCTGGAGGGTAGCGCTGAACCGGCAGAGGTACGTGTGAATGGCGTGCCTGTTGCATGGCAGTATGATGCAGCGATGCTGCGGACGATCATCAGTACATCGTTATTGCCCAAAACGCAGGCGCTGTTAGTGGAGGCGCAGGCTGCGGTGCAGGGGACTACGGGTGCAATCGTGGCGCTCGGCGAAGCCCATAATGCCGCGTGCAGGGCGGCTGATGTACAACGGCTCCTGCGGGGTAGCGCTGGTGCGCCCTGGTATGGCGAGCCTCTGGATGCCGATACTGTGCTGGCGTTGCCGGAGATTCCCGGAAAACGTGACGCGATTGCGCGGGTGGGGGGACCTTTTGCGCGTTTCATCCCCTTTACGACGGTTGAGGATGCACCGCAGCAATTGGGACGGATTATCGTGGGCGCACCCGCTGATGGGAGTTCCTACGATGTTGAGGTGCGTTTCACCCTGCACCGTGGAGCCAATCCACAGGTAGAAACGGTGCGCCATATGCAGACCACGGCAGCGCAGGTTGTGGATGCACCTTTCGCTTATGATGGTAATATGCGCGCTCAGCGCTGTGAGGCGGAGGTCACGCTGACCTGGCGCGGCGTTTCGTGGAAGGAACACTTCAGCGGACCTTTGCTTTTCCCGACAATTACTAACTGGCATGCTATCGCTTTTCCTGCCGAGGAGGCGCTCGCGCCTGCGGCGATGTTCACGGTGGATGGCGCTGTGAGACAAGACCTCGATTGGCACATCCATCAGCAGGATGTGGCTCGCATTCCTGCATTGGACGAGCCTCATTCGATTCACTTCATCCGCGATTATGAGAAGCAGCTGTGGTCGCAGCAGCCGTTAGTGGGATACATTGCCGCAAAGGTCATCAGTTCTCAGGCGCGCGAGGTTGTTCTGGAGTTCCGCTCTGGAGGTGTTCCAACGCTCTTCTGTAACGGCATTCCGCTAGAGGTGTTGCCTGATCCTGCCGCTGCTGATACGCCAATCTGGTCGCGCCCCATTGAGCGCACTGTCCCCTTTATGCTTCGGGAGGGGGAGAATACCTTGCTGATTCGAACCACGCCAGCGCCGGATGCCCCGCACCCCCATTGGTGGCTCTTCGGTGCGCGCCTGGCGTTGCCGGATGGTTCACCCTTGACGGGAGTGGCCTATCAGTAGCGTGTAAAGCGTGAACGGTGCACATCATCACGGCGTGGGGAAATTTTGTTCCCCACGCTTCGCCTTACGATGGAAGTCTGAACACTTTACCGCGCCGTTTTGAGTTGCTGAATCTTGATGGACGGTTTACGCGATGTGCATTGGCTCAGGTCTCGTGCAGGAGGATTCCGGTGTGAGATGGCGTCCGGTTGCCGAAGCTTCGAGAAGGATGTGCATCACATCTAACACATGGTAGGCCAGGTCGCCATTGGCGCGATGCTGGCGTCCCTCACAGATGGCTTGTGCCATGTCCGCTGCACCTAGCCCTCTGCTATTTTCAGAATGCCCTTGGATGAGGGGGATTTCCCTCCAGCCCCCATTGTGTTGCCAGAGCCGCACTGGCCCGCCAAAGGTATTGGGGTCGGGCACGCTGAGCGTGCCTTCAGAGCCGTAAATCTCGATGTAGGGCAGGTTCGCCGCCCAGATATCGAAACTGGTGATCAGGGTACCAATAACGCCGTTGGCGAAATCAAGCACGCCGGCGACATGTGTGGGGACTTCTACCTGGATGATTTCCCCATAGTGCGCTGCGCTGGTGATGCGGCGCTCTGGGAACGAGGCGCGTGCTGAGCCAGCGACTCTTGCCACCGGTCCTAGAAGGCTGACAAGCGCCGTGAGGTAATAGGGACCGACATCGAAGAGTGGTCCGGCGCCTTGTTTGTAGAAAAATTTCGGATTGGGGTGCCAGGCTTCGGGTCCGTGACCGGACATGAATGCTGTGGCAGCCACAGGGACACCGATTGCTCCCTCATCGAGCAATTTTCGACAGGTTTGCAATCCTGCTCCCAGAAAGGTATCCGGAGCGCTGCCCACGCGCAGCCTGTTTGCGCGTGCCAGTTCTACGGTGTGCCGCCCATCCTCCCGATTGACCGCAAGGGGCTTCTCGGTGTAGACGTGTTTCCCCGCCTCAAGCGCCGCCAGATTGAGCGTAGCATGTGCCATGGGTGGCGTCAGGTTGATGATGATTTCGATAGCAGGATCGGCCAGTAGCTCCGGTATGGATAGTGGTCGGATGTCGAATTGGGCGGCCTTGGCTGCGGTGCGCTCCGGGTGGATATCGGCGCAGGCGAGTAGCGCAAGTCCTGGCAGCGCCTGGCAGTTTTTGAGGTAGATCTCGCTGATATTACCGCATCCAAGAATGCCTGTAGTCAGAGTTTTTTTCATGGTCTGGTCCTTGGCTTACGCATGATATTGGCTTCTGCGATGAGTGTGAGAGAGACGTCAGGGATTTTGCATTTGGAAAAGCCGTACGCAAAATCCCTTCAAAAATCCTGCAACTTATTGTATAATGTGAATGTTGCTTGTCAATGATTGAGCCATCATTGGGTGCGTTTCAGAATGGGGGCGACGATCTCAAACGCCCCTACGGGGCGTAGAATGAAATTGATTTTTGGCGGAGGGGCTTTGCCCCTCCGCCAAAAATCAATCAAAAGAAAGGCGTTGGCGTGATAATCGTCTTCTTTTTGCCCCAAAGGTGAAATGCACCCGCCATCATTGACTGTTTGATCGCCTTGTGTTCACGCGACCTTGATCTGGTTTTTCTCGGGAATTTGGTTTCAGTCACAGTCACCCATAAATCAATCTCATCTAGCGAGGGAAAGGTAATGATCCACAGAAAGAGATTCCGCAGCGTTGTGTTTGGCTTGCTCCTGGTCCTGTTACTCACGGCCGGAACGATCCCTGTTGTAAGGGCGCAGGGTGTTGTGCACGTGATCCAGCGTGGCGATACCTTATATAGTATCGCACGGCGTTATGGTGTCACGGTACAGGCTATTGCACAAGCCAACGGCATTCTCAATCCCAATCTCATCTGCGTGGGACAGCAAATCAGCATCCCTGGCGGAACCCCGTCTCCAGATCCCACGCCGACCCCGCCGCCAGCTACCGGTACTGTGCACGTGGTAGCTGCCGGTGAAACGTTGACGCGTATTGCGCTGCGTTATGGCGTTACTGTTTATGCTATCGTCAGCGCCAACAATCTTTCAAATCCCAATTTGATTTATGTGGGGCAGCGTCTCACGATTCCCGGGAGTATGCAACCCGGTCCCAATCCCACACCCGGACCTACTCCGGGACCGGTTCTCAGCGGTTTTCAGTTGGGGGGGCAAACTCACTCGTTGGGACACCCCGATCAGATGCGCCATGCCGGGATGACCTGGGTGAAATTCCAGGTGCTATATTATCCGGGAGCAACCGCGTCTACGGCGCACAGCCTGATTCAACAAGGGCACGCAGCGGGTTTCAAGGTCTTGCTCAGTATCACCGGGCGTGATAAGTATCCCTCCAGTATTGACTTTGCAGGCTTTGTGTCGTTTGTCGCGGATGTGGCGCAGGGCGGCCCCGAAGCTATCGAGGTGTGGAACGAAGCCAACATTGACCGGGAGTGGCCCGCCGGACAAATCAGCCCTGCGGCTTATGTTCAGCAGATGCTCGCTCCAGCTTATCGAGCGATCAAAGCTGTGAATCCTGGGGTTGCGGTCATCTCCGGGGCATTGGCGCCAACGGGTTACTTCGGCGGTAGGTGTACTGGAGCGGGGTGTGATGATGCGCCCTATCTTGCTTCAATGCGCGCTGCCGGCGCCGTGCAGTATATGGATTGCGTTGGCATCCATTACAATGAGGGTATTCTGCCTCCATCACAGACCAGCGGTGACCCCCGGGGCAACCCCACACATTACACGCGTTATTTCTGGACCATGGTCAATACCTACTACAATGCTTTTGGTGGGCAGCGCCCCCTATGTTTCACCGAGTTGGGCTATCTCTCTCCCGAAGGTTACGGGCAGCTGCCGGCGGGATTCTCCTGGGCGGCGAATACCACCATTGCCCAACATGCTTCCTGGTTGGCACAAGCGGTACAACTTGCGGGCGCCTCAGGGAAGATACGGCAGTTGATTGTTTACAATGTTGACTTCACTGAATGGGGAGGAGACGATCCACAAGCCGGCTATGCCATTATCCGTCATGATGGCAACTGCCCCGCTTGTGAGACATTGCATGGTGTGATGCAGTAGGCGTTGTGCGAGGAGAGCTATGGCTGCCTTGGGTCAAGGTAAACATCTGACCCGGCAGCACGACCCGAAATATTTCGCGATGCGGTTCTGCTGCATCGCGAAATATCGTTCTCAACCGCTATTCTCAGGCAGGGCTTCGAAATCTTGCACGGGGTGGAAGATAATGGCAGTATCTGCGGTCTCCCCCGGTTGCCAACGGATGGTCCCCAGAAAGCCCTGCTGTTCCACCTGGGCGAGCGCAGTCGCGATTGTGATGCGTGTTGGTTCCCCCTGCGTTGCGGCTATGGCGATTGCTTCGGCCAGCGTCATGACGGCTCCATAGGTTGGAAGGGCATAGGCGCCCGGCGCCGGTGTGTGCGGACCACTGGCGCGGTAGGCTTCGATCCAGGCGCTTGTCCCTGGAAGCGTTTCGGGCAAGGGGTAGATTTGTCCTTCTGTATCGAATGCCAGCAGCGGTAGCTCGGATTCAATGTAAATTGCTTGTGCCGCGGCGGTGCTGTCTGGGTGGAAGTGCCCGATGACGGCGACAACGTCTGCATCTGTGGCAAGATTTTGCGCTGCAGTGTGGGCGAATTCGGGATCGGCGCGGTCGTCGTGGGCAATGAGCTCTAGTTGCCATCCGCCAGCTCCTCCGGCGGCATTAATCTCGCGTATCGCCAGCCTTGCGGCGTAAATGGTATCATAACCCCGGTCACGCTCTGCGCCCTCGAAGGGAGCAACCAGGCCGATTTTCACTACCCGTGGTAGAGCGGGGGGCAGGCAACCGCTGAGACCCTGCAGAAATATCAGTGCTATGATGCCGCTCACTATAAGCGGAGGGGTTTTCCAGGCGGTTTGCCGTAACCGGGTGTGCATCTTAGCTCAGAAAGGTCAAAGCCCGGCGGAGTTTCTCTTCGAAGATAAGTTCGACATCTCGTGGTAATTGCTGCAATGCGCGCTGCGCCTCGATCAGACTGAAGCCCAATGCGGTGAGCGCGGCAATCACATCGGCATCATCTTCATTGATTGTGGTGGTTGCAGCCCCACTTAATTTGGCAATCTTGTCTTTGAGGTGGAGGACGATGGCTTCGCCTGTTTTGCGCCCGATACCAGGGGCGCGCGCCAGCACCTCGGGTTGGCCATTGAAGATGGCGCGTTGCAGGGTATCGGGTGAGAAGGTTCCCAAAATGCTCAATGCTGCCTTGGGACCTACTCCAGAGACGCCGAGTAGCAACTCAAAAAGGATTTTGGATTCCTCTTCAATAAATCCGTAGAGCGCCAGCTCATTCTCACGCACATGAAAGTGGGTGAAGAGTCGCACCCGCTCGCCCGTGTGATGGACATCGCGCAGGGGAACGTAGACCAGGAAGCCCACACCACTGACATCAACAACGATTTGTCCTTCGCTCACTTTGAGGACCGCGCCTTCTAGTTGAGCAATCATGGTGAGCCTCCTTAAGTGGGTTGTGTCGCTTAGCACCTGCGGCGTTAGCTATGCGAGAACGCCTTTATCCTTGAATCAACTTATCCAGATGCGCGCGATGAAGGTGACAGATGGCCACGGCGGCTGCGTCAGCGGCATCATCGGGGCGGGGAATCTCCGTCAGGTTCAGGAGCACCTTCACCATCTCCTGAACCTGACGTTTACCAGCATTTCCGTAACCGGTGACCGCCTGTTTCACCTGCAGGGGTGTATATTCTGCCGTAGGCAATCCCGCCTCCGCCAGCGCTAATAGCACTACGCCTCGGGCCTGACCTACGGAGATGGCGGTGGTCACATTACGGCTGAAAAAGAGCTCCTCTACTGCGGCGGCATCCGGTGCATGCTCATGGATTAGCCTACCCACCGACGTGTAGATGGTTTGCAACCGCTGCGGCAAGGGAGTCTTGGCAGGCGTTTCAATTGCCCCCAATGCCACCAGTCGCAGCGCGGCGCCATCTTCCTCGACGATGGCATAGCCAGTGATGGCTGTTCCCGGATCAATGCCGAGTGTGCGCATTAGAACGACGACTCAAAAGCCTCCACGGCTTCTTCGGTAACCTCGAGGTTGGAGAATACGCGACGCACATCATCCATTTCTTCGAGATTATCAACCAGCTTGAGAACCTGCACAGCATCTTTCACCGGCAATGACATTTCGTTTTTTGGCGCCATGACCAGGTCAATGCTGACGACGGGCAGACCTGCTTCCTGAATCTGGTTGCTGACCGTGTGCAGATCGGTTGGGTCGGTATAAACTTCGTGATTGTCCTCGCCATCACCCATGGCAACATCTTGGGCGCCAGCTTCAACGGCAATCTCAAAGAGCTTATCGAAGTCTACGCTGGCGGGTATACCAATCACACCCCGGCGTTCAAACTGCCACGCGACTGAACCTGGGTCTCCCATGGTGCCGCCCTGGCGGCTCAATGCATGGCGCAATGCAGCTACAGTGCGATTGCGGTTGTCGGTCATCACGTCAATGAGCATGGCTACGCCGTTTGGCCCATAGCCTTCGTACATGATCTCGACGATTTCTACCGCATCTTTATCATCGCCTGCCCCACGCTTGACGGCGCGCTCGATATTGTCCTTGGGCATGCCCATCGTGCGGGCTTTATCAAGCACCATGCGCAAACGCATATTTGAATCGGGGTCGCCGCCCCCCTCGCGTGCCGCAATGACGATTTCGCGCGCGACCTTGGTGAAGACGGCGCCTTTCTTTGCGTCATTCGCTTCCTTCTTGCGGCGAATGGTTGACCAATGGCTATGTCCTGACATCTGTCCTCCTAAAATCTAAGAATCAAAAATTACCCATTGAAAACGTACGTATTCAATCCCAAGAAACTAATTCCTCAAATTCACGTCCCCGAAATGGGGATGCGAAAGCCGGGTGTTTTACATATTCACCCGGCTGTTGGAGCCGTTAAACGGCTCCCGAGCACGGCATTTTTGCCGCGCAGGAAAGCATCGCCGCTCATCGGACGTTTGCCGGCCATCTGGAGCTGCAAAAGTACCAACGCACCGTTACCTGTGACTACAGCGGGCATGGATTCCCATCTAAAAACTGTTCCTGGGGCGGATTGAGCCACCGGTGCGGTCTTCGGTAAGGCTTGCGCCTTGAGGATTTTCAGACGTTCTTCCCCCCACAGCGTAAAAGCACCTGGTTCGGGTGAGAATGCCCGAATTTGCCGTTCCAGGGCGAGCGCGGATTGCTGCCAATCAAGCGCGCCAGATTCTTTGCGGAGGCGACGGGTGAGCGTTACTCCTTCTTGGGGCTGGGGGCGGGGTTGTATTTCGCCGTGTAGATATGCTGGCAGGGTGTCCAGCAACAGCTCCGCGCCCAGCTGGGCTAACCGCTCTTCAAGTTCACCTGCGGTCTCGTTCTCGAGAATTTCGATTTCACGCTGCGCAAGAATCGGTCCGGTGTCCAGCCCCTCATCCATTTGCATCACAGTGACACCTGTGACCGTGTCACCTGCGAGAAGTGCAGCTTGAACCGGGGTTGCTCCGCGCCAGCGTGGTAGCAGGGAACTGTGGATATTGAGCGCACCTCGGTGTGCCAGTTCCAGCACCGCCGCGGGCAGGATTTGCCCAAAGGCAGCTACAACAATCAAATCGGGCATCCAGGCGCGAACATGCTCAATAGCTTCAATGGCGCGCAGGCGTTCTGGTTGGAAGACTGGAATGCCTTCGGCTTCTGCCAGCTGTTTGACAGGTGGCGCAACATATCGCCGCCCGCGTCCTGCGGGGCGGTCGGGTTGTGTCACCACTCCAACAACTGGATAGGCATCGCAAAGTTTTTCCAGCGTTGGCAGCGCAAATTTAGGTGTGCCCATAAATACAATTCGCGGCTTCACAAGCGCTATTTTATCATAAGCTCGGAGCAGGGCAAGTGCGCGCAGGGCCATGGGCGCGTTTCAAAGGAGAAAATTGATTATTGGCGGTGGGGCTTTGCCCCACCGCCAATAATCAATCAAAGAGAAGGTATTTGCATGTTAGTCATCCTGCTTTTGCCCCAAAACTGAAACGCACCCGGGCATTATGCGGGGCCTAACGCGATTATGGATTTTCTGCCGCGTCTGCAATCAGATGAAAGTGCAGTTGTGGAACATCTTGATATTGACCGCCGTTGGCGATAAGGCGATAGCCTCTCGCTTCCAGATTGAACTCTGCGACGAGGCTCTGAACTGTGGTGAACAAGTCTGCCATGAAGTCGCTGTCTGTGGGTCGCAGCTCGCTGAGGCTGCCGATGGCACGTTTGGGAACGAGTAGGATGTGCAAGGGATAACTCGGGCGTGGATGATGGAAGGCAAGCAGCGTTGGCGTTTCTCGTAAGCGGTTTACGGGTAGGGCAAAGCTCATATGCGCAAAACTCCAACCAATGATGAAACGCGCCAGGGGCGAGCGGGCCACACGGGGCAAGAATGACATATCGAGTACTGAACCGGTTTCGAATCTGCCCGAAGGGCGAATATGAGCGGCCGGCAAGGTGGCGATTCCACCTCGCCGGCCGCATTCTGCCTTTGCCTGGCTTGTGTGTTTACTTTCGCTTCGGGAAGCGACTGAGAACGACAACGGGCACGGGTAGTTGCGTGCGCTCGCCTAATTTGAGCTCGCTATTGGGTTTGGGGGCGCGGCGCGGCGTTACAAGGATTCCGAGCGATGTGCCTTCTTTGTGGTATTCCAGGTTGACGTAGGCCTGGCCCAACAATAGCCCCTCGGTATCAATGGCGCAGCTGGTCACATAACCCACGACCTTGCCACGCTCATCCACCAGCCGGTCGAGTTGCTGTGGCATGGGCTGCCCCTTTTCTGGCACCTGGAAGCGGAGCACGCAGGCTTTGCGCCTGGCTTCGCGGGTGATGTAGGCTTCGCGTCCCACGAAGAAGGGCTTGTAGGTTTTAATGTAGGTGTGGAATCCGGCATCCGCCATGGTGAGGTTGAGCGGTCCTGCCATCTCGTGTCCATAGAGCGGCAGACCTGCCTCGGTGCGGAGGCTATCGCGAGAGGCCAACCCGCAGGGTTTGAGGCCCAGTGGCGCGCCTACTTCGAGCAGCGCTTTCCAGAAATCCACCAACCGGTCGGGATGGACGAAGAGCTCGTAAGCGACGCGCTCGCCGGTGTAACCCGTACGGCTGATGATGATGTCGAAGTCACCCAGGGTGGCGTGGCAGATGCCTGCCCACGGCAGCGTCTTGACCTTGCGCTTATCTGCGTCACTGCCACCCAGAGCCAGGAGAATATCGGTGGATTTCGGGCCTTGTAGAGCCAGCTCGGCACGCATATCTGCACCTGCTGCCGAATCGCGTAAGTCTCGCAGGCTAAGGTCTTGTCCTTCCCATTTGACCCAAGGGCGACCGGGGTCAATTAATACCTCTCCCTTTAGTACCCCGTTGACCCAGGCCCAATCCTTGTCGTTGTTGGAGGCATTGACTACGACCAGATAATGTTCCTCTGCCATGCGGTAGACCAGCAGGTCATCGAGTGGAATGCCATCCACATCGAACAGAGCCGAATACTGCGATTCGCCGACTTCAAGCGTGCTGACATCATTTACCATAATCAGGTTAAGGAATGTAGCTGCTTCAGGTCCCTGTATATCCCAGCAGCCCATGTGGCTCACATCGAAAAGACCGGCTGCCTCGCGAACTGCGCGATGTTCCTCGGAGTTGCCGGTATACCAGACAGGCATATCCCAACCTCCAAAGGGCACCATGCGCGCGCCCATCTCACGGTGTATGGTGTTGAGATAGGTTTTCTTGAGCGGGGCGTCCTCCGGTTCGACCCATGTGAATTTGGGCAGTGCTGCACCGGCGGGAGTCTTGGCACTCCATGCACCGATGAAGTAGGGCTTGGTGTAAGGCCCTGCATCGGCGACAAGAGGCTGGGTGGGCGAAGGCGCCGCGCCTGCATCACGGACCGCGTTGAGGAAGGGCAGTCGTCCGTAAACGTCATCGGTAGCGGCGTAGCCATCTACCAGGGCGCGCAGCCAGGTCATCACGCGTGATGCTTGCGCAACAGGCACATCCAGTAGATAGGTTTGTGCGTTGGCCCGTGTGAGCAATGCCGCTGCCATGACGGCGCCATCGGTTTCCAGCAGCGTGACAGGACGGGCTTCGCCATCCACCATGGCTGCGGTGTTCGAGGGGCTTAGCCAGTCTACAAAGGCTTTGGCTTGCTCTCCGAAGAGTTCGAGTCGCTCAAAGGCGCCAGTGCTCTTTGGAGCATCATCTATGTAGTAGAAATGTGGGTAGCCGGTGTGTTGTAACAGGTTGTAGGGGTTGCTAGCCTGTTCTGCCAGCTCGCGAATTTCGCATTTGACTTCCTCGAGCGCGTTGAAATTCACACGCGCTTGATAATCGGGCTTGCTGCGCCAGACGGTGAGATAACCCTGGGTGGCGCGGAAAAGTTTCCCGATAGCGGCGGCGATGCGCGCCATCTCCGGTTCTTTCAGCCCACGCTGTGTGACCCACGGAGTGCCAAGGCGCACGCCAGAGGGGAAGGCCGCGGTGCTATCACCGGGAATGGTGTTGCGATTGGCAACAATGCCCGCGATATCCAGCAGGCGCGCCGCCGCATCACCCATAAGTGGCGTGCCATCAGGTCCCTTGAAGCCCTTGCAGTCAATGAGGACCATGTGGCTATCGGTACCGCCGTACGCTACGCGGACACCCTCAGACTCTAGCGCGGCAGCCAGGGCTTTGGCGTTGGCTACGGTTTGATGCTGCAACGACTTGAATTGCTCGGTCTGCGCCAGGCGCATGGCGGTGGCAATGCCGGCAATGGTATGTATGTGCGGTCCACCCTGCAAACCGGGGAAAACCGCCCGATCGAATTTCTTGGCGAGCAGTGGTTTGTGGGTGAGGATGACGCTGCCGCGGGGACCATCCAGAGACTTGTGAGTGGTGAAGGTCACGACGTCGGCGATACCCACGGGGCTGGGGAAGGCCCCTGCTGCCACCATGCCAGCGATGTGTGCGATGTCGGCCATCAAATATGCGCCCACTTCATCGGCAATGGCGCGGAAGGCTTTCCAGTCAATTGTGAGTGGATAGGACGTGTAACCGGCAATGATGAGCTTGGGGTGGTTATCCAATGCCAGTTGGCGGATGGCGTCGTAATCCAGTCGCTCGGTTTTCTC
The DNA here is from genome assembly GCA_016931315.1 of Anaerolineae bacterium. GTDB lineage: Bacteria > Chloroflexota > Anaerolineae > B4-G1 > SLSP01 > JAAZNO01. Next base: position 39,118 of record JAFGFB010000243.1, read on the forward strand.
ATTCACACCGTAGTGAACGGCATTGTAGGTCTTGCCGGAATACGCCACTTTGCTACCGTGACTCAGGTGTCCCCCTACATGAAGCGCCAATGTGAGCATGGTATCGCCGGGGGCAAGTAGCGCTACCTGTACGGCAGTATTTGCAGGGGCGCCGGATAGCGCCTGCACATTGACGAAGAGCTGTTCGGGTTTGATACCATTGGTTGCGAAGGCTTCAGCGGTGCGACGGCGGGCCAATGCTTCCACAATATCCGCATATTCCACACCTTTGTAATAGCGCGGGTCACTGTAGCGCCGGTAGTGTCCCAGCTCTGTCTCGTAATCCAGAATGCGTTCCTGTGAAAGCGTGCGGGTGCGCTCATCCGGATAACCTTCAGCGTAGATATGCGAGAAGGCGGAGGCAGAGGCCTCGTGTACCGCAAGTGGGGAAAGCGATTCCGAGGGGACCATGATCAACTTGCGTGCCTGTCGCTCGGTCTCGTAGCCAATCAATGCTGCGAGCTCGGGATCCAATTCGGCTAAGGGTTTGCGGAAAAGAAAATCTTGCATAGCACACTCCTTATGATGTGATAGTTTCCCACTGTAGTTGGGTCGCGATCGTCCAGAATCTAGAGCAAGAGATTGCCAACTTGCTGTTCCACGATTGGTTTTCTCTGCTGACTTGTGACGCTCGCGCGCCTTTGGCTCTTCCTGACTATAGGCCCGTTTTGTAGAACACGCAAGCGCAATTTGGATGAAAGTTCCAGGTATTTGTTACTATAGGCGCGAGATTCTCTTTGACCTCGGGGCAGTCGGTTGTATACTGGGAGTGCAGTGATGCAGGGTGAAGGACAAACCTGGTTGCTCCGCTCGAACGTTGTGCGCTTGACACCTTCATTTTGCCGGCTCGCTAATTTGCCAAGGAGGCGCGGCATGGAACACAGCATGAATTTCCTGTTGGTATTTGGTATCGGAACCGCCTTATTGGGACTGGTTTTTGTCATTCTAGCATTGGTCGGGCGCCGGCGGCATGATACTGTAGGCAACTGGCCTACCGTCTTCGGGAAAGTGCTCGCAGCTACGGTGCAGCGCTTTCAACCGCGCCCGGAGCAAAAGGCTGAGGTCCGGTACACTCCTCTTATCACCTACACTTACGAGGTTGCCGGGCAGTCGTTTGCCGGACAGAAGTTGGATTTCAAGCCTCACCGATCCTATGCAACAGCGATTCAGGCAGAGGCAGCCGTCGCCGCCTATCCGGTGGGTAGCGAGGTGAAAGTCACCTACAATCCCCAAGGACCCCAGCAGGCGGCGCTGGATCCTGGTAGACCTATCGGGTATAATGCGGAACTTGTCTCGGGATTGCTTCTGATGCTGGTCGGCGCGGTGATGATTGTTGTGGCAGTCTTTTTGCCTCTATAAGGAGTAGGGCTATGAAAGGGCAGGGGCGGGTTCTATTGTTGGTTGTGCTGGTAGCGGGGTTGATATTGCCCGGTGGGATGACAACAGAGGCGCAGAAGGCGGCGTCCCCAGTGCTATCTGCACTCACGGGTGATTATGTCCCTGGAAGGGTCTTGGTTAGGTTCAAGGAAGGTGTAATGACGCGCGCCGCCGCGGATGTGCTTGCCGAACATGGAGCGAGCTATCTCACTCATCTCTATGCCAGCCCGGTGCAGCTGGTGCAAGTCCCTGAAGGCAAAGAGCTGGCGTTGGTCGAACAACTGAGTCGTGACCCGCGCGTGGAATATGCGGAACCGGATTATATCTATCGAGCTTTGGGCGCTCCAAATGACCCGTACTATAGCAATCAATGGGCACACACACGGATGAATTCGGCGGCAGCCTGGGATATCAGTACGGGCAGCAACACGGTGACCATCGCCGTCATTGATACCGGCATTGATGAGACACACCCCGATCTGGCGGCGAAAATCGTCGCAGGCTATGATTTCGTGGATGATGATGCCAATCCGCACGACCTGAACGGACACGGTACGCATGTGGCAGGTATTGCTGCTGCAATCACGAACAACGGTGTCGGTGTGGCGGGCATGTCCTGGGGCGCTCGCATCATGCCTGTGAGAGTGTTGGATGCTAGCGGCAGCGGTTACAATTCTGATATCACCAGCGGCATCAACTGGGCTTATACTCATGGCGCGAAAGTGCTCAATTTGAGTCTGGGGGGCTCCAGTCCTTCCACAACTATGCAGAATGCAGTGACTGCCGCAACCAATGCGGGCAGTCTGGTCATTGCTGCGATGGGCAACTGCCGCACCGCAGGCGGGGGGTGCCCTGTTGCTAATCCTACGGCTTACCCGGCAGCGTATAACAATGTCATGGCGGTTGCTGCTACCGGTCCTGATGACACCTACGCTTATTACTCACAATATGGTTCACACTGCGACATCGCTGCTCCCGGCGGCGCCATGACATATTTGCACGATCCCGATGGCATCTATAGCACGTTGCCTACTTACGATGTGGAAATGACGGGGGAGGGCTTTTCCAAAAATTACGATTATCTGCAGGGCACTTCGATGGCGACGCCTTATGTTTCGGGACTGGCAGCGCTGATCTGGTCGGTATCTCCAGGTCTGACGCCCGCGCAGGTGCAGCAGGTGATGCAGGATACTGCTGTGGATCTGGGTCCCACAGGTTGGGATGTGAACTACGGATACGGTCGTATTGATGCGCTGGCAGCATTGCAAAATATCTCCTTATCTGCGCCGACGTTATCTCCTATCAGCAACCCGGAAAACGATGGCGTTTATCAGGTGAGCTGGTCTGCGGTGAGCGGCGCTACGGGGTATCTGTTACAAGAGGATAACGTCTCCGACTTCACTTCACCGACTACACGCTACTCGGGCACCGCACTACAGATGAACATCTCCGGACAGGCAGTGGGCACCTGGTATTATCGCGTCCGCGCTACAGCCGGCGGCACGGAGAGTGAGTGGAGCAACACGGTTTCCACACAGGTGCTGCCACAAGCTCCGGTGCTGGCGCCGATATCGAATCCCTCTCAAGCCGATGCCTATCTGGTGAATTGGAGCGATGTTTCAGGGGCGACCGGGTATCGTCTTGAGCAATCGGCAAACAGCGCTTTCTCCGCGGTGACCGTGCGGTATAACGGCACGGCCTCGCAGTATCAGGTCACCGGGCAACCTGGCGGAACCTGGTATTATCGCGTGTTCACGTTGGTGGGGGCTTCGGAGAGTGGACCTAGCAACACGGCTTCAACTGTCGTGACGGCTTCGCTTTTGAGTGCGCCCACGTTGAATGTGATTGGCAATCCCGATGGGGATGGCGCGTATACCGTGACCTGGGGGGCGGTAACGGATGCTATGGGATACCGGTTGGAGGAGAGCGCCTCGCCGTATTTTGTGCAACCAACTGTGGTCTATGAGGGGCCGTTGCGCCAATACAATGCTGTGGATATGCCCGGTGGAACGTGGTATTACCGTGTGCGCGCGACCGCGGCGGGGGGGAACAGCCCCTGGTCGGTTACGAGATCGGCGATTGTGGAGAGCACTGTGTTCCTGCCACTGGTGATGAAGGCTTATGGTACGGCGCCGATTACCCCGCTTTTGAATGGTGATTTTGAGGCGGGGCAAACGGGATGGGCGGAGTCTTCACTGAAAGGTTGGGACCTTATTGTCAACACTACTGATGAGCCAAAAATGATTACGCCACACAGTGGCACCTGGGCAGTCTGGTTGGGTGGCGATAATGATGAGACGGCGACGGTGCAGCAGAGTGTATCGGTTCCGCCAGGAGCACCCTATCTCACGTACTGGCACGTGATTAGTTCCCAAGAGACTTTGTGCAGCTTTGACGCCGGTTGGGTGAAAATCAACACTATCACCGTCAAGGACTATAATTTGTGTGTAACGGCGAATACCGGCGCTTGGGTAAAGCAGGTTTTGGATCTCAGCACCTATGCAGGGCAAACCGTCGCGCTGCAATTTGGCGCTTCGACAGATGCGGCGGAAGTGAGCAGCCTCTTTATTGACGACGTGGCTTTCCAGAGTGCTGCAACCGCAGCGGCGCAACCATCACCGGGACCCTTTATTGACGCGCTGCCTGAAAGGCGTTGAGCATTTACGATGCTGTTGTTGTCACGCCCGAAGGCCCCTTCTTCGGGCGTTTTGAAATCTTCTAAATGGTCTCGTCGAAGTTGGATTGAAATAGACAAAACTACCGCGCGGAGTATAATCTAAGTCAGAATTTCCACTTTCCCAACTGCAGGAGGCTGAAATGAACAAATACATTGCAGCAATTGATCAGGGCACAACCGGCACACGGTGCATTCTTTTCGATCATGGTGGCAAGCCGGTGATTTGGGCTTATGCGGAGCACGAGCAAATCTATCCTCAGCCAGGTTGGGTGGAGCATGATCCCACTGAAATTTGGGAGAAGACGCAGCAGGTGATCCGCCAGGCGCTGACGCAGGGGAATATCCCCAGCGGAGCGATTGCGGCTGTGGGCATCACAAATCAGCGTGAGACCGCCGTAGTTTGGGACCGGCGTACCGGCAAACCACTTTGCAATGCCATTGTCTGGCAAGACACACGTACGAAGGGCATTTGCGATGCGCTGGCGCGTGAGAGCGAATTGGGGCAAGACCGCTTTCGCGCCAAAGTGGGGTTGCCGCTGGCGACCTATTTTTCAGGCCCAAAGATCAGATGGTTGCTCGAGCATGTGCCCGCAGTTGCGGAAGCTGCTGCGCGCGGCGATGCGCTCTTTGGAACGACCGACACATGGGTAATCTGGCATCTCACCGGCGGCGTGAAGGGTGGGGCGCATATCACCGATGTGACCAATGCCAGTCGCACGCTGCTGATGGATCTGCAAACCTTACAATGGGATGAGGAAATCCTGAAGGTTTTGGGAATCCCATGTTCGATGCTGCCGGAGATTCGCCCTTCAAGCGCCTGTCTCACCCCTGGAGAGGCACGCCCCTATGGCTTCACTCTCAGGGAGGGACCCTTCGGGGAGGTAATCCCTGTTACTGGTGATTTAGGCGACCAACAGGCAGCCCTGGTGGGGCAAACGTGTTTCAGCCCAGGCGAGGCAAAAAACACCTATGGCACAGGCTGTTTCATGTTGTTGAACACGGGTACGGAGATTGTCCCCTCGCAGAGTGGCTTGTTGACTACACTGGGCTATAAATTCGGCGCCGCGCCTGCTGTCTATGCCATAGAAGGCTCTATTGCTATTACCGGTGCCTTGGTGCAATGGCTGCGTGATAATTTGGGCTTTTTCGACCGCGCGCCGCAAATTGAGGAGTTGGCTCGTGAGGTCACCGATGCCGGTGGAATGTACATCGTCCCGGCGTTTTCGGGGCTTTTCGCTCCCTATTGGCGCAGTGATGCTCGCGGCGTCATGGTGGGACTAACCCGCTATATCAATAAGCATCATATTTGTCGCGCGGCACTTGAATCCACCGCTTATCAAAGCCGTGATGTGTTGGAGGCAATGGAGAAGGACTCGGGTGTGGCGCTTACTGCGCTCAAGGTGGATGGCGGCATGGTTGCCAACACGTTGTTGATGCAATTCCAGGCCGATATTCTGGGCGTGCCGGTAGTGCGTCCTACGGTCACCGAGACCACGGCTCTCGGGGCGGCTTATGCTGCCGGGTTGGCGGTGGGTTTCTGGAAGAATACCGAAGAGCTGCGGCGCAATTGGGGCGTGGATCACATCTTCCAACCGGCGATGACTGAAGAACGGAAAGAGTCGCTCTACTCAGGATGGAAAAAGGCTGTTGAACGGACCTTTGACTGGGTGGAGGAATGAGAGGCATAGGAGCGATTCCCAGACGCTTTGTTGGGTCTATCAGCGACTAATCATTCAGGCATTTTCCCGTTTTTCATGACGGTCTTGGGGTGTCAGTATCAAAATTTCATTGAGGAGACCTTATGCAGAACCCTTATGACATCATCATCATCGGCGCTGGGATTGTGGGAACGATGATTGCCCGCACTCTGGCACGCTATGATTTGCGCATTTTGTGGATTGAGAAAGCCAGTGATATTTGCACCGGAGCCACCGGAGCAAATTCCGCTCTCATCCACGCCGGGCATGATGCCATTCCAGGTTCGCTCAAAGCTGAGATGAACGTGAAAGCTAACCCGATGTGGGATCGGCTTTCCGAGGAATTGCACTTTGCTTTTGGGCGGACTGGAGCCTATGTGGTTGCCATTGGCGCGGGTGAATATTCCAAATTGGAGGAGCTTCTTGCCCGCGCGCAACAAAACGGCGTCCCAGCTGAGATTATCAGCGGTGAGGAAATGCGCCAGCGCGAACCGCAAATCAACCCCGAGGTGAGCGGCGCTCTTTTCGTTCCCTCGGGTGCGATTGTGGATCCCTGGGGGGTAACCATTGCCGCTGCCGAGAATGCGGTGATGAATGGCGTGGAGCTGCGCCTAAACACGGAGTTTCTGGATTTCATTTTTGCCCCGGTTGCGGGCGATGATTTGAAGGCTGAAAAGCGCATCACCGGCATCGGGACCAATCAGGGTGAGTTCTATGCCCGTTGGGTTATCAATGCCGCCGGCTTGTTTGCGGATGAGGTGATGCACAAGGCCGGCGTGCGTTTGGACTTTCGCATCACACCCCGGCGCGGTGAATACTTCGTCATGGACCGTAATCAGGTAGAGATCAAGAATGTCCTTTTTCCGGTTCCAACGGCTATCAGCAAGGGCATTCTGGTGACCACGACCTTGCACGGCAACACACTTGTCGGTCCCAATGCGGAAAACCTGGATGACAAAACTGATGTGGCTGTGACGCCCGCCGGCATGGCGGAAATTTGGGCCGGGGCGCTCAAGCTTGTGCCGGGACTCAAGCAACGCGATGTGATTGCTGTTTTTGCCGGATTGCGCCCTGGCGGCAACGCGCCCTGTGCCAACCCGACTGTGGCTTACAACCATGATTTCGTTATTGAGATTCCGGCGGAAGTAGCTGGTTTTGTGAATGTCGGCGGGATGGAATCCCCGGCGCTCACCGCTGCCCCAGCTATTGCTGAACGCGTGGTGGAGTTGCTGCGCGGCGCTGGTGAAGTATTGGACGAGAAGCCGGACTGGAATCCCATTCGTCCTGGGCGACCTGTTTTCCGGCACCTCTCGAAGGAAGAACAGGCGCAATTGATCGCACAAGATCCGCGTTACGGGCGCATCATCTGCCGTTGCGAATCCGTCACTGAGGGCGAGATTGTTGCCGAAATCCATGCACCAATTCCCGCGACCACCTATGATGCCATCAAGCGCCGTACCTGGCTTGGTACTGGTCGCTGTCTCGGTGGTTTCGACATGCCCCGCGTCGTTGAAATTCTCGCGCGCGAGCTGGGTCGGGATGTGCTGGAGATCAGCAAGAAGGGTGCGGGGTCGGAGTTTCTGTACCGTAAGACGAAAGAAACAGCATAGGCTGTTTCCTGGGCAGCGCATTATTTCTCACGAAGGGGTATTCTATGGTTCAGACTCTCAAATCTAATTATGACGTCATTGTCATTGGCGCAGGTCCAGGTGGGCTGGCTGCGGCTATCGAAGCCAAGAAGAATGGCGCGGATGACGTGTTGATGATTGACCGGGATCTGGAGCTCGGTGGTATTTTGCTCCAGTGTATTCATAATGGCTTCGGCGTAGAAACCTTCAAGGAGGACCTCCCTGGTCCGAGCTACGCTCAGCGCTTCATTCACGAGGCTCAGACGGTTGGAATTGATTATCTGCTCGACACGATTGTGTTGGACGTGACGTCAGAACGTAAAGTGACCACTACCGGCACACGCACCGGCATCAA
>JAFGFB010000244.1 GCA_016931315.1 Anaerolineae bacterium
TCCGGAGCGATATGTCGCCAGACATCGGCATCGAGCAGCCATTTGGCGGTACCAAAGCGGCTATGCGCGCGAATCTCCCCGCCCCAGTCTTCGATGAGTTCCCGACATAGCGTCACCGCGTCACCCTCTACCACCAGGTCAACATCGAAAATCGCCTGCTTCAGCAGCAAATCCCGCACGATTCCGCCCACAAAATAGAGCTGTTCCTCGCGCGCGACAGTTCTCGCGCCAATATGCCGGATGAGGGCGAGCAGCGGCGCTGGGAAGGCCTCTTCCATGCGCTTGATGATTTCCTGGCGTTTGGCTTCTTGCTCGCTGGGCGGCAGGTGGATGAGGTCCGTACGGGTGACCACGCCAACGATTCGATCCCCCTTGACCACGGGAATCTGCCCCCAACCCTTCTCGATCATCAGCGCGCGCACGCGCTCGATTGAATCTTCGGGGGCTACCTGTATCTGACCGGCATCCATAATGCGGCGCACCGGTTGATTGCCCCAATTGTGTTGCAGCGCGCGATCCACGGCGTTGCGCGTGACCAATCCCGTGACGTTGCCGGCGCCATCCACCACCGGGAAGCCCTCATGCCCGGTGTGGAGCATCCGCTGGTATACCTCCTCGATGAGGTCCTCCAGGTCAACGGTGCGCACGCTGAACGACATCAAATCCTGCACTCTATGGAGGGGCCGGATAAATTGAGGCAGCGCTCCGCGCAATTCGTGGAGCACATCCGTCACAGCGCGCTCACGGAGCAAGCCCGCAGCAGCGCGGCTGTGTCCACGCCCGCCGAAATACTGTGCTACGGCATCCACGTTGATATCGTCCGTGGTGCTGCGTGCCACCAGCTGAGTGTGATTATCCATTCCCACCAGCACAAACAGCGCCGAAGGTTCGAGCAAGTCGCGCAATTTGTGCGCCAGCGTCGAAATCTCCTCGTCCAGGTTAGGGGGCGCCTGCGCCCAGGTGAGCACGATGGAATGCCCGCCGATTTGCAGCGTCTCCACGTGTGCCAGCAGCGCTTCGTAGAGCTGATGTTGCTCCGCGGTGAGCGGGTGGTGCAAAAATTGGTTGACGATATCGAGGCTGGCGCCATGATCCAGCAACCATCCTGCCGCGCGCAGGTCTCGCGCCGTTGTCGAGGCATACGTGAGATTGCCGGTATCTTCGTAGATGCCGGCGAGCATCAGCGTCGCCTCAACCTGGCTGAGGGGAATCAGACGCGCCGAGAGGGTCTCCACCAGCAGGGTGGTGGTGGCGCCGAGCAACTCCCCGCGAAAGGCCCAACCGGGCGCCAGGGTTTCGGGCGGTGTGTGATGGTCAATGACCATCACCTCCTTTACCTCCGGTCCCATGCCGCGTACGGAGGTCAGCCCCTGCGTATCCACCAGGATCACGCGCTGAATATGCCGCCCCCGCGGCAGCTCCTGTGGGGTGATGAAGGGCAGCTCCGCGCGGTAAAGCGCCAGGAACGACTGCACATTGCGGTTGATGCGGTGTGGCAACACCGCCTTTGCCGTGGCGAAGAGCTTGTGCGCTCCCAGCAGGCTGGCAACGGCGTCGAAATCGGCGTTCTCGTGTGTGAGAATGACTTGCATGGCTGCCCTCAACGTCCGGAGGCGGCATCGCCGCTCTCAGCAATTCGGCGGGTCATTTTATCCAGTGCTGCATCCAGTGCTTCCGCCAGGTCCACCTCACTGGCGACCGCGACACTGAGCAGGGAGAAGGCCACGTCGCCGAGCTCCTCGCGCCACGCCTCCGTGACCGCGAAAGGCACGCGACCATAATCCGAGGCGTTTAGCATGGTCTTTGATAGCTCCCCGACCTCGGAAACCAGGTCTAGCAGGCGCTCTGCCAGAGGCGCCTGTAAGTCGTGCACGGCAAGGAATGCCGCCACACGGCATTGTGCATCCCGTGATGTGTCTTCCATCTCGAATATAAGGCTCGCCTGCCACCGTATGCGGCGGCAGGCGAGCGGCTGCACATAGCGTAGCGTTATCCCGCGCTGTCCCGCTTAAGCGGCGGTATCCTCGAAGTCCTCGTCCTCGTCCTCGAGGTCCTCGTCCTCAAGGTCTTCATCCTCGAAGTCGTCTTCGAAGTCCATTTCGAATTCGCCCTCTTCACCAAACAGGGCATCCACTACGGTGGTCAGGATTGGCCCAGCTTGATCTATGATGGTGGCTTCGTAAATCCAATCGCCATCATCGTAACCCACGACCATGATGGCGATCCCTTCGAGCTTGCTCAAATCCAGCTCGCCGCTCTCCGGGTTTTGACTCTCCTGTACCTGGTTTTTCGTGAGCCGCACGGCACCCGCCGGGGCATAATCGGGCAGAAGCATCTCAAAAGCGCCTTCGCGCACAATCCCCAGGAATTGCTCGAGCATCTGTTCTTCCATGATCCGACTCCTTTTGTGTTGATATAGTCTCTTGAACTTCGGTATCAAGATTGTATGACTGGATGCGCCCCTCTCAGCGGCCCATCCGGACCTGAATTTCATCCTATTCCCATTGTACACCATCTACGCCATAATGGTAGGCGGGGGCCCTCACGGGTGCGTTCCAAATCTGGGGCGACAATCTCAAGCGCCCCCTACGGGAGCCCCCATAGGGGGGCATAAAAAGGTGATTTTTCGCAGCGGGGCTTCGCCCCGCTGCGAAAAATCACTCAAAGAAAGGCATTTGCATGATAATCGGCTTGTTTTTTCCCCCAAGTTGAAACGCACCTGCCCTCACCCGGGTATAGGACAGAATATTGGAAACAATAAGATCGCCGTCTTGTAAACGGCCTTCATCAGCGATCAACTCTCTGCGCCTTCTTTCTGCAAGTGTGATTTTTGTGGTGAGGCGAAGCCCCGTTCACGAAAATCACAAAAAGAACTACCCTCTGCGCCTCTTCAGCGTGCTCAAGTGTCTAAACGTATGGCCTCACCCAGCTGACCGCGGTTGAGTACAACCGCTTGAACTTCCCAATAAGCGGCAGCCTTTGTCCTATACCCGTAGGCGGGGTCCCTCACCCCCTCACCTCACAATTTCCAGCTCCAGGTATTGCTCAAAGGGATCAAAATCACGGTCGCTGTGGAGTAGCGCCATCCCATTGACAATAGCAAAGGTCGCGATAAGGCAATCTATCGTTTTGCGGATGGTGATACCCCGCTGACGCAAAAAACGGTAATGTTCAGCGCTGCGTAGCGCAATTTCAACGCCGCCGATGGGATAGATGGGGAACATCAGCAGCGCGGCGCGAGCCTGCTCGAAATCCGCCTGATGCTGAAAGCCTTGCAATACCTCACAGAGGATGATATCGCCCAGGCAAAGGGATTCGTAACCCAGCGCCGCATCGAGGCGGTCAGTTTGCGGCGTGGACAAGCCGTTGAAGTAGTCAATCCACACGGAGCTGTCAATCAGCCACATCGCTCACCCGCCCGATACGTAGTGCATCCAGGTCGCCCTCCCAATGCAATCGCCCTCGCAGTGCGCGCACCTGCTCCTGCCGCTTGAGACGCGTGAGCACGCGCAACGCCTCTTCTATGACGGCTTTCTTGGTCTTTAAGCCAGTCAACGCCAAGGCCTCGCCAACCAACGCCTCATCCAACACAATATTCGTGCGCACCATTTCAGACATCTCGCCCTCCTCTGAGCAGAATGAAATACTCTATGTGTATATTTTAACCGATTTATGTGTATGACGCAAGTGACTATTCGGGGTCAGGGCCTTATCATTCTCGTCAGGTTTCATCCACTCGCAAGGCTTTACAATTAAAACTGCCGAGAAAAAAGAATGTTTTGCGGTGACGGGCTACCGCCCGTCACCGCAAAACATCAGAAAACCTGGACTGCGACGCATTGCCCGTAGGGAGAATGATAAGGCCCTGATTCGGGGTAGTGGTTACAACTCGGTGGAAATTGCGCGTGTTTCTCACTCGTCTTCCTGAATAGGGCCTTGTGCTAGATGTTTGGGAAGGCTAATTGCTTGATCTGCAATATGTCAGCCCTACCCAACAGGCGATTGATATAGGTGCA
>JAFGFB010000245.1 GCA_016931315.1 Anaerolineae bacterium
ATTTTTGCGGGCTGCGCCCGCAAAAATCACGCTCGCGGAGAGCGGCGCAGAGGGTTTTTTGAGTGATCTAGCCGATTTTGCCACTGTAGTTTTTTTTTGTGATTTTTGTGGACGGGGCTTCGCCTCACCACAAAAATCACACTTGCAGAAAAAAGGCGCAGAAAGTGGATCGCTGATGAGGGCCGTTTACAAGATGGCGATCTTATTTTCTCCAATAATCTGTCGTATACCCTTTGTGAGAGTATAGGACAAAGGCTGCCGCTTATTGGGAAGTTCAAGCGGTTGTACTCAACCGCGGTCGGCTTGGGGAGACGCCTGCGGATAGACACTTGAGCACGCTGAAGAGATGCAGAGGGGGGGGCTTTTTGTGATTTTCGTAAACAGGGCTGCGCCTCACCACGAAAATCACACCGGCAGAAAGAAGGCACAGAGTTCGCGTAAGGGTATAGGAGAGGTTTTTGGGGAAGACTGGAAGAGGTTGTGCAAACGGAGGAAGAGGATCTTTTTTTGTATTTTTGGGACGCGCTTCGCGCGTCCCAAAAATACTCCTGATCAAGGTTGAGGAGGTTACCATGTTTAACAGAGGCAAGCGGTCAGTGTTGAAAGGCGGGATGACCCTCGGCGTGTTGGTGATCATCCTCGCGGCGGTTTCGACGGGGGAAGCCGCCCCGATGCCCCTGGCGGATGCGCCTAAGTTATGGGTCACTCCCCTGATATTGGACTTCGGTCCGGTGGGGCTGGGTGCGACCAGCGCAACCCAAACGGTGACGATTACGAACCTCGGCTCGGCGACGCTCACGAATTTTGCGGGCGGCGGCGTGTATTCGCCATTCGGGGCGACGCAGAATTGCGCCGGCGGGGTGGCGCCCGGCGCGAGCTGCCAATACTTCTTCACGTTCGCGCCCACGGCGGCGGGGGACTTTAGCGCCACGTCCAATACCTCCACCAATGCCGGTTCTTTTAGCATTCAGCTGCGCGGCAAGGGCGTGGGGGCGGGCTTGCACGTGAACCCGCTGGCGCTCGATTTCGGCTCGGTGTACGTCAACTCGACCAGCCCTACACAGAGTGTGGTCATTCGCAACACCGGCTTGAGCACCCTGACGGATTTCGCGGGCGGCGGCGTCTATCCGCCATTTACAGCGTCGCAGAATTGCGCCGGTGGGGTGGCGCCCGGCGCGAGTTGCCGGTATTTCTTCACGTTCTCCCCCACGACGGCGGGGACGTTTGAGACATCATCGAATTCGTCCACCAACGCCGGGCCGTTCAGTATTGCCCTGGGAGGGAGAGGACGAAGCATGCTCCTTAGCTCGGGTCAGCGGGTGACGCCGCGTTCGATTGACTTTGGCCCGGTGGGCGTGGGCTACGAAAGTGGGACACAGGTGGTGACACTCACCAACCAGAGCATGTTGGTCAGCATTACCGATTTTGCGGGCGGCGGAGTCTTGCCGCCGTTTTACGCTTCGCAAAACTGTGCAGGTGGCGTAGCGCCCGGAGGGAATTGCCAGTTCTACTACACCTTTGAGCCGACGGCTACCGGCACAACTTCGACGACTTCCACTGTATCCAACAGCGCCGGATCGTTCACCATCGAGCTGCGCGGGACCGGCGCGGGGGCAGAGTTGCATGTGACGCCGCTCGCGCTCGACTTTGGACCGGCGCCGCTGTTCACGACGAGCGCAACCCAGAGGGTGACCATTCGCAACACGGGCCTGACGACGTTGACCCACTTCGCCGGAGGTGGGCTTTACCCGCCCTTCAGCGCCTCACAGAATTGTGCGGGCGGCGTACCACCGGGAGGCTCCTGCCAATACTTCTTCACGTTCACACCTACGGCGCAAGGCAGGTTTAGCGCGATATCCACTACCAGCACGAACGCCGGTTCATTTTCGATACAAGTTTATGGCGGGGAAATGCTCCGCGTTTATCTGCCACTGGTGCTGCGGCAGGCAAGTACGGAGAAGTAAGAGGGATATTGCAACTGAGGGTGTTTTTTTCGTTGGCGGGTGCAGCCCGCCAACGAAAAAACACCTGATGGACTCTTAGCTCAACGGGTAACGGGTTCGGGCGTCTCCAGAGTCTCCAGAGAGACGATGGCGTGGCAATTCTGGCATTGCGCCGCATCCTTGCGCACTTCGAGCAGCAGACCGCCGCAGGAGGGGCAGGGTTGCGCCAGGGGCCGTTTCCAGGAGGTGAATTCGCATTCGGGCCAATTGGAGCAACCGTAGAAGATACGGCCCTTCTTGGTGCGCTTGACCACAACTTCGCCGGTGTGGCACTGGGGGCAGGCGACACCGATTTTCTCCAGCAAAGGTTCGGTATGGCGGCAAGTGGGGAAAGCCGAGCAGCCGATGAATTTGCCAAAACGACCCTGGCGAATGATGAGCGGCGCACCACAATCAGGGCAGTTACGCCCCACGTACTCCACAGCCGGCTCGACTTTCGCGATGGCAGCATCTGCCTTGTGCAGGGTCTGCTCAAAGGGACCGTAGAATTCGCGCAAGAGCGCGCCCCAATCCAGCTGCCCCTCGGCCACCTCATCCAGGCGTTCCTCCATGCCGGCGGTGAAATCCACGTTAATCAGGTCGGGGAAATGGGCGACCAGGAGGTCGTTGACCAGGAAACCCGTCTCGGTGGGGTACAGGCGGCGTTGCTCGCGCGCCACGTAACCCCGCTCCTGAATATTGCTGAGGATGGCGGCATAGGTGGAGGGGCGCCCAATGCCATACTCCTCCAGTGTGCGAATCAGGCTGGCATCGGTGTAGCGTGAGGGAGGCTGCGTGAAGTGCTGCTCGGGCCACAGACGAATCAGGTCCAATAATTCGCCCACCGTCAGGGGCGGCACGGGCTGCGAGTCTTCTTTCTGTTCGCCATTGCCGTTCTCTTCGCCAGTCTCCTCATAGACCACCAGGAAACCGGGGAAGTTGAGGGTGGAGCCTGAGGCGCGGAACAGGTAGGGCTTATCGGCGCCGTGCCCGGCGGCAATTTCCACCGTGCGGGTATCGTAGACCGCCGCCGCCATCTGGCTCGCCACAAAACGCCGCCAGATCAGGTCGTAGAGGCGGTACTGGTCATGTGAAAGATAAGGCTTGAGCTCGGCGGGGGTCCGCAACACGGCGGTCGGGCGGATGGCTTCGTGAGCTTCCTGCGCCCCCTTGGCCCGCGTCTTGTATTGCGGCGGCTCCGGCGGCAGGAATTGCGCACCGTATTGCGCATTGACGTAATCGCGGGTTTCGGCCTGCGCGGTGGCGGCAACATTCGTACTATCCGTGCGCATGTAAGTAATCAAGCCCACCGGTTGGCCGTTGCCGATATCGAGACCTTCATAGAGCTGCTGGGCAATCCGCATAGTCTTGACCGCGGTGAAGTTGAGCTTGCGCGAGGCTTCCTGCTGCATGGTGCTGGTGGTATAAGGTGCGGAGGGACTGCGCCGCCGCTGGCCTTCTTTGAGCCGCAGCACCTCGTAATCGGCGCTCTCAAGATCTGCCAGCAAGGGCAAGACATCCGCCTCGGCGCGCAGCTGCGGTTCCTCACCATTGATGCGCACCAAACGCGCGCGGAAGGTCTTGCGATGCCGCTTTTCGCGCGTGCTCTGGGGGGTCAATTCCGCGTCGAGCGTCCAGTACTCTTCGGGGACGAAGGCTTCAATCTCGCGCTCGCGTTCCACCACCAGGCGGAGGGCGACCGATTGGACGCGACCAGCAGAGAGTCTGCCGCGGATTTTGCGCCACAGCAGCGGGCTTAGGTTATAGCCAACCAGGCGGTCCAAGACGCGGCGCGCCTGCTGCGCATTGACGAGGTCAAGGTTCAAGGAGCGGGGATGGGCGAAAGCCTCGGCGACGGCAGGCTCGGTGATTTCGTGAAAGACGACGCGATGGGTGCGTTCCGCGGGCAATTCCAAGACCTCGCTCAGGTGCCAGGCGATGGCCTCCCCCTCGCGGTCGGGGTCAGTGGCGAGGTAGATATCCCCGGCTTTAGCCGCCGCAGTCTGAAGTTCTTTGACCACGGCGCGTTTTTCATTGGGGACGCGGTATTTGGGTGCGAAGTTGTGCTCCACATCCACGGAGAGCTGCGAACGCAACAAATCGCGGACGTGGCCCACCGAGGCTTTGACGGTGTAGCCCTTGCCGAGGAAGCGCCCGACGGTGCGCGCCTTGGCGGGCGATTCGACGATGACGAGCTTGCCGGTGGGTTTGGGGGCTTCGACCACGGGTGGTTTCAGCGCCTCGTGCGCCGGGATGCGACCCATGCGGAACATCTTGGTGCCGCAGACCGGGCAGACCCCTTGTACGGCGGGCTTAGCCTGCGCGGTAAAGACGGCAGTCGGCTGCGCCATCTCGCGCGTCTGACGGCATTTCATACAATAAGCTTCGATTTTCAAATCCTCAACCATTTGCTTTCCTTCCACTCCAGGCCCATGACGCATCTGGAGACGCTTTCCGCTCCCAACAACGGGTGCATTTCACCTTTGGGGCAAAGAGAAGACGATTATCACACAAACGCCTTTCTTTTGATTGATTTTTGGCGCAGGGGCTTTGCCCCCGCGCCAAAAATCAATTTTATTCTACGCCCCATAGGGGATGTTTAAGATCGTCGCCCCCATTCTGAAACGCACTCCCAACAACGATGCACGAATTCGGACGGCGGCAATCATAAAGGAAAGCTGCGAAACTGTCAAGTGCGAGTTTGGGAGGGGGTATAGGACAAAGGCTGCCGCTTATTGGGAAGTTCAAAGATCGGCTGGGTGAGACCATATGTCTAGACACTTGAGCACGCTGAAGAGGCGCAGAGGGTGGTTCTTTTTGTGATTTTCGTGAACGGGGCGCAGCCCCGTTCACGAAAATCACTCCTGCAGAAAGAAGGCGCAGAGAGTTGAAGGCTAATGGGAGTCGTTTGCGAGATGGCGGTCTTATTTGCTCCAATAATCTGTCGTATACCCTTTGGGAGGGGGTATAGGACGAATTATTGGGAAGTTCAAAGGTCAACTGGGTGAGACCATATGTCTAGACACTTGAGCACGCCAGAGAGGCGAAGAGGGTGGTTCTTTTTGTGATTTTCGTGAACGGGGGCTGCGCCTCACCACGAAAATCACTCCTGACAGTACCCTTTGGGAGGGGAGTGTGATTCGCGGCGGAGAAAGCTCCGCCGCGAATGAGTATGGGATGGAGAAAGCCAGGCTGGAGCCTGGCGCTCCCAGAGTATGGCGCTCCCAGAGTGTGGCGGTCCCAGGTTAGAGCAGATCGTCGCGGTTCTGATGGTGCAGGGTTTCGACGATTTCACGCACGCGCTCAGCCTGGTCGCGGGTGGTAATCAAGGTGACGTCGGCGCTATCCAGGATGATGAGGTCGTGCAAGCCAATAGTGGCAATGAGGCGGCCGGCGCTGGAGAAGACCATCGAAGCGGTGGTGTCGAGCGTCAGGACGTCGCCCTGCAAGACATTGCCCTGGGCATCGGGCGTGTGTAATTCGCTCACGGCGGGCCAGGCGCCCACATCGGACCAGCCCAAATCCACGGGGAGCACGGCGACACGTTCGGCCTTTTCCATGATGCCGTAATCAATGCTCTTTTTGACGACGGTGGGCCAAAGGCGCGCCAGGAGGGAGGCGTAATCCGGCGTTCCGAGGACATCGCCCAAGGCTGCGAGCGTGGCTGAGAAATCGGGCATCCAGCGGGCGAATTCTTCCATGATGCGCTCGACCTGCCAGATGAACATGCCGCTATTCCAGGCATAATCCCCATCAGCCAGGAAACGCACGGCGGTCTCGGCATTCGGTTTTTCGGCGAACTGCGCCACCCGGAAAGCCGTGAAGCCGGAAAAATCTCCGAGCGGCTCGCCACGGCGGATGTAGCCGTAACCGGTGGCGGGGTAGTCAGGCTCGATGCCGAGGGTCACCAGGTAACCCTGCTCAGCGACCGCGCGCGCCGCCTGCAAGGCATCACAGAAAGCCTCGACGCGGCGGATGTAGTGGTCGGCGGTGACCACAGCCATTACTGCCTGCGGGTCACGGCGTTGCAGGTGCAACGCCGCCAGCCCGATGCAGGGGGCGGTGTTGCGGCCCATAGGTTCCACGATGAAGTTCTCCGCCGGCAGTTCTGGGACCTGCTCCGCCAGAGGGCTGACCTGTTCAGCGCCCGTAACGACCAGGATATGCTCCGGCGGCAAAAAGGAACGCAGACGGTCCACAGCCAGCTGAAACAGGCTGCGCTCACCCACCAGGGTCAGCATCTGCTTGGGGTGTTCGCGACGGCTCAGGGGCCACAAGCGTGTCCCCCCACCCCCAGCCATAATCAAGGCGTAGAAATGCTCGTTCAAGGCGCCTCCTCGGAAATAATCAAATGCCAAGTCAGAAGTAACTGTTCAACAGTGTTTTTGGGTTGGCGGGCGCAGCCCGCCAACCCAAAAACACATTCCAGAAAGCGAATTTGACCACAAGCCTCAGTGAGGCGTCGCATCGTGCTGCAATTTTCGGACAGGTTCTTAGTTCCCGCCCGCGTTCCTGAGCACGAGCGGCAAATAGATCTGGCATGTCCTGTTGAACCATACAGTGTTGGGTTCACTGTAAGCCCCACCATTCGCAATAAACGCATCCAGGGCGCCAGCGCCATTCAAATCGCCCAAAGCCACGCTGAGGCTGCGCTCCATACCCAAGGGCTGTGCGTGCACCGTGAAGACGCCCGCACCATTGTTGAGCCATACTGTATTAGGAGCAGGTTGGTTCTCAGAAGTGAGGTAGTTCGCCACAAACGCATCCAGATCGCCATCACCATCCAGGTCGCCCAGATCAACGCCGTAACTCGGCTCCGCCCCTAGAGCCTGCCCGCTATCGGTGAATTCCCCCTCGCCATTATTGAACCAAACGCGGTTAGCCTGCAGTCTGTTGGCTATGAAAGCATCCAGGGAGCCATCGCCGTTCAAGTCACCCAGGGCTACAGCCAGACCCTCACCGGTTCCCAAGTTCTGCCCGGTATCGGTAAACCAGCCCGTCCCATCGTTGAGATACACTCGATTCTGAGTATTATCTACATTCACCACTACAACATCCAGGTCACCGTCGTCATCCAAGTCACCCAAAGCGATGCCGTAACTAAAGGTTGACCCGCCGAGATCTTGGGTGGTCTTAACAAAAGTCCCCTCTACACCGCCCTGAGTTCCACCCTGATTGATCCACACATGATTGGATTCCTCACGATTGCCGATGAAGGCATCCAGGTCGCCGTCGCCATCCAGGTCGCCCAGAGCCACAGCGACACTTTGTGAAGTTCCGACAGCCTGTCCGGCGCTGAAATCCGCCGTGCCGTCGTTGATCCAGATGTTATCGGGTTCACCGGTATTGGCTTCCCAGATATCCAGATGCCCATCGCCATTCAGGTCACCCAGCGCGATAGCGCGGGAGGGCGCGTCGCCCAATTCCAGCGCCAATTCAAACACGCCCGCGCCGTCGTTGATCCAGACCTCGTTCGGCTGATTCGCGTTGGCGACCACAGCATCCAGGTCTCCATCGCCATCAAGATCCCCTAATGCCACGTCGTAGCTCAGCCGATTTCCAAGGCGTTGCCCGCTATCAACGAACAAAACGGGAGCGGCTTGCGCCGACGCGGATGTCTCCCGTTCCCCGGGAAGCAGCGATAACATCAGCGCCAGAACCAGCGTCACTACTGCCATTCTCCAACCATGTTGTCCCATCATGTACCCCCTCTTGATAATGTTTTCAGTATCTGTCCGCGAATTCAGCTCGATGCGGGAGAAAGCAAGGCCTTGAGTACAAGGGCCTTGTAATAAGTTTTCAGGTTACTGTTCAGCGTTATCCTGCTTGCCACAACCCAGAGCGGCTAAAGCCGCGATTTTAGAGAGTGTTTTTGGCTGCCGCGCTACGCGCGGCAGCCAAAAACACTTCTTATAGCGGGCTTTAGCCCGAAATTCGCGCTCTGCGATGGAAGTCTGAACAGTTACGTTTTCAGAATTTAATCCGGTAATAGAGTGTTCGCAAGCGGCACAAGCTTTATTCAGCCGTCCCTACAGGACGGGATTTGTAATCCACACGGTTGTACAGGCACTGATGAGTTTTCAGAATTTAATCTGGTATTAAGAGGATTGGCCTCTTATTCCCCCATCCCCCCAACCCCCTTCCCCCACCGGGGGAAGGGGGAGTTTGGGCTCGGTTGCACCGTGGGGGTGGTTGTGATATCCATGGGTTTCTCGACACCAGGGTTGTGCAACCGGGATTCGGGATTTTGGTAAATGGGATGCGATCTGTGTGCGGCGAAAGCCAGCGCCTAACGCGCATGGGCGGTGACGGGTCGTGCAAGTGAGCGAGAGCGCGAAGGTGTACCGAAGTAAATTTTGAAAGTTCATAAGCGCCTGCCACCTCTCAGACGTCCCTACGGGACAAAGAGAGACCACAGGGGCCTTATTCCGGCTCGAAGCGCGTGCGCCAGGTGTCGAAGGCATGCAGCGGGCGCTCGCCCCAGCGGGCAACGTGCTGGCGGGCTTCGGCGACCGAGCGTTCTCGCCATAGCTCGCCCCGGGATTTGCTGAAGAAGAGGTCAGCCCAGCTGATAATCTGCTCCTCGAGCGACTCGGGGAAAATATCCACCGGCGGCAAGGGCAAGCCCTGACTCAGGATTTCGTCTTTGGTCAAGCCCAGCCCTACGTGGGATTCGGCGACCCGCGCATGGCGGGGTAAGCCCTCTTGTTCCAGGATGCGACGCCCCTCAGTGATGTGCGCGATATAGGGCAGGTTGCCGGTACAACCCATGTAGGGCGCGTTGACGCAAATCACGCCGATATCGTGCAGCATGGATGCTTCCTCGATGAAGCGCCGTTGCGCGGCATCCAAACCCAGGCGGTAGGCGATGCGCAGCGCCTTGGCGGTCACTGCCGCCACGTGCGGCAGATAGTAGGTGTAGGTCAGTGAATTCGGGGCAATGTATTTGTGGATGATTTCGAAATAGGGGATAGATGGCGCAATCATGTTGTTGAATAAGGCTCCTCGGCTTCGCGCGCGATGACGTATTGCAACATGCCGACCTGGCGCACCATACCTTTAAGTTCCATCATGACCAAAGCGCTGGTCACAGCTTCGACGGGCAAGCCCACAGAACGCGCGACCTCGTCCACATAACACGGTTCCGCGGATAATTCCGCCAAGAGCCGGGCTTCGGTCGGATTTGAGGGCAATACTTCACGCGCCAGCTGCTTGGAGGCAAGTTGGTCCAGGCGAAGGGCTTCAAGAACGTCACCGACCTCAGTGACCACATGCGCGCCATCGCGCAACAGGCGGTTGCAGCCCGCAGAGGCTGGCCCCAAAATGCTTCCCGGCACGGCGAAGACTTCACGCCCGTGGTCGGCAGCGAAATCCGCCGTAATCAGGGCGCCGCTGTTGAGCGCCGCCTCCACCACGACAACGCCCAGGCTCAAGCCGCTGATGATGCGGTTGCGCGGAGGGAAATTCAGAGCTTCGGGGAGCGTCCCAAGGGGATAATCGCTGAGCAAGGCGCCGTGGGCGGCGATACGCTCAGCCAGAGCGGCATGTTCGTGAGGGTAAATGTTATCCACGCCGCTACCCAGAACAGCGAGTGTGCGCCCGCCGGCATCCAAGGCGGCTTGATGGGCAATGCCATCCACGCCGCGCGCCAAGCCACTGACGACGGTCACGCCATTGCTCGCGAGCTCTGAAGCCAAAAGGCGCGCGACCTCGCGCCCGTAGGCGGTGGGCTTGCGCGTGCCCACCACCGCCACCGCCCATTCGTCGGTGGAGATGAGGCTGCCCTTGACGTAGAGCACTGGGGGAGCATCGGCAATCTGCCGGAGCAGGTTGGGATAAGTGGCATCATCCCAGGTGAGCGCAGTGACCCCCGCAGCTTCCAACTTGCGCGGGAGCTGTTCCAGGTCCACCTGACGGCGCGCCTGAAGCAGGTTGCGCAGAGAGCGCTGGTCGAGGCCCACCAGGTGCAAGTCCGCCTCGGGAGCCTCCCAGGCGGCTTTCACGTCGCCAAAGGTCTCGAGCAAAGCGCGCAAGCGCACGGGACCAATGCCCCGCACGAGGTTAAAGCCCAACCAATAGCGCAGGTTATCCATGAGAAAGCGACCTTTCGAGGGACAACCCAGTTGTGGGTTGGCGCTACTCTTCGTCGGTTAGCAAGCCCGGCAAAGGGTGAATGACCATTTGCCGCGCTTCCATGTCAATAGAGAGAATCACCTCACGGATGGCGGGAATCAGCACCTCGCCACGCAAGCCATGCACGACATAGACATCATTGGCCCCAGGCATATCGAGGACTTCGACAATCTCACCCAGGGCTTCGCCCGCCTCGGTGCTGACTTGCATGCCGATGAGCTGGTGCAGGTAGTACTCACCCTCTTCCAGGGGCGCGGCATCAGCCAGAGCCACCCAGACCACCTGCCCCCGCAAGGTTTCAGCAGTGTCCCGGTCGGTGATATCGGCTAAGCGCAACAGAGCCAGGTTCTGATGGAAGCGCACGGATTGCACCGCGTGGCGCCGGTATGCCGCGCCGACGTACAGGTGACGCAGCCGCACCAGGCGTTCGGGGTAATCGGTGAGAATCTGGGCCCGCAGCTCGCCGGTGATGCCGTGGGGTCGCAGGATGCGGCCGACAGCCAAATAACGAGGCTCAGGCTGCTTATCCGGCATTCCTGAGCCTCCAGAATTGACGATGAATGGGCAACCAGGCCCGAATCATACAATCTCCAGCGTTACCTTCTTGCCAGTCTTGGCGCCCAAGACACGCGCGAGTGAACGCATTGAATTGATTGTTCGCCCCTCACGACCAATCATCCGCCCCATATCGTCCGGCGCGACCCGGACCTCCAACACGACTGAGGTCTCACCCTCAATCTCAGATACTTGGACCGCATCGGGATTGTCAGCCAGTGCTATCACGATATACTCAACGAGGTCCTTGACCTTGGACATTGCGGTTCCTCCTTACGGCTAGGTGAGTGAAAGAGATACGCCCAAACAGACAACTATTGCCAGCGGTCGAACTACGCCTCAGGCTCAGTCAGCACGGTCGCAGCTGGAGCGGCACCGCCCGCCTCTGCCGCCAAAGCCTCAAGCGATTCACCCGCCCGCAAACGCGCCAAGCGCTCTAGCGTACCGTTGTTCTTGAGAAGACGAGCAACGGATTCGCTGGGTTGCGCCCCGACACTGAGCCAATACAGCGCGCGCTCCTCGAGGAGTTGCAGCGTCTCAGGCTCAGTCCGTGGATTGTAGAAACCTACCGTCTCGACCGACTTACCGTCGCGCGGTGAGGCTGATTCGGCTACCACGATGCGGTAGCTGGGTTGCTTCTTGCGACCAACCCGACGTAATCGTAATCTAAGCATATTTCTCCTATCCTTCTTTCAACAGTGTTCAGCTAACGGATTTCCATAATCTAAGCATACTCAGGAATGCAAAAATTGCAACTCTGTGCCAGCAAGTCACCGCTCAAACAGCTTCAGCATACCGCAAATGGATGCGGCTTGCCCCAGAAGCTGAACGGTGCCGGAGACCCAGACGCATTGAATGTTCCCAAGCACACTCTAACCAAACATGCGGGGCAGTGAAAAGCCCCGACCGCGCCCCTTTTTCAATTTGCTCAGCAAATCCTTCATCTGCCGGTGCTGCGACAGCAGCTGGTTGATTTCCTGCACGGTGGTGCCGCTGCCCCGCGCAATGCGCCGCTTGCGACTACCATTCAGGACGCGCGGACTCCGGCGCTCGAGCGGCGTCATGGAGAGGATGATGGCTTCGACGCGCTTCAGCTGGCGTTCAGCCTGTGCCTCATCCAGAGAAGCCCCGCGCAGCGCCTTGTTCATCCCCGGCACCATGCCGATCAATTCATTGAGCGGTCCCATGCTGCGGACCTGCCGCAATTGTTTGAGAAAGTCCTCGAGGTCGAAATCCCCCTCGCGGAGTTTCTGCTCCAGACGTTGGGCTTCCTGGACGTCGAAAGCCTCTTCGGCTTTCTCAATCAGGGTGAGAACATCACCCATGCCCAGAATGCGCGACGCCATCCGCTCAGGTTGGAAAGGTTCGAGCGCGCCCAGCTTTTCGCCCATACCCAGGAACTTGATGGGAACGCCGGTGACCTCGCGCATGCTGATAGCAGCGCCGCCGCGGGCATCACCATCCACCTTGGTCAGGATCAGACCGGTCAACCCCACCCGGTCATGGAAGCCCTGCGCAATGTTCACGGCTTCCTGACCGGTCATCGCATCCGCGACGAGCAGGATTTCCACCGGATGTACGCGGTCGCGAATAGCGACCAGCTCGTCCATCATCGCGTCATCAATCTGCAAACGCCCGGCGGTATCGAGCAGGACAACATCCGCGCCCCGGCTTTTGGCCGTCTGCACGCCATGGACACAGATTTCCGGAGGCGTCACCTTGCCCCGCTCACTGTGCACGGGGATATCGAGTTGACGTCCCAAGACTTCCAACTGCGTGATGGCTGCCGGGCGGTAAGTATCCGCGGCTACCATCACCGGGAAGCGGCCCTTCTCGCGCAGATGGCGTGCCAGTTTGGCAATGGTCGTGGTCTTGCCCGAGCCTTGCAACCCCACCAGCATGATGACGTAAGGGGCAGTGCCCTTGAATTCCAGGCGCCCAGCGGCGCCCAGGGTCGTCACCAATTCCTGATGGACGATCTTGATGACCTGCTGGGCAGGGTTGAGGGCCTTAGAGACCTGTTCACCGACGGCCTCAGCCTGTACGCGCGCCACAAAGTCGCGCACGACCTTGTAGTTGACATCAGCTTCTAAAAGTGCAACCCGGATTTCACGGAGCACGGCTTTGACGTCTTCTTCGCGCAGGACACCACGTTTGCCCAGACGATCGAAGACGGCTTGCAGTTTTTCGCTTAAGGATTCAAACATAAGTCTCCGGCTCCACCCGGTTCGTCACATTCTAACGGAAAATGGGATTTCGTCAAGCAAAGAAACGGGGGAGAGAGAGGTTTAGGACGCAGATGAACGCTGATGAACGCGGATAGGGAAGAATTTAACGCAGAGACGCTGAGGCGGGGAGAACGCAGAGGGGGAGATTTAATGCTGAGGGTGCAGAGGGGGAAGAATTTAACGCAGAGACGCTGAGGGCGCAGAGGACGCAGAGGGAAAAGCAGGTGACGGGTTGCAGGGTGGGTGAAAATTGGGGAGGGGGGAGAATTTAACGCAGAGACGTAGAGGGAAAAGCAGGTGAGACCTCCCTTGTCAAACGGGGGGCTTGAGGCATAATAGTGGCTGAACAGGTGATGGGGGGCGTTAAGCCCAAGTTGAATTGCCAATTTACGGGCAGGGATTGACCTGCAAGGGAAGCCCTGGCGCCAGTTTTGAGTTAAGGACTATGAACCAGAATCACAAACGTACACCTATGTCATTGGTGCGTTCGATTATTATTGCCGACCGCGAACGCCGGCGCGTGCGCAGCAAGACCGGTATCAACCTGGTCTTCCGCATTATCGGTGTGGTTATCATGGTGTCGCTGCTCGCCTCAGTGATTTCGGTGGGGCTGGCGGTAGGGGCAGCCGCAGCCGCTTATGGTACGATCACGGAAGGGCTACCTACGCCGGATGAGGTTGCCGCTGCCAGCGTCCAAACCTTCGAGACGACCAAGATTTTTGACCGCACGGGGCAAAATCTGCTTTACGAGGTGATTGACCCCAATGCAGGCGACCGGAACTGGCTCGCTATCGGAGATATTCCCGACACTGTGACCTGTGGCACCGTCGCCATGGAGGACCGCAGTTTCTGGACGAATCCCGGCTTCAATGCCAGGGGTCTGGCGCGTGCCTTTGTCAACAACCTGCAGGGGTTGCCAGTGCAGGGCGCGTCCTCCATCACCCAACAGGTGGTGAAGAACACGGTCATTCCGCTCGAAGAGCGTTACGTGCAGGATTATGGTCGCAAGATCAAGGAAATTCTGATCTCGATGGAACTGACGCGGCTGTATCCCAAAGAGGAAATCCTGGAATGGTATCTCAACACCAATCTCTACGGCAACCTGGCTTATGGCATTGATGCCGCGGCGCGGGTCTATTTCGGCAAACCGGCAAGCGCGCTGACGCTTTCGGAAGCGGCGACGTTAATTGCGATTCCGCAATCGCCACTCGTCAATCCCTTTAACGACCCCGAAGGCGCGATGAAGCGCCGCGACCTGGTGCTCGATGGCATGGTGCTTCAGGGCTGCGTTTCAAGCGCGGAAGCCGATGCTGCCCGCCAGCAAAGCTGGCAGCTGGCGCAACGCAATGAGCGCTTCGATATTCAGGCGCCGCACTTCTCGCTCTACGTGCGCCGGCAGCTGGAGGAGATGTTTGGGGTAGAGCGCGTCGCCGGCGGCGGCTTGCGGGTCTACACCACCCTGGATCTGGAGCTCAATGAACAAGCGACCTGCACCTCGCAAGCCTTCCTGCGCATTCTCAGCGGCGAAGATGCCGCCGTGGTTGTCCCGGAAGTGGTCAACGCGGGCTGTGCAGCCGCGCAGTATCTCCCCGATATGCCAGCGGTCTATGCGGGCATGGATTCCAATGTGAACAATACTGCCATGATCATGATGCGCCCCACTACCGGCGAAATCCTGGCGATGGTGGGAAGCGCCGACTACTGGAATCAGGAGATTGACGGGAGTTTCAACGTGGCGGTGGATGGACTGCGCCAGCCCGGCTCCTCTTTTAAGCCCTTCACCTACGTGACGCTGCTTTCGCAGGGCTACAACGCCGCCCAGATGTTCCTGGATGTGCGCAAAGCCTTCGATCAAGGCGAGGGCATGCCCCCGTATGTTCCCGAGAACTACACCCGCAATTATTACGGTGCGGTGAGCTTGCGGGATGCGTTGGCGCGTTCGCTGAACATCCCGGCGGTGGAGGCGATGTCCATCGCGGGCATTGATAACGTGATGCGCACGGCGCACCGCATGGGGATTACAACCCTGGATAAGGGCTTGCAATTCTACGGGCTGAGCCTCACACTGGGCGGCGGCGAGGTGTATCTCATTGATATGGTCTATGCGTTCACGGTCTTCGCAAATAATGGGGTGATGTATGGCGCGCCAATAGACGCCGAGGACCTTCGTCCGGGCTTCCGCGAGCTGGACCCAGTGGCGATTCTACGGGTCGAGGATCGCAATGGCAATGTGCTCTACACGTATGAGAGGCCCGAGGCGCAGCAAATTCTCGAGCCGCGGTTGGCTTATCTCATCACCGATATCATCTCAGACCGGCGGGCACGCATTCCAGCCTTTGGCACCCCTAACCCGCTGGAGTTGGACAACAACCGCCCGGCAGCGGCCAAGACGGGCACGACCAACGACTTCACCGATAACTGGATTATCGGCTATACACCGCAACTGGCAGCAGGCGTCTGGATGGGAAACACGGATGCCAGCCAAAAGATGACGGACCTGCCCGGGGCGCGCGGCGCCTCCTTTATCTGGCACGCGATGATGGAATATAGCTTGAAGGATGAGCCCGTCGTCCCCTTCACACGACCCGACGGGCTGGTTGAGGTGGCGGTGTGTACCAAGTCGGGCATGTTACCGCATTCCAACTGTCCCACGCGAACGGAGATCATGATTCCCGGCACGGAACCTACGGAAGTGGACACGCTCTACCAGGTCTTCCGGGTGAACCGCGAAACCGGACGCCTGGCGGTTGATGGCTTTACGCCGCCGGAGCTGATTGAGGAGCGGGTTTACGAGGTCTATCCCTCTGAGGCGATGGACTGGATCGCGAGCCTACCTGAGGATAAGCGTCCTCCGATTCCGCCGACGGAGTATGATACCATCTACGGGCTTGCCAATGTCAATCCGGAGGTGTCCATCATCAGCCCCACGACATATTCCTTTGTGCGTGGGGTGGTCCCGATCACCGGCAATGCGCGCGGCGGGGATTTCGCCTTCTACCGGTTGGTCTTTGGTACGGGCATGAGCCCTAATGAATGGGCGCAGATTGGGCCGGATCATCCCGGGCAAGTGGAGAACAACGTGCTGGAGTTCTTCGATGTGTCGGGGTTGACGGATGGGCTGTACACGCTACAGCTGCAAGTGGTGGGCGGGGCGCAGGGCGTCAGGCTGAGCACGATCCAGCTGACGGTGGACAACACTCCGCCGAAAGTTGACCTGACGTATCCAGAAGATGGCGCGGAGTACGAATACCGCGCGGGCGACTGGGTGAATATCAATGCCGAGGTGAACGATAATCACGCCATCCAGCGTGTGGAGTTCTACAAGGTGGAAGCTGTACCGCCAGACCAACAGTTGCAACCCTTTGCCGTGCGCACGGCGGCGCCCTACAATGTCAACTGGATGTTGAAGGGAGCGGGCGAGGCCACATTTTACGTCAAGGTGATTGATGCCGCCGGCAATGAGACGGTGACGGAGCAGGTCACGATCAGGATTGTGCCGCGGGCGACGCCGTAGCCCAAGCCGAGCAGGTAGCATCTCCCCCACCCTGGGGGACAAATCAGGCAGGGTCAGCCCCGTAGACCACCTCGAAGGTTTCACAGACCACGGGCATGGTTTCTGCGGGGCGCCTGCCATAAGCCGCCAGGCTGCGCGTAAAGACTCCCCAATGGACCTGGCGCCAGGATTCCAGAGAGCGATCCCCTTCGCCCTCAGTCCACGCGAAAGCGGCGGTGACCTGATTGAAGGGAACGATTTCAACTGCCGTGGTGCGGATAATGGCCTGCGCCTGACCCTCCCAGTTGGTGATGACGCTATACTCCCCGACCGCGGGAAGAGCTTCTTGAGCCGCCTCATATTCCCACAGGGCGCTCGTGGTGCCGCGCTTACGCCCGGTTTTGACCAGAGCCGCAAGGGCATCGGCGCAGGGCGCGTTATCACAGAAGTGCCAGACGCTGAAGGTTCGCTCTGTGGTGGCGGGGTCGTCACCGAGGGAGCGCAGGTAGGCGTTCCACATTTCCTGAACCGAGGTTGGTTGTTGCATGGGGTCTCCTTGAGAGTTTATGGATAGGTTGTGAAGGCGGTTGCCCAACGTCAGATTGTAATGGAGAGTGTACACGGATTGTGAGAGAATGCCAGTCGCTGCAACTGGGGTGCATTCAAAAAAGCTTGAGCGGCAATAGTGGCTAGACTGACGATCATGTGGGCGATGCAAGAACACAAAGAGGTAGCTTTTTTTTGTGATTTTTGCGGGCTGCGCCCGCAAAAATCACGCTTGCGGAGAGAGGCGCAGAGGGGTTTTTTTGAGTGATCTAGTCGATTTTGCCACTGTGGAAAAAACACTTTTTTATGATACAATCCAGTGGTGATGGGTTTGGGCCAAGAGGGGATACCACATTCCTGATTTTTGCCAGCGCGGCGCAAGATGTGGATGAGGTGGCGGCGCTCCTGGCGACGAGGTAGAAACGGATAGGCGCGGATGAAAGCACTGTACATTCTTAAGACGGGCAGCACGCTGCCCGAACCGGCAGCTCGGAAGGGCGATTTCGAGGATTGGATTATCGCCGGGCTGGGCCTGCCACGCGAGGCGCTGTGCGTTCTGGATGTGCGCGAGGGACCCCCACCCGCGTATGAAGCGCTGAGCGCCGCGGTCATCACCGGTTCACACGCAATGGTGACCGAACATGCCGCCTGGAGCGAGCGGTTGGCGGATTGGCTGCCCGGGTTGGTCGCACGGCGCATTCCGGTGCTGGGCATCTGCTACGGGCACCAGTTGCTCGCTTATGCGCTGGGGGGTGTGGTGGGCGCCGCTCCCGCGGGACCGGAGTATGGGACGACGCCACTACTGTTAAAAGCCGCAGCGCATGCCGACCCGTTGCTGAGCGCTGTGCCACAGCCGTTTTATGTGCATGTCAGCCACTTTCAATCCGTGCTGACGTTGCCCAAAGGCGCCACACGCCTCGCAAGCAGCATACAGGAGCTGCACCAGGCTTTCGTAGTCGCCGGGTGCGCCTGGGGGGTGCAATTCCACCCGGAGTTCGATGAGGATATCGTGGCGACGTATATTCAGGCGTATGCAGCTGAGCTGCGCGAGCGGGGCGTAGACCCCGAAGCACGGCTGAAGACCTGCCGCAGCGCGCCCCATGCCGCACAAATCCTGAGGCGTTTTGGTGTGCTGGGGCAATCGGGAAAGTAGCCACATGAATGCCCGGTATCGAGCCGCTAGAGCACACTCTAGCGGCTTTTTGTACGTGTTCAGATTTCCGTTATGAGGCGCAAATCTCGGGCCCATGAGTTTCCGAAATTTGATCTGATAATAAAGACTGTCCGCACAGGCACAGGTGCTATTCAAGCGTCCCTACGGGACGCCCCTGGTTTCCCGCGTTATTGCAGGCACTAAAGTGCCTGCCTACTTTCAGACGTCCCTACGGGACGCGGGAGGCGGGACATTGCCGGGCGGCGAGGCTGCGGGGGACAAGGGTGGTTGCTCAACAGGGCGCCCGGGGCTAAAGCCGGGCGTTTGCGCCTTGGGCCAAACACACGAAGCCCCCTCATGAGTTTTCAGAATTTAATCCGGTAATAAGGGACGTCCGCGCAGGCGCAGGTGCTATTCAAGCGTCCCTACGGGACGCCCCTGGTTTCCCGCGTTATTGCAGGCGTTGAAGCGCTGAGTACAGCGACGCCTGCCTACTCTCAGGCGTCCCTACGGGACGAAGAACGCATCGTGATGCGCCTCTACCGCCCGGGACAGGTTGCTGGACGGAGGTAAGAGACCTTTCGACTTCGCTCCACTTCGCTCAGGGTGACGAGTAGTGTAAGGTGAGCAGGAACGCGAAGTATACCGAAGTAAAATTTGAAAACTCATAAGGGGGCTGGGAGCAGCATATTTGTGGCGGCGCCGCTGCGCAGCAGAGGAGGTCGCAGGGAGCAATGGGACGCCACTGCGTGGCGGTACGAACTAAAGTTCGCGGTACATTGGCGGCAGCTAGGGTTGAGGTAGGGTGAGAAGGTTGTGGAATGAAATGAGGCCGCCACTGCGTGGCGGTACGAACTAAAGTTCGCGGTACGTTCGCGGCGGGCGAGGGTTGCGGGGGACAAGGGTGGTTGCTCAACGAGGCGCCCAGGGCTAAAGCCACAGGGCTACGAAACAACGCCCGGTGAACCGGGCTCAGATGCGCTATTACTGCTCCAATAACAGACCACGGCAACCCCCCAAGGAGGTTGCCGTGGTTTTGCGTTAAGCACGAAAATGTCTAGCCGCGGTAGCGCTCTGTACGAGACGAGAGCAACAGCTTCTGCAACTCCGCCACGATTGAGGGGATCAGGACCAACGGCAGAATCAAGAACCACTCTTCAGGATCATCCAGCGGCACGGTGCCAAAGATGGGCTGGAAGAAGGGCACAAAGACGACCATCAGCAGCAAGATGACAGAGAAGCCGATGGCGTATTGCATCCACTTGTTGGTGAAGATCCCCAGCTTGAGCAGGGGATAGCGCTCCGAGCGCGCGGTGTAAGCGCGGAAGAGTTCGGAAAGCACCAGCGTCACGAAAGCCATCGTCTGCGCCATCAGAGTGGCATCCTGCCCGGTTTTGGCGGCGTAGTAGCCGCCGCGGTGATAAGCCCACAGGACGGTGCCCGCGATGGCGATGGTCTGGACTGCCACGCCCGCAATCATCTCACGGTTAATCACAGGCTCTTTAGGAGGCCGGGGCGGGCGGGACATGATGTCGGGATCGCCCTTTTCCAAGCCCAGAGCCAGCGCCGGCGCGCCATCGCTGAGCAGGTTGAGCCACAAGAGCTGAATTGCGGTCAGTGGCACGGGCCAACCCAACAGTGTGGCGACAAAGATGATGGCGATTTCCGCCATGTTGCAGGAGAGCAGGAAATAGACGAATTTGCGAATATTGGAGTAGATAATGCGTCCCTGCTCAATGGCGCTGACGATGGAGACGTAGTTGTCGTCGGTGAGCACCATGTCGGCGGTCTGTTTGGAGACATCCGTGCCGGTGATGCCCATGGCGATACCGATATCCGCGCGCTTGAGGGCGGGCGCATCGTTGACGCCGTCACCGGTCATGGCAGCAACATGCCCACGGTTTCGCAGCGCCTGGACAATGCGCACCTTGTGGTTGGGAGCAACGCGAGCAAAGACATCCACATGCTCGATGGCTTCTTCGAGCTCGGCATCGCTCATCGCCTCGATCTCGCGCCCGGAAATCACCCGTCCGCCAGGTCGCAGGATTCCAATCTGATTGGCGATGGCCTGCGCGGTAGCGGCATAGTCGCCCGTGACCATGACCGTGCGCAGCCCTGCGCCCCGCGCCTTCTGAATGGCGGGAATCACCTCGGGGCGGGCGGGGTCAATCATGCCGACCAGTCCGATAAAGACCAGGTTAATCTCGACGGTAGCCGGGGTCAACTCCGCAGGAATACTCTTCAAGGGGCGATAAGCCACCCCCAAGACGCGCAAAGCCTGCGAAGCCATGCCGGCATTGCTCTTGAGGATGCGCTCACGCAGCTCCTCGGTCAGCACGATGGGACCATCGGGACCTTGCGCGTGCGTGCAGTGGTCCAGAACGATGTCGGGAGCGCCCTTGACCACTGCGACGTAGCCGGAGTCACCGACATTGAAGGGACTGGCGTCCTCATCCGCGACTCTCTCCAACGCATGAATGGTGGTCATGCGCTTACGGTCGGAGTCAAAGGGCAATTCTGCCACACGGGGATAGCGCCCTTCCTGCCCCTCGCGCCAATAGCCAGCCTTGGCAGCAGCCACAACCAGCGACCCCTCGGTGGGGTCGCCCACCATGCGGTATTCGGCATCACCGTCGCTTTTTTCCAGCACGGCATCGGTGCAGAGCAAGCCAGCCCAAAGCGCCTGCCGCAACACGGGATGCTGTTCTAGGGGAATCACCTGCCCATCGGACTTAAAATCCCCGTTCGTATCGTAGCCGGTGCCCGTAATCACATACTCGTGGTCCAGCACCGACATCTGCGTCACCGTCATCTGGTTCTGGGTCAACGTGCCGGTCTTATCGGAGCAAATCACTGTAGCAGAACCGAGAGTCTCAACAGCGGGCAGACGGCGAATCAAGGCATGGCGCTTGACCATCTCCTGCATACCGAGCGCCAGACAAATCGTGACGACGGCGGGCAAGCCCTCAGGCACGGCGGCAATCGCCAGACTAACGGCAATCATGAAGAACTCGGTAACCATCTGAATCGTCAGTTCTTGCCCGGTGAAAAGCGGACGCAGAATGCCGATCAGGAAGACCAAACCACAGATGACGAGCGAGGCAATGCCCAGCATCCGCCCCACCTCATCCAGTTTGCGCTGTAAGGGGGTCTCTTCTTCCTCAACCGACTGAATCATCTCGGCGATGTGGCCGATTTCCGTCTGCATGCCAGTGGCGATGACCACCGCCACACCGCGGCCGTAGGTGACCATGGTGCTCATATAGGCGGAATTACGACGGTCGCCGATACCGGCTTCCGCATCGAGGACCTGAGCGGCTTCTTTGCCCACAGGCAATGATTCGCCCGTGAGGGAAGCCTCCTCGATCTTGAGGTTCACGGATTCGGTGAGCCTGACATCGGCGGGAATGACGTTGCCAGCTTCGAGCAGCACAATATCACCGGGGACCAAAGCGTGTGCCGCCACCACTACGCGATGTCCATCGCGCATCACGTGCGCTTCGGGCGCTGCCATCTTTTTGAGGGCCGCGAGCGCCTCCTCGGCTTTGCTCTCCTGGATGACGCCGATGGCGGCATTCAGAATCACAATCGCCATGATCACGCCCGCTTCGACCAGGCCGCCTTCATCTATGCCAAAGATATCTAACGAGGCCGAAATAACCGCAGCAGCAATCAGGATCAAGACCACGAAGCCGCGCAACTGATCCAACAGGCGTTTCCAGAATGATACAGGGGGGCGTTCTTGTAGCTGGTTGGGGCCATAGGTTGCCAGCCGTTTTTGGGCCTCAGCAGTCGTGAGACCCTGGTCGGGGCGGACCTCCAATGTAGCCAGCGCATCCGCTACGCTCAGCGCATGCCACTTCTTTGTATCCATGAAGTTGTCCTCCTCAAGACAGTTTCGAGAAAGGCTATGCCTTTCAGGCATAAAACAAATGAGGCGCGGTCGAGGCGTCTTTGTCTGCGGAAGGCAGGCGCAGGCGCTTTGATCAAAAGCATTGTAACATAGACCAGGCATTAGGCAAGATTTGGAGGGGTGACAGATTTTGGGTGGAAGTTGGAGGAGGTTGGGCAAAGAGGAAAAGAGGTTTCTCTTTTTGTGTTTTTTGGTCGCGCTACGCGCGACCAAAAAACACTTTTTTAGGAAGATGAATAGGGAGGACAGTTGGCCGCGTTGTGCGCGGTTAAAACACTTTTGAGGAAGGCAGATGGGGAGCACAGTTGGCCGCGTTGTGCGCGGTTAAAACACTTTTGAGGAAGGCGGATGGGGAGGACAGGCGGGTTGTTGGGGGAAGTTGTGCAAAGAGAGGAAGAGGTTTCTCTTTTTGTGTTTTTGGGTCGCGCTACGCGCGACCCAAAAACACTTTTTTAGGAAGATGAATAGGGAGGACAGTTGGCCGCGTTGTGCGCGGGCGAAACACTTTTGAGGAAAGCGGATGGGGAGCACAGTTGGCCGCGTTGTGCGCGGTCAAAACACTTTTGAGGAAGGCAAATGAGGACAGTTGTAGTTTTGAACTGCGCTATGCGCGACCAAAGCCACTTTTTAGGAGGGCGGATGGGGCATTGCAGGCGTCAAGGATTTAGCCGATAGCGGGCGTTTCGGTGATGCCGGCAAGTTGGGTTATAATACGGCTCTATGAGAGTGGTATTGCGCAACCTTAGCAAAACCTTCAACGAGCGCAGGTCTGCGCTGGAAGCGCTGGCGCCGATTTCGCTCGACATTGCGCCGGGCGAGTTTGTAGCCTTCGTGGGACCGAGCGGGTGCGGCAAGTCCACGCTGCTCCGTCTGATTGCAGACCAGCTGGTTCCCAGCACCGGGGAGATATGGCTGGACAGTCAATCGCCCACGGTGCAACGGGCGCACAAAGCCATCGGCTGGATGGCGCAGAATCCGGCGCTGCTGCCGTGGGCGACAGTGCTCGACAATGTCAGGCTACCGCTGCACGTGAATCGCCAGCACAACCGCGCCGCTCCCACACCGGAAGCCCTCCTGGCCCTGACGGGGCTAACGGAATTCGCGACTACCTACCCCGGAACGCTCTCGGGAGGCATGCAACAGCGCGTGGCGCTGGCTCGCACGCTGGCTACGGGCGCGAGGCTGTGGTTGATGGACGAGCCTTTCGCCGCGTTGGATGAGCTGACCCGCGAGGCGTTGACGGATGAGGTGTTGCGGTTGTGGCAGGAGGTAGGCGCTACCGTCCTCTGGGTAACCCATAATATCACCGAGGCGATACGCCTGGCAAACCGGCTCGTGGTGATGAGCTCCCGTCCCGGCGAGATTCGCGCGGTTTTCCCGGTGCCGTTGCCCTATGCCCGCGATGCCACCTCACCAGAAGTCATCGCACTGGTGCGCGATGTGCGCAAGGCGCTTGCCGCATGAGCACCGACGAACTGCCGCAAAAATCTGCTCCCAGCGCGCCTTTCGCCTGGGACCTCGTCTCGGTCGCGCTCATTTTGGGGGCGGCATTAGGCCTCTGGGAGATTGTGGTACGGGCACGCGGGATTCCGGTCTACCTGCTGCCGGCGCCATCGCTCGTGATGACGACGCTGGCGGCGCGCGCGGGCGACTACGGACACGCCGCCCTGGTCACCTTTGCACAAGCGATGGGCGGGCTTATTGCGGGGCTTGCAGCAGGGATTCTCATCGCCGTGCTGATTACGTACTGGAAACGCGTCGAACGGGGCGTGCTGGCGCTGGCAATCCTGGTGAAAGCCACACCGATGGTGGCCATCGCGCCACTGCTCACCATCTGGTTCGGCTTTGGGGCGCTGCCCAAGGTCATTCTGACCGCGCTCATCACCTTCTTCCCGGTGCTCATCAATGTTCACACCGGGCTACTCGCCGCAGATGAGGCCATTCTGGCGCTGCTCCACTCGCTGAACGCGAGCCGCTGGGAGGTGTTTCGCTATGCCCGCTGGCCTTCTGCCTGGCCGTTTTTGTTTGCCGCGCTGAAGGTCGTCGCGCCGCTGTCGCTAGTGGGAGCGGTCGTGGCGGAATGGGCGGGCGCCTCCGCGGGACTGGGACGCATGATGTGGCTGGCTTACAGTAACCTCAACATGCCGGCGCTCTTCGCCGCCATTTTCTGTTTGGCGCTGATGGGCGTGGGGCTATACGGGGTGGTGATGGTGGCGGAAAAGCGCACCCTGTTCTGGCGCCAACTCCATGAAAGAAAGGAAGGCGGCTCATGAAATCCTTGAAAAGATTCGCCGTATGGCAGCGTGAGACACGTTGCAGCACCGGGACCTGTTGGCGCGTCAGCCACATCCTGCTGGCGTATCTCATTCTCGCCCTGGCGCTCACGGTAAGCGGGTGCCAGAAGTCGCCCACGACGACGACGCAAGCGGATACGCTGGTCTTTATGGCGGGTTATAAACCGCAGGCGAACCTGCCCTTTGTGGGGGTCTATGTGGCGCAGGAAAAGGGCTACTTTGCCGACGAAGCCCTCACCGTCACGATTCAACACTCGGCGGGCAGGGGGGAACACCTGCAACTGCTCGCCGCCGGCAAGGTGGATGTGACGACGCAGGATGCCGCCATTCTGCTGCAACGGCGCGCCGACCCTGGGCTGCCGTTGCTCTCCATTGCGCTGGTCGGGCAACATGGGCAACAAGCCTACGTCGCGCTAGCCGATTCCGGCATCGTCAGCCTGCAGGATTGGCGCGGGCGCAGCATCGGCTACAAAGGCACCCCACCCCCCGATTTACCGGCATTGCTGGATATAGCGGGATTGAGCGCCGAAGATGTATCGCTCATCAATGTAGGTTTTGACCCGCGGGTGCTGGTCGAGGGACTGGTGGAGATTTACCCGGTCTACAATTCCAATGAGCCGTATCTCCTGCGCAGCTGGGGGTATGAACTGCAAGAATGGCAGGTGAGCGATTATGGGGTGCCGACGCTGGGGCTGGCGTATGTGAGCACGCCGGAGATCGTCGAGCGGGACCCCGAGCGCATGGAGCGCTTCGTCCGCGCCGCGCTGCGCGGCATCACGTACGCGGCAGCCCATCTCGACGAGGCGGTGGAGATTGTGATGCTCTATGCCGGCGAAGAAGCGGACCCCGAACACATGCGCTTCATGCTGGATACGGAGCTGCGGGACGCGCAAGTCGAGGGGCAGGCTATCGGTTGGCAAACGGCGGAGCAATGGCAAGCGTTAGCGGATAGCTTGTTGCAGTATCAAGCCCTTTCGGCGCCGGTAGATGTGAGCGCGGCTTTCACCAATCGCTTTGTGGAGGCGGCGGGGGAATGAGAGGGGGAGTGGGAGAGTGGGTGAGGGGGTGAAATCCAGTATGCCTGCCGTCACAGCGATGGCGCATCCGAATCTGGCGCTGGTGAAATACTGGGGGCAGCGGGATACGGTGCGGCAGCTGCCGTTGAACGATTCGATTTCGGTCAATCTCAGTGGGGCAACGACAACGACGACCGTGCAGTTCGATGTGGCGCTGGAGAAGGATGAATTTGAACTCGATGGCGCCCGCCCCTCAGCGGCAGCTGTGGCGCGCGTCAGCGCGCACATGCAGCGCATTCGAGCGCTGGCGGGTATACCCACCTATGCCAGGGTGCAATCGCGCAATTCCTTTCCCGCCGGCATTGGCATCGCCTCATCGGCATCAGGGTTTGCCGCGCTGACGTTGGCGGGCACACGCGCCGCCGGGCTGGCGCTGGATGCAAAGGCGCTCTCCTCGCTGGCGCGTCTGGGGTCAGGCTCCGCCTGCCGCTCGATCCCCGACGGTTTTGCGGAATGGCTCGCCGGAACGGGTGAGGATTCCTATGCGGTGCAACTGGCGCCGCCGGAGCACTGGGATTTGGCGATTGTGACGGTGTATTTCGACCCGCAGCCAAAGGCGATTTCGTCATTAGAAGGGCATCGCGCCGCGCCAAGCAGCCCGTTCTTCGAGGCGCGCTTGCGGCAACTGGGGGAGACGTTGCGCACGGTGCGCTGGGCAGTGCTCGAGCGGGATTTCAGCACCCTGGGCATGGCGGTGGAGCGGGAAGCGCTCTCGCTGCATGTCATCGCGATGAGCTCAAGGGTGGCGGGGCAGCCACACTTGAGTGGCATCTATTACTGGCAACCGCAGACGCTGGCGCTGATGCACGCCGTGCAGCGCTGGCGCGCCGAGGGGCTGGCGGTGGCTTTTACGCTGGACGCGGGTCCGGCGGTGCATCTGCTGGTCGAGGCGGAGAATCGCGGGGCGCTGCTGGAAGCGGTGGGAGGCGTGCTACCCGCTCTCGGCGGGCAGGTGCTGGTGAGCGCTCCGGGAATGGGGGCGCGCGTGGTAGATGAGGAGAAGGGGAAGTTTAACGCAGAGAGCAGAGTGTTTTAACGCAGAGACGCAGAGGCGCTAAGGAAAGACAGGGTATGGGTGGCGCGGGTGATGTGGATAGGATATAACAGCGCGCAACCGTGGGGTTGCGCGCTGTTGTGTTACGGCTCAGGGATTAGATAATCGTGCCGTCGGGAATGACCATGTCTTTAGGGATGACGACGATACCATCGCGGATGACGTAGCTCTTGGTCTCTGAATCCGGTTCACCGACGTGATTGCGGATGACGACGTTGCGCCCGATGCGCACGTTCTTATCGAGGATGACGCCCTCAATGACACTGCCCTCGCCCACCCCGATATCGGGAATGCCCAGGCGACGGTTATCATCTTTCTCTGCATCGGTCTCGAAGTAATCCGAGCCCATCATCACCACCCGGTGCAAGTGCGAGCCGGGGCGCAGGACGCTGCGCAAGCCGATGACGCTCGAGCGAATGGTGGATTGCTGAACCATACACCCCGGCGCGATGAAGACCTGCTGCATGTCGGAATCCATGATGCGGCTGCCGGGTAAAAAGCGCGGGCGGGTATAGATAGGCCATTCGGCATCGAAGAAGTCGAAGGGCGGGTGGGAGGAAGTGAGAGCCAGGTTGACGTTGTAGAATGCCGCAATCGTCCCGATGTCCTCCCAATAGCCATCAAAGCGATAGGCGCGCACTTTCAGCCCCTGCTCAATCGCTGCCGGAATCAGGTGCTTGCCAAAGTCGGAGCCGGTCTGCTCGCGCAACATGTCGAAGAGCAGCCGCGAGCGGAAGACGTAGATGCCCATCGAGGCGGTGTAGGGGCGGTCCCCGGAAAGGCTCTCCAATCCAGCAAGGTTCTCGAAGGGGGGTTTCTCGACAAAGCGGATGATGTTAGAATCCGCATCAGCCTGCAGAATGCCAAAATCGGACGCTTCCTCCGGCAACACGGGGTGCACGCCGATGGTGATATCGGCATCATTATCCCGGTGCGCCGCCACAAAATCGGAGTAATCCATGCGGTAGAGGTGGTCGCCTGAAAGGATCAGGGTCTCCCTGGACTTAGCGCCCTGGAGCTGGAAGAGTTGCTTGCGCAGCGCGTCCGCGGTGCCCTGATACCAGGAGGTGCTCGAAGGAGTCTGCTCCGCGGCCAAAATGCGCACCGAGCCACGGGAGAAGTTGTCAAAGACGTAGGTGCGGGAGATGTGACGGTGCAGGGATTCGGAGTTGAATTGGGTCAAGACGTAGATGCGGTCAATTCCGGAATGGATGCAGTTGCTGATGGGAATATCAATCAACCGGTAGTGCCCCGCAAGTGGCACGGCGGGTTTTGCTCGCACCTTGGTGAGGGGATACAGACGCGTTCCGGCGCCGCCGCCCAGAATGACACTGACCACGTCGTGCATTGAGAAACGCATGGGAGGTCTCCTTTCTATGGATAGCAATGAGCCAGCTTCGATTGTGTGAATCTGTTCTAATTATAGTCAATAGAGGCAAATAAGGCAATCAGGGGGGGGGTATAGGGCAAAGGCTGCCGCTTATTGGGAAGTTCAAGCGGTTGTACTCAACCGCGGTCGGCTGGGGGCGATACCTACGGATAGACGCTTTGGCACGCTGAAGAGATGCAGAGGTAGTTTTTTTTTGTGATTTTTGCGGGCTGCGCCCGCAAAAATCACGCTTGCGGAGAGAGGCGCAAAGGGGGGTTTTTCTACGATGGCAAACCTGGCTAGACGAACGGGCCTGTGGGCGATGCAAGAACACAGAGGGGTAGTTTTTTGTGATTTTTGCGGGCTGCGCCCGCAAAAATCACGCTTGCGGAGAGAGGCGCAGAGGGTTTTTTGAGTGATCTAGCCGATCTTGCCACTGTAGTTTTTTTTGAGTGATCTAGCCGATTTTGCCACTGTGGTTTTTTTGTGATTTTCGTGAACGGGGCGCAGCCCCGTTCACGAAAATCACACTTGCAGAAAGAAGGTGCAGAGAGTTAGCGGCTAAAGTTCAATAGTTGCGGGCGACCAGGGGGAGGAAGACGGTTGTACCGGGCGGCGTGCCCGCACCATTGGCGGACAGGTCGAAGGCGCCGACGGCGTCATCCTTCTTCCAGACCAGCAAACCATACCAGCCCTCATTATCCGGGAGGTATTGCAAGACCTCAACCTGCCCGCCACCGCCGCTATCGGCCACGATTAGAGCCTGATTCAAAGCCTGCTGGGGACCGTTGCGGGGGTCGAAGAGCGCGAGCGCCAAATCCGGGACATCGGGCGCAACCTGGATATCAAGCAGTTGCCCGGGCAGAGCATAGATGTCGAACATGCGCGCTACCGATTCCGCCACCAGGTTTTCCTGGGGGATGGTGGGCCGTTGCTCCGTGATGCGGCTGGCGCTTGGAGCGTATTCGATAGCATAGTAGGTATCGCCAGCGAAATGACTCACGTAGGGAAAATAGGCTGCAGGACCGGATTGGTAGCCATCCATGACCACGATGTCGGCAAGACCGGTCCCGTAGATCGAACTGGCAAGCACGTTGTTGTAGTCGGGGCTATCAGCCAGGTGCAGGTCGAGGTCGCCTACAGGTCCAGGACGGATGCCCATAGCCATCCACTGGTTGATCTGGGCCGGCGCCTGGTAATAGCTTGACGCCCCATTGTCGGGAAGCTCGTTAGAGAGCGGTCCCCCCTTGCCAAGAACCGGTTCAAGCTCGAGCCATTGGGCGTAGATATCGCCTTCGGTCGCACCAGCACGCAAATCGGTCCAGACGACCAGATGTTGTCCCCCCACCCCCGGCGAGATGCGCGGGGCGTATTGCTCACCGGGAGCGGTCGTGATGGCATAGGATACGCCTACCGGTAAGCCATCATAGCCTATCCGATGGACATGGATATTATCCCCCTGCACGTAGACGACAACGGTTTCGTCGCGCTCCTCGTTATCTGCCAGTCTGGGGTAATCGCTACCGGGAGGAGCAATGGAAACAGGAACGCCTCGCGCATTGCCATTCTGATCATAAACCTGCATGAATATACCGAGATCGGGACTCAGAGTATCAAAAGCGAGGACCACCTTTTCATCTATACCATCCGAATAGGCGATAACCGAGGGAGAAGACTCATAGGTATCAGGCATCACAGGGGTACGCCACCATCGATAAGACAAGTCGATGATACTCCTCGCCTCCAAATGCACCATATCAAAGCACTCGTACGCGATACTATAGATATCAGAACCGTACCTGGTCGCAACCTGGACATTGCGACCCTGTGTGCAACCTGCAGGAAGCTGTACATAGACAATATTGTTGAGGGGTCCATTATTCTTATCAACATGCCGCATGGCGATACGACCGTCATCCATCTCCCAGACGACCAGGTAGTATTGTAGCCCGCGGGTCACGACGCTGCGCAGCGCCGGCTGGCCCGTATCTACGCGCCAGATGGGGCCCATGCTGCCGTTGGAGTGCACGAGGCGGGCGAAGACCTGTTCGGCGCTGATCCATGTGGTGAGACAGTAGTCCGGATCGTCACAGCTGATATCTGGTATGGAGCTGCTGTGGGTCGTGGAGGCGGCGACGCGGTAAGTCGCGATGGTGGTGGCGCCCGATTCAAGCCATCCCACGTACGGCTCAGCGTAGTAACCCAGCTGCGACTGCTCTGCCCAGGCGATGATGTATTTGTCGGTGAACCAGTCGGACCCAACGTTGCCCGCCCAGGCTTCATGGAAGTCATATCTCACGACTGAGAATTCGTTACCCACGAGGCGCGCCAAGGCACCTAACGGCGTGAGGAACATTCCGCCCAGCACGACCAGCGACAAGATTCTCTGTAGGATTTTGAAACGCATTGTTGACCTTCACCTGATTTTAGTTGCGCATGACCAACGGTAGGAAGACCGTGTGCCGTGTGATTACCGCTGCCCCAGGCCAGAAACCGCTGCTGAGTTCAAAGCCACCGCCGGAAAGTGCGTTTCCCGCCTCCGGTTGCCCCGCTGTGCCCAGCAAAACGAAGTCGCCGCCAGCGAGCTGGTTACCGCCGCCATCCACAGTCCACCAGCTGAGCTCATAGCCAGCGCCGACCTGGGCTGGCGCCAACGCCTGAGCCTGGGAATTTCTCAGAGCCAGGAAACCGATGAGCAGAGAAAGCAACGCCAAAGTAAATAGTAATGGTTTCATCTGATTACCGCCTTTCTACGGGCAAACCCCGATACCGCCAAGGTTTTGGAAGGATTCATCATAACAACCGTAACAGCGCGCCGAACCACCGGCGCTGGTATCCACGGGACCACCTCCCAACTGCGAGGCACCCACATAGAAGACAAAGTTGTCATCAGTGCGAATGGTGGGTTGCGTAGGATCTGCAACCCGAATCTCCGATTGCTCAATCTTGACAATATACACCCCACTGCCACCATCCCACTCGTTGTAAATACCAGATTGGGTAACTCCAGTATTGGCACTGATGATGCTTTCACGAATCTTCACGCCGGCGTCAACATTGTACACACCAAAGGTGTATTCGGCCGATGAGCCTGTGCTCGTTACAGCAGTTAGCAATGGGTTAGCGTCTGCCGTGTTATAGATACCGGCACTGATGTAGCCACCGGTAGCAGAAACCTCAACCTGGTTCAATGTGGGGAAAGCATAGCTATTTTCGATGCCAACGTTATATGTGGTGCCACTGCCGGAGGCAGTGACCCTGACATGGTTCATCCAAGGGGAAGCGTGATCCCGGTTGAGGATACCGATGTTCTTTAAGGAAGCATTCGTTGCCAAAACCGTGACATCGAGCAATTCGGGGGAGTCATCAATGTTAACAATAGCGACGGCGTAATCCGCGCCACCGGTATTGATCACCGTAAGCGAACGCAACGCAGCCGCATCAGACCCGATCACGGTACCCACAGTGTCTGTCGTGCTCCCCGTGTACTGGATAGTGGTCGTCCACTCCCCGGCGCCCTCGATATCCACGAACGGTTTCATGGTCACCCGTTCCACGTAGCGTCCCGGCGCTACCCAGATCAGATAATAATTATCAAAATCCCCATCGGTGACGCTGTCCACCGCAGCCTGAATCGAGGTGAATTGACCGCCTTCTTTGGCTACGACAATAACATTGGCATACGCACCGCCGCTTGCAGGCGGCAGCGGAAACCAGGTGCCGCCATTCCACGTCAGCACGTCACCCTCAGAGGGGAGGTTGTCGGAGACAGGATTCCCGTGCAGCGCGCCGGTAGAGACAGCGTGAAGGGCATAGGGCGCGGCGGTCAATCTCACACGAGGGCTCAGGGCAGTGTAGACGCCAGCGCCACAATCTACCTCAACTTTCATGTAGCGCCCTTCACCGGTGAAGACATCTACGCCAAAATCAAGCCCCACCGAGAAATAGCCTTCATCGAGGATGATGTTGGATGCCGACTGGACGTTGCCTACGGGGTCATCCCCTATGGAGGATTGATAGAGGCTGAAACGAAAGTCACAAGGACCGGCGATAGGGGCGCCAGCGTCATCCGTGAGCCGCCCTTGATAGGTAAACTCATTGGTGAGGGGGTCGCCCAGCGGCAGCGCTTGCGCCTGATGAACTTCCAGGGGGTCAGAGACCTGCGGAGAAGCCAAGCCCTGCGCCTGACCATGGCGGGTAGAAAAAACTCCACTGCCAAGAATTAGCGCTACAATCAACACGACTGATAGATTAAACAAGCTATTACGTTTCATGCTGCACCTTCTTTGAGCATTGAATTCTGCTAATAGGGAGCGTTGATCGTGTACTCGATGACAATAAAGCGTAGATCCACCCATTGCATCGTCACCAACGTCGCCTCGAGGAAGTAGGTGTGATTCTGATTATCCACGAGGGCGTAATTGATTGTCGTGGTGCTGTTGCTGCCGAAACCGTCATCACCGGTAGACGTGACCGTCGCCAACAGT
Organism: Anaerolineae bacterium; assembly: GCA_016931315.1. Lineage (GTDB taxonomy): Bacteria > Chloroflexota > Anaerolineae > B4-G1 > SLSP01 > JAAZNO01. The sequence continues at coordinate 32,284 of JAFGFB010000245.1, forward strand.
TCATCAGAATCGCGCCATAGATTGACAGTAGCGTCCCTGTCCGTATCCCGGTCATAGTAGTGGAAGGTCAGTGACGTCACCGTGGCGCCGTGAGGGAGGTTGACCGGCGCCTCAAACTGTGACACAGTGCAAGGGGAGTCGTAAACGGTAAGTCGGTCTCCGATGTTGATGTAGTAAGGGGTGAGGCATACCGGGTTATTGGTCGAAGCATAGGGTATGAAGGCAGCTGCCGGCACCGAGATGTAGCTAGTTTTGGGCTGCCAGGTCAGTTCGCCCTGTACGTGAGCATTACCGGCAGAGTAGACGCCGTAACCATCCGGCGAGGCATTCTCACCGTAGACGCCGTAGCCCCAGTGAGAGTTGCTTTGACCCCAAACACCGTAGCCGAAACTGTAGTCGCCGGCGTCGTTATCGCCGCCGAAGACGCCAACACCGCCGCGAGATCTGGAGGTGAATCTGCCACCGAAAGCCTGGTAGTCGAATGCCGTAGCCAGGGAGGTCGCCTCACCGTGAACCGCAACGCCGTTCTCAGCCGAGTTTCTGACGTGAAGCGTGGCGCCTTCTGTACCAAAGACCTGCGCTCCGGGACGCAGGCTGTGGGCATAGGGCACAGCGGTGAGCTCCACACGTCCACTCAGGAGTGTGTAGGAGCCCACAGTGCTGGGACAACGCACGTAGACTTGCATCCAGCGGGCATCGCCCGTGAAAGCCGCGCCACCGAAGTCGAGGAGAGCCGTGAACTTGCCCTCGGTGACCGGGACGGTCACTGCGGCATCACCGACGGATTCACCGCCGCCGACGGCATCGAAAAGGGCAAAGGCGAAATCGCAGGTCGCCGTGACGGGGCTGCCATTCTGGACCAGATATCCCTGGTAGGTGATGGCGTTTCCAACAGGAGCCTCCACGCCGGACGCAGTTGAGGGGGCATCCTCCCCGGTTGACGCTTGAGATAGGGCGAAGATTGCAGAGTTGCCGGTTGCCATGATGAGCATCAGGCATAACAGTAAACCAACAAAGATTCGGTATTTCATGTCAGCGTTCCTTTCGCACTAGATTATTCGGAATTCCCGGTGACTACAGCGATAAAGCGGAGATGCGAAGTCGGGTCTTGAGCTAAGCGCTGCCGGTGTTATCGCAAGCCCTGTGGTTCTATCAGGTCAACGGCAGCGGCGCGCAATTCGATAAAAACCAACAGCTCATCCAGGCTGCGAAAACCGACCGATTCGCCGCTGCTGGTGTGTTGAATCCAGCCCTGCCAGGAGGGCGCGCCTCCTTCGCGCCAGATACGCACGATGAAGACATCTCTGTGGGCCGGTTGAAATTGCTGTTTAGATTCCATAGAAAAACTGCCACCTTGTTCTAGGTGGCAGTTTAGCAAAAAGGTCTCTCGGGTTTATCTCGCGGCGGGTGAATCCCGCACGAACCAGGTTGCCAATTAGCGCCGGGGGCGTTTCAAAATGGGGGTAAAAATCTCGGAGAAAATTGATTTTTGTGATGGGGCAAAGCCCCATCACAAAAATCAATCAAAGAGAAGGTATTTGCATGCCAGTCAGCTTGCTTTTGCCCCAAAACTAAAAGGCACCCTTAACGGTTAGCGCCCCCGCGTGTGGATTTCGTGGCCCTCCGCGCGCAGGGCGGCAATATCGCGACGGAGCGTGCGCAAGCCCACACCTAGCGCCGCGGCAAGATCTTCGTCACGGGGGCTTGCGCCCTGCGCGGTCGCCTCAGCGAGCAACCTGAGAAGGCAACGCTGGCGGCGGGAGGTCTTATTGGCAATAGTCTGGTCATCTGGATGCTCCACCGTCCAGGTGACGGACACAGTTTCCTCCGGACGCAGGGCGCGCCCGGTAGGCGCCGCAGCGCGAGGGAGACGAAGCGTGAGGCGACGCGGTTGGAAGGCTTTCCAGGCGGTCATGAGCTGCCGGTGCAAGGGCACGTCCTCCACAAAGGCGCGTTGCCAGGAAGGGTCGGACAGGGCAGCGCAACTCTGCTGGAGCTCGGCACAGGCGCGTTCCAGCGCTGCCCGCGCCAGCTCAGGCTTTCGGGCAGCATCGAGGATTCGATAGTAGTAAAAGCATACATCGAGCATAGGCGGCGTATCGGGACGCGATTCCATCTCGGCGAAAGCCTGGACAATCAGAGTCTGCGCGACATTCACTTCGCCCAGGTGGAAATGGGCGATGGCTAAAGCTGCGCGGGACGTGGTCTGGTAGTAGGGATAACCGCTGCGCTCATACGCGTGCAGTGCCTCCTCGAAACGCATGAGTGCGCCAGCATAGTCGCCCCGCGCCAGGTATAATTCCCCAAAGCGGTAGTGGACGGTCGCCTGCATCAAGGCAGCATCCAATTCACGCACGATGGTTTCAGCCTGGCAAAGCGCCCGTTCAGCGCCTTCAAAGTCGCCAGTGTTGGTCAACAATTCGGCGAGGCTGGAGAGGATGCGCGCCTCATCATCGGCAAGGGCAAGCTGGCGCGCGAGCGGCAAGACCGTGTTGAGCGCCTGCCGCGCCAAGGCGAGTTGCCCGGTGTTCTTGTAGCGGGAGCTGAGGTTGAGAAGGGTGATGACCTGTCCGTGTTGGTGGCCAATCTGCCGAAAAATCTCCAGGGCTTGCCGGGTGGTTTCGATGGCGGGACCATGCTCACCGAGGGCGTTATAAGCCAGGCCCAGGTTGTTGAGCGCCACGCCCTCGTAATAGCGATGGCCAATGGCGCGCATTTGGGTGAGCATTTCCCGGCAATGCGCCGCCTCGGCGCGATGGTCGCCGCGCGCGCGGGTAATCCAGGCGAGGGCGTTGTGAACGCGGGCCGTGGATAAGGGGTCGGCGCCGGTCGGGGCTTTTGCGAGCGCCGTTTGCGCCGTCTCCTGCGCCCGTTCGAGGTCTCCGAGGTCGCGGTAGGTCATCACAAGCGAGACGTAGATGGCGATTTCACTGCTGCCAGCCGCGGGCGAGTTCTGAAATTCAGCCAGAGCGTGTTGATAGGCTTCGAGGGCGGGGGCGTTATGCCCGATTTGCTTCCAGGCAGTCCCAATCGCCAGCCAGGCGCGAGAAATCTGGTGACGGAACCCATGCTCCTGCGCCAGGGCAAGAGCAGCTGCCGCCGCCTCGCGCGCAGCTTCGTATTCGCTGGTAGATTCACTCAGGTATTCTGCCCGTTGTAGCAGGGCCTCGACCTGGTGTTCTGGGGTAGCCAGGGTCTCCGCCAGGGATAGCAGCGTCTCGATATCGGTGCGGTAGCTTTCGCGCTCGCCCCGGAGACGCCAAAGAGGGCACCGAGCCACACGCAGCTCGAAGCCCAACGCGGTCTCCGCCGGAGCGGGCAAGGGGTGCGCCTGCTCCAAAATGGCAAGAGCGCGCGCATAAGCCTGCAAAGCCGCCTCATTGGCGTAGACTGCTGCGGCTCTTTTGCCCGCGGCGAAGTAGATGTCTACAGCCCGCTCCCATAATTCGCCACGGTCGAGATGCAACGCCAATGCAGTCAGGTTCTCGGGATGGACTTCGGCAATAGCCCGCGCGACACGCTGATGCGTTGCCCGCTGCGCCTCGTGGCTGAGCGTCCGGTACGTCACCTGTCGCACCTGGTCGTGGCTGAATTCGTAGGCAGATGGGCGTTCGATCAGGAAATGGCGGCGCACCAGAGCGCGCAATGTTGGGAGCAGCTGCGGTGCGTTTTGCTCGCATGCGACCTGGAGCAGGCGGAGATCGAAATCGTTGCCGATGACGGCGGCAGTTTCCAAAACCGCCCGCTCGGCAGGTTCCAATTGCGCCAGACGCCGGGCAATGACCTGTTCCACGGCAGGTGGCAGCGGCAACTCGGCATAAGCCGCAGTGGTTTGATCCCAGGGGGTGCTCCACTGACCTGCGGAGTCTCGCAGCAGCAGCCCCTCATCGGCAAGTGCGCGCAGGATTTCCAGCATGAAGAGCGGATTGCCGCCCGTCTCTTGATAGACCCGGCTTTCAAAGAGAGGCGCCGCGTGGCTGATAGCCAGACTGCGACGGATCAATTCACCGGAGGCAGCGGCATCGAGCGAGGACAGCTGCACCCACTCATGCTGCCCCGGGCGGTGCAGGGCTTGCAGCCGTTCCCAAACGTAAGGGCGCGCTTCGGCCTCATCCCGGCGATAGGAGCCGATGATGGCCACACGGTGCGCCGTGAGGCGCCGGTCGAGCGCCGCCAACACTTCCAGGCTATCACCGCCAGCCCAGTGAAGGCCCTCAAGAATCAGGACGAGCGGGCGGGTCGCACTCCAGGCACCGAGCAACTCGGCGAAAGCGTTGATCAGCCGTTCGCGCTCACGTTCCGGTTCCAGAGCGGGGGCACTCTCCGGAGCCACGGCAGCAAGTTCCGGCAACAAAGGGCGGAGCACCTGGAGCCAGATCGGGGCGACGAGCTGCGACCACTGTTCGACGCGCAACGGCGAAAGCTCATGGCGCAACGCCGTCACCCAAATATCGAAAGGCGCCAGGCCAACGTCTTCGCGGGCCCGCCCCCAGAGGACGGCGATATCGCGCCAAGCGGCATCGCGAGCTACTTCTTGTAGCAGGCGTGTTTTGCCCACGCCGGCTTCGCCTTCAACCCAGATCAAAGTGCCCGCGCCGCCGATAGCAGCTTCCAGATGCGCCAGCAGCGCAGCGCGCTCTTCGCGACGCCCGATGAGGGGCATCTGCGACGGCAGAGCAGCGCCGCCTGCGGTGCGGATGGGCGGGCGCAGGGTCTGGGGAAGGTAGGGCTCAGCCGGGGCGCCCATCCGCCGGGCGATTTCACGCGCCAGCGCGAGGGTCTCGGCTTCGGGTTGAACGTGAAGCTCGGTCTCCAGAATGTGGCAACAGAGCTCGGCTTGCCTGAGCGCCTCGGCGTCGCGGTTGAGGAGGTGCAGGAGGCGCATCACCTCGCGGTGCGCCGCTTCGCGCCAGGAATCCTCCGCCACCAGGCGCCGGGCGATGGTGAGGGCACGCTCGTAATCACCGCGCGCTTTCAGCGCGTTGGTCAGCTGCCCAAGCAGCTCGAGTAGACGTTCGCGCAGACGCTCGCGCTCGAAAAGCACCCAATCCTCGTAATAGCCCGCCAGAAAGTCGCCGCGGCAAAGCCCCACAGCCGCAAGCCAGGCGGCTAAGGCGTTCTCGTTCGTCGCGGGACATGCCGCGAGTCTTTCGAAATCGGCGATATCCAAGGCAAGCGGCATATCGGGGGCAAGCCGCACGCCGGCGCTCTCTGTATCCAATTGAAAGTGAGGTCCCAAAGATTTGCGGATCAACCAGAGAGCCTGGCTCAGGCGCCGGCGCGCCAGGTCATCGGGCAGGTCGGGCCAGAAGGTGCCGGCGAGCAGATCACGGGTATGGGAACGATCACGGTAGGTGAGGAGATAAGCCAGGAGCGAGCGGACGGTGGCGTTGGAAATGGGCGGCGGCGGGATGCCGTCGCAGGTCAAATGCAAGCCGCCGAAAAGCCGGGCAGATAACATTGCTTCTCCCCCTCACATTGCTCCTATTATAGCGGCAGATTGGATAGGGCGCAAACCTCATTTTTCGGGGGTCGAGGACAAAGGCTGCCGCTTATTGGGGAGTTCAAAGATTACCTTGGGGAGACACCTGCGGATAGACACTTTGGCACGCGGAAGAGATGCAGAGGTAGTTTTTTTTGTGATTTTTGTGGACGGGGCTTCGCCTCACCACAAAAATCACACTTGCAGAAAAAAGACGCAGAGAGTTAACGCCTGATGTGGGTCGTTTGCAAGATGGCGGTCTTATTTTCTCCA
>JAFGFB010000246.1 GCA_016931315.1 Anaerolineae bacterium
GCAGCCCGCAAAAATCACGCTCGCGGAGAGAGGCGCAGAGGGTTTTTTGAGTGATCTAGCCGATTTTGCCACTGTAGTTTTTTTTTGGGGGGGGTGTTTGGGGGCGCGCCTCACACGCCCAAAAACCCTCTCTCTGGCGGGTTTCAGCCCGAAATTTTCGCCTTACGGCGGCATTTATGCCGATGGAAATCTGAACACTTGGGGTATACGACAGAATATTGGAGAAAATAAGACCGCCGTCTTGTAAACAGCCTTCATCAGCGATCAACTCTCTGCGCCTTTTTTCTGCAGGAGTGATTTTCGTGAACGGGGGCGCAGCCCCGTTCACGAAAATCACAAAAAGAACTACCCTCTGCGCCTTTTTGGCACGCCCAAGTGTCTAAACGTATGGCCTCACCCAGCCGACCGCGGTTGAGTACAACCGCTTGAACTTCCCAATAATTTGTCCTATACCCGAACACTTGCCATCTATTGACAAATTGACAATAGATGGTATACTTTTAGCAAGGTGTGTACTGCAATGGTCCCGACGAAGTAGCGGGGAGCGGTCATACTTTCATCACCTGAGGAGGTTCTTGAATATGTCTATTGTCATTTCCGCCAACGGCGCCGATTTGGATGCGCCTGTTAGCCCGATTTTTGCCCGTTGTCAGCATTTCATCTTTGTGGATCCGGCAACGTTGGAATTTGAGGCGTTGCCCAATCCTGCGATTGGCGCATCTGGGGGCGCTGGTGTTCAGGCGGCTCAGTTGGTTCTTCAGCGTGGTGTGCAAGCCGTTATTGCGCCTAATTTGGGACCTAACGCTTTTCGGATCATTGTGGCGGCGGGTGTGCCAGCTTATCAGCAGCAAGGCGCAACCGTACGTGAAGTGATTGCAGCCTTCAACGCCGGGGAATTGCCGCGGTTAGATATAGCCGGCGCTGATCATGTCGGTGTGGGTGGCGGGCGGCGCCATCGGTAATCGTGATGGGGGATTGTGGATGGCGATTTGAGTCATCCTAAATTGTGGAGAGTTTGTTGTTCTCTCAAGGTTTTTACCTCTGCCTCTTCAGGGGCTGCGCTGGGAGACGGGTGGAAGGATTTATGTGCTGCAGCTCTGCTGGCGCAAGGGTCGTGCATGGCCCTGGTGGTCTGGTTGTTGATTTTGGGGTGAGTGATGGCTAAAGTATCCATTGATATCGAGCGCTGCACTGGATGCGGCGAATGTTTGCGAGTGTGTTCTGCCGGAGCGATTACGCTGGACGGGGGTAAGGCGCGGGTGGATTTCTCACGTTGTTTAGGTTGTGAGGCTTGCGCGCTGGTATGCCCTAATGGCGCCGTTATTCCGGTGGTCGAAGGCGAACTTATTCCCACGTCTATGTTGACGCCGTTGCCACAACGCTCTGCTCCTCTTGCTCATACAACCACAGCTCCTTTGCACAAGGCGGCGCTGGCTGTAGCAGTGACTACCGGAACCGGCCTAGCGCTTCGGGCTGTTCAATCTCTGGCACGTGTGGCTGGTCGCTGGTTGTTAAGCCCGCACGATACTTCCGGTCTTAGCTCTGCCTCTCGCGTAACGGGTGGAAGTGCTGCCGGAGGGCGCCGCCGGCGCTACCGGCAGCGGGGGCATTAGCTGCGGCATTAGCGGCGAACCTGGTAGTGGTGCATTGTCCGCGAGGGCGTAATAAACGCCCTCGCGGGGGGTTGTCTTGCAATAATTAAGGTACAGGATTATCTGTGGGGGTGAGATGATGAATCGTGGACAGGGTGCTGGTAGTGGTGGCGGTCGTGGCGGTGGTGCTGGTGGCGGTCGTGGCGGTGGGGGTGGTCGTGGCGGCGGTGCCGGGCGTGGTGGCGGTTTAGGTCCCGGACGTGGTGGCGGTACGGCTGCCGGCCCCGGAGGGGATTGCGTCTGTCCGGCTTGTGGGCATCGTGAGGGGCACGTGTTCGGACAGCCCTGCACCAGTAGAGTTTGTCCTAAATGCGGAACGCGGATGACTCGGGAATGAGGGTCGCAATTGCCAGTGGCAAGGGGGGCACGGGGAAAACTACCGTGGCGGTAAGCCTGGCGCTCAGTCTGGCGGAGTATCATCCCCTGTTACTCGATTGTGATGTGGAGGAGCCGAATGCCGCGCTCTTTCTGCGTCCGGTGTTTACCGCTCGCCACGAGGTGGGGCAATGGGTCCCGGCGGTGGATCCGGCGGTGTGTACCGGCTGTGGACGCTGCGCGGAGGTGTGCGAATACCACGCCATCACGGTGGTCGGTAAGAAAGTCTTCATTTTCCCGGAACTCTGTCATGGCTGCGGTAGCTGCTCGCGGCAATGCCCGGTGGGTGCATTGCACGAAGAGCTGGATGTGGTCGGCTCATTGGATCAGGGTCAGGCTGATCAGATTACCTTTTTCCAGGGGACGCTCGATGTCGGCGAGGCGATGGCTGTGCCGGTAATTCGGCAACTTAAGCAATGGGGGCTACAAAGTAACGTTGATCAGGCTCAGCCAGTGATTCTTGATGCGCCGCCGGGCGCTTCCTGCCCCGTTGTCGAGACGCTACGCGGTGCAGATGCGGTGTTGTTGGTGACTGAGCCGACGCCCTTTGGGTTACATGATCTCCGCGTGGCGGTGGAAGTGGTTCGTGAGATGGGGGCTGCTCGAGGGAAATCGTTGCCAGTAGCGGTTGTTGTAAACCGTGATGGCGCCGGCGACGATGGTGTTGATGCTTTCTGCACCGCTGAAAACATACCCATCTTGATGCGAATTCCCCTGGAGCGTGGCATTGCGGAGGGCATTGCGCAGGGGAGAACATTGATAGAGATTTATCCGGAATACCGCGCGCAATTTGACCGCCTTTGGCAGGAACTGGTGGCGTTACAATGAAACAACTGGTCATTCTTAGCGGCAAAGGTGGGACGGGTAAGACCACAGTAACAGCCGCATTGGCGCATTTGGCATCGCAGTCCCATCGTGTGGTACTTGCTGACGCCGACGTGGATGCAGCAAACCTGGGTCTGGTGCTCTCTCCAGTTACGGAGGCAACTTCGGACTTTATGGGGGGCAAAGTCGCAGAGATTGATCCGACTGCATGTATCGCCTGTGGTCGTTGTGCTGAGGTCTGTCGCTTCGGCGCGGTGCGCCCAGGGGAGGTTTATGCTGTAGATTCACTGGATTGCGAGGGCTGTGCGGCTTGCTTTTATGAATGTCCGGTGCAAGCCATTACCATGGTGCCGCAACATGCCGGACAGTGGTTCATTGCCTCCACGCGATATGGGCCGTTGTACCACGCACATCTTTTCGCCGGACAGGAGAATTCCGGGAAATTGGTCACACTGGTCAAGCAGATGGCACGGCTGCGCGCGCTGGAGGAAAGCGCCGACTTGCTCTTGGTGGATGGGCCTCCTGGCATCGGTTGTCCGGTGATCGCTGCGCTCTCAGGAGCTGATCTAGTATTGATTGTGACCGAGCCGACGGTATCAGGCGTACACGATTTGGTGCGGATTCTGGGGCTGGCTGCGCATTTCAAGACGCGGGCGGTAGTGTTGTTGAACAAGGCTGACCTCAGCCCGGTACATGCCGAAGCCGTTGTAGCTGCCTGTGCCGCGCGAGAAGCTCTGGTAGTGGGGCATCTGCCTTATGATCCAGAAGTGACCGCGAGTATGGTGCGCGGCGAACCGGTTACAACAGGGGATGGTCCCTTGAATGCGGCGTTGCGGCAGGTTTGGGCAGTGCTTGTGGAGCAGCTGGCTTTATAGATGAATTGGGGGAGCGCTAATTCTAAGTCGCTCAGGATAGATGCAGCTATTAACTAAGGTGCTACGACCGGCTTTCGGATTGGCTCTATTTCTTTCGCAATTCACTGCGACCCGTGACACATTGTTCACTGAGAGCGGTGTTTTGCTCGGATTGGGTGTTGTGTTGATTGGAGCTGGTGTCGGTTTATGGGTCAGCGCATCGCGCCACTTGCAGCGGGCTAAAAATCAGGACATCTTAGTGCAAACAGGGCCGTATCAGGTTATCCGGCATCCAATCTATGCCAGTATTTACCTCTTTTCATTGGGCTTAGGATTTCTGTTTTTTGCCTGGGCGTGGTTTGGCGTGCTCTTGGTGTTCGCGCCGCTGTGGGTAATGGAATGTCGGGCAGAGGAACGCGAGGTGGAGAGAATCCACGGTGCGGCATACCGGGCATATCAACAGCGCACGGGCATGTTCTTTCCCAAAGTGCAGCTTAAGTAGCATGCGCACATACCTGGATTGTTATCCTTGTTTTCTGCGCCAGGCATTGAGCGCCGCGCGGTACGCAGGTGCGGATGAAATTACGCAGCATGAGATTATGGGCGCCACCTTGGATTTGTTGCAAACGCTCACTCCAGGGCAAAGCCCACCGGAAATTGGGCACGCTGTGCATCGCATCGTACGTGAACGACTGGGGCATAGTGATCCCTACCACGCTATCAAGACCTTGAGCACACGTGAGGCATTAGCGCTTTATCCCCGGATGAAGGCGTTGATGGCTGAGAGCACTGATCCGTTGGCGATGGCGGTTCGCCTGAGCATCGCCGGGAATATTATTGACTTTGCCCAATCGGATGAACTGGCGGACCTATGGGCGACGGTGGAACGGGTGCTGGTCGCGCCGCTGGCGCCTGACGATTTGGAGGCGTTGCGTGCGCAATTGGCGAGCGCCAGCTACGTGCTCTTTCTGGCTGATAATGCCGGGGAGACAGTTTTTGATAGAATACTGATCGAGGCTTTGCCGGTGCCTGTGATTTATGTGGTAAAAGGCGGACCTACGCTCAACGATGCGACTCTGGAAGACGCAGTTGCTGCCGGCTTGGATGCGTGCGCCACAGTGATGGATAACGGTGCGGATGCACCGGGCACAATTCTCTCGCTTTGTTCAGAGGAATTTCGCCGGGTCTACGCTGCCGCACCGTTGGTGATTGCTAAGGGACAGGCAAATTACGAGACGTTAAGCGAGGCTGGGGCACGCGTATTTTGCCTGTTGCAGGTCAAATGTCCTGTCATTGGGCGTGATTTGGGCGCGCCTGTGGGGAGCGTCGTTGTACGACAGAGCCTGTAAGGCGCGCCCTGCAAACTGTTCGCGTGTGAACCTACTATTCACAATTGAACTGTTTTTCCGTGAACTTGTCTAATTGTAGGCGTCGCGAGTTTCTTTATCAGCCATGGTGGGCGCGAGGAGCTCTTCCCAGGCGGGTGAGTCCCAGGTGCCCAGGCGTGTATGGAGCTCCAGGTACTTGGTGGGGATGGGGTGTGTTCCTACAACAACCTGTATCCCGTAACGTGTCTCCAGATAGGATTTGAAGATGCGGATACGGGGGCAGGGAGGGTAGCCTACGACCATTCCCGTGGCCAGATGGATGACCTGCACGCCGTTCTTGACCATTTCATCCCCGGTGTACTCGACGTTGCCCCCTGGACAACCATCGCAGGAGGTGTAGCCCACCAGTTCTACTTCTTTGCCCGCATAAATGCTGAATGCGCCTTCCCGGTTGCGAAGGGCGCGCAGACATTTCCCGCCCGCGCAGCGGCGATAGCGGTCACAGATGATGATGCCGATCTTGATAGTTTCGTTCATGTGTAAACTCCCATTGACTAAGCTATTTGCTCACGCCCGGCAAAGACCTGCTCCACCCGTAAGGCTGCTACGGCATGCCCTGGTAACCGGGTTGGATTCCAGCTCTTCATATTGTCGAAAAGAGGCCCTTCGGTATAGTATTCCAGGGCGCCTTTGATTTGATAACTTTTCCCCTCTTTGGTGATGAACAACAGCGCACCGCGGCTTCCTTCCAGGATGTTGGCTTTGGTTTTGTTGAAATAGTTATCCGCGATTAGCAGTGTTGCTTCGTCGTATTTGCTGACGCAAGTGGCATAAATAGCGTTAGGCACTCCAGTCGCACTTACTGTGGTCAATACGACAGGCCCTTCACGCTGTTCCCAGGCTTGACTGACGATGGTCGGTAATGCGGTCATAGGGTTTCTCCTTGTTGATGGGTATTCAGGGAATGGGTTGCAAGCGAGCCCACTGCTATAGCCGCGGGGCGCAGCAAGGGAGCCACAAGCCACAATAGCACGGTCATGATGACGGCTGAGGTGAGACACCAGGCGCAGGTAGCGCCAATGACAAAAGGTTCGAGGAAAGTCAGATAGATGGAAAACGCAACCCCAAACCAGGTCATGCCTGCAAGCGCCAGTTGCGCCAGGTCTGCCCATGGGGGGCGTGCCCAGCGCGCTACTGCCCATGCTACGCCAATAGCGATGTAGCCCAACACGCCTAGCACTGCGATGGGGAGGAAACCGAACAGCAGCGCATAATCGCTCTGTTGTACGGCGTTACAGTCGCCTACTGGGCCGCAGACCGCCACTACTTGTTGCGTTTCCACATAAGCCAGGTAACCCGCTACGATGAGTCCTAATACGACAAGGGGCAGCACCGCTTGATGCCAGTGGTTGGTGCCCGGGTTGTTGGATGGCTGAAGCAGTCTCCAGCCCTGGAAAAGGATGCTGACCAGCATCCCTACCAGAACCAGCACTGATAAACCGTTGCCAAGCGGATCGCGTGCAAAACGGTCGCGCCAGTTCTCTTTTTCGATAATGATGCCAGTAATGGCCGGATCAGCGGTTGGCGTGGGAAGTGGCGTGTTTTCTGGTGCGACGGTGGTGGGGGCAGGCGTCTCGATTGTAGCCTCAGCTGTCGCGGTATCTGGTTGTGCCGTGGGGGTAGGCGCGTTTGCAGCAAGGGCGTCGGCAAAGCCGGGGATGGCGGGCCAATCCACACCGCCTTGCCCCAGGTAGCTTTCCACCAGGCCTGGCAATTGTTCGGGAATCTCTACAGACCCCACAAGTACATTTTCGCCGATGATGAGCGTGGGTACTCCCTGGCGTTCAGGCGGGATGGCAAATGTATCAATGACTGATTGATACAGCTGTTGTCCACCCTCCTCAGCGATATTGACACCGACAACTTCGAATTGCCCTTTGTGTTGTTGAATCAGCGGCGTCAAGACGTTTTCGATGACGTAGTGGCAGTGCCCGCAGGAAGGGGAATAAAACATGACTGCTCGGACGCTAATCTCACCTTCAGCGGTTACAGGAGCTACAATTAGCCCGCTTAGCAGGCATAGACTTAGAAGTGTCCCAAGGGTAAATCTTTTCATTCATGACCTCAAAATGCGAATTGCTGTGCATTATAGGTGTCTATTGCAAGCTTGTCAATAGATAAAATTTGGTGATTACCCATAAGTGAAGTCCTGATGAGGGAAAGGGGAGATCGACGCGAAGGAGAGAGTCACCAGAGTTTGAATTAGGGC
>JAFGFB010000247.1 GCA_016931315.1 Anaerolineae bacterium
AGAGGTAGTTTTTTTTTGTGATTTTTGCGGGCGCAGCCCGCAAAAATCACGCTTGCGGAGAAAGGAGTGGTATTTTTAGCTCGGTTGTGCCGCTTCCACTTGGGGCAGGGTGAACCAGAAACAGGAGCCGCCCGAAGGGGGACTTTCTACCCCGACCTCACCGCCCAGTTTTTCGATAATGCGGCGGACGATGCTCAAGCCTAAACCGTGACTGCTGCTACGCAGTCGCCCATCCGCCAGTCGGACGAAAGGTTCAAAGAGGCTATCGCGAATCTGCGGGGCGATGCCCAGACCAGAATCGCGGACCCAGAAGCGCTGATATTTCTTGTTCTGCGGATGTTCGAAGGCGCTATCGTAGCCCAGAGTGATTTGGGGGTTGGCGCCCCCGTATTTGAGGGCATTGCTGATGTAGTTAGCCCAGACTTCTTCTACTAACTGCGGGTAGCCTAAGACCCGGGGCCATGCATTCGGAAGTGATATTTCCGCATGCGCCTCTGCAATCTGCCACGTGAGCCGGTCGAGCGTTTCATTCACAATCGTTTGCATGTCAAGATCTTCGACCTGTTGTTGGAGATGCTGCACTTCCGCCAGCAAGAGCAAGCCATTGATGATGCTAACGGCTTTGCGGCTTTTGGAGACAATGATATCCAGGTACTCACTCAGTTTCTCCGGCGGGAACTGGCCGTGGTCTTCAGATAGTACCTCGGCAAAGCCCAGAATCACGCTCAAGGGATCCTTCAAATCGTGCGCAACGACGCGCGCGTAGGCATCCAGATCGGCGTTGCTCGTCTCAAGGTCGGCGTTAAGCCGCTGTAATTCGGCGTTCATGGAGCGGAGGGCCATGATATCGGCAAAGCGCGCCATCGCAATCGTGATGGCGCGGTCTAAATCTCGGGGGTGCGGCGGCTTGAGCAGATAGGCACCAGCCCCGGCGGCGCTGGCCTGATTCACCAGTTCTGGGGTTTCGTATGCGGTCAGGATGACGATGGGTGTGGGGCGGCGCTTGTGCAATTCTTCGGCGACCTGAAGACCATTAAGCCCCGGCATCTCGATATCCAGGATGACGACATCGGGTTGCAAATCCATGACAAGTTCAACTGCGGTAGGGCCATCGTGCGCCTCTCCAATAACGGTATATCCCAAGCGCTCGAGATGCCGCTGGATCATCTCGTTAACGAGGGCGTCATCTTCGGCAATTACCACGCGAATGGATGATTTCATGGGGGACATTACTCCACAGTATAAATGTTATTTTGTTCCGGTATTGCAAAACGCAGGTCGGCAACAGCGCCACCGGCGTTATAGAAGGTCACTGTGCCGCGCAGGTTGATGGTAATCAGGCGCTGCACGAGATAAAGTCCCATGTGTTGTTCGCCTGACTCCAGTGCGACAATATCATATCCGGGACCATCATCCCGGAATTCGAGGCGTACCCCAGCGGCGGCGCCCCAAGGGCCAGGGGATTCAGGCTCAACATGGATGGTGATCTGGGCGGCTCCACGCTCACCGACGCCATGCTTAACCGTGTTCGTGGTCAATTCATGCAGAATTAGCGCCAGTCCGTTAGCCTGTTTGGAATCGGTTTTGATGTTCGAAGGCGTGACGGTGACGCTAATTCGCGCTTGCGGTGCAATGGCTTGCAGCGAGGCTTTAACCACTTGTTCCGCGAGGCTGGACAGCGGTAACATCTGCCATTCTGCGCTCGAGAGCATTTGGTGTACTGCGGAGAGCGTGTGAATTTGATTGGCCAGGCGTTCAAGCGCGGGCGCGCAGACATCTTGTGCTGAAGCATCCAGGTGCCGCTGTGCCATGAAGATCAGGCCGATGATGGACGCGAGATTGTTTTTCACGCGATGGTTGATTTTGTCAATGAGCGAGGTTTTGATCGCGGCGTCTTGCTGGGTTTGTTCATTGAGCTGCGCTTGCTGTATGGCGATTGCCAGAGATGCGGCTACCTCGCGGGCGATTTCGATGTGCTCTTCCTGGAAGGCGTGCGCCTGTGTGGCTTCCAGGCATAGGGTTCCGACGGGTTGTTCGCGAACGGTGAGGGGCGCCCAGAGGCAGGAGCGTATTCCTTCGGCGTGGAGTACGGCGTGGATAGGCAGGCGCGGTGTGACGGTCTCGAGGTCCTCAATCAAGACGAGTTGTTCTTGCGATAAGAGACAGCGTTCGGCGAGGGCAGCCTCGGCTTGCGCTGGCGTGAAGAGCGTCGGGTCGTATTCTGCTGCCAACAGGGCGCCTCGCTCACCAGAGCCGAATTCGATAATCAAACTTCGTTGGCATGGGATCAAGCGCCGTATTTGTTGGAGCGCAGTTTGGGCAATCGCCTCTGGTGAACGCGCTTCAAGAATGGCGCGGTCAATCTCGTGCAGGACTTGCAGGCGTTCGGTGTAGCGCTGTAGTGTGTCTTGGGCGTTTTTTTGCTCGGTTACATTGTCGGCTATGGCTAACAGACCCCAGGGTGTGGGATAGATGCGAGCTTTGAAGTAGAAGTTTCCAGACCAACCTTCGATGACTTGAGGTTTGCCAGTTTCCAAACAGCGCTGGTAAGACTGATAGGTGCGGGTGGTGGCGAAGTTGGGGAAAAGCGCTTTGAGATTTTGCCCTGCCAGCGCGTCTATGGTCATGCTGATGTAGTCTGCATAAGCCGTGTTGCAATACAAGACGCGCATGTCATGATCAAGCGCCAGCACTGGCGATTGGATGCTATCCAGCAGGAGGCGGTGTTTTTCCTCACTTTGTCGCAGGGCTTCTTCGTCGGCTTTGCGTTGGGTGATATCGCGGACGATGCTCTGGATGTGCAGCGGGGCGCCGTCAGGGTCGTGGATCAGCACAATGCTAATTTCGGTGTTCAGGATGCTGCCATCGCGACAGCGGAAGCGGCGTTCGTAGATGGGCAGAGTTTCCCCGGTGCGTAGCGATTTCAGGCGCTGTTGCGCGTCAGCCTGCTCTTCTGGGATGATGATGTCATTGGGATGGCGGGTGAGGAGTTCTTCAAGGGAGTAACCCAGCATGGCGGCCGCACGCTGGTTAGCCGTGATATATCTGCCATCCAGCCCAATGATAAAAATGGCATCGGTTGTTTGTTCAAAGAGCGCGCGATAGAGGATTTCATTCTTGTGCATTCGCGTGACCGCCAGCTTGCGTTCGGCGATCTCCGCTTGCGCCTGCTCGTAGAGATTGGCGTTTTGTACGGCAATACTGGCGAAACGGGCCAGGTCTTCCAGCAGGTTGGCCTCGCTCTGGCTGAAGGCATGTGGGGGTGGGGCTACGATTGAGAGTGTGCCCAGTACTTCTGCACCAAACAGAAGTGGCGTTACCAGCATTGAGCGATAGAGAGCTATCCCTTTTTGCCGAATGTAACGTGGCTCTTCGAGGATATCCGGAATGTTGAGGGTGGCTTTGCGCTCTGCTGCGAGTCCTGCAATACCCTTGCCCATATCGAAGTGGAGTCCAGGATACGTCCGTTCGCGTTTGGTGGCATAGCTGCGCGTGCGCAGCTGTATTTTTTGGGCATCCAGCAATTGTACGGAGGCATCTGATGCTTGTGGAAACAGCCGCATGACCGCATTGACCGTGCCCTGAAGGACTTCGTTAAGTGACAGACTGGAGGCGATGGCGCGGCTGAGGGCGTTGAGTTCGGTCAGCTCGCGCTGGCGAGCTTCCAGGGCTTGCTCGGCCCATTTCCTCTCGGTGATATCCAACAAGGTGAGTACGGTGATGGGGGTTTTTGGGTGCGCCTTTACCCTGGGGTGCGTGTGCACTTCAAGCCACTGTGTGCTTTGTCCTCGGTCAATGACTATTTCGGTGTGTTGTTCCGCGGCTGTACGCAGGAGGGGCGCCCAGAGCGTCCAGGGGATGAGAAGGTGCTCCGCTTTTTCGCCGATGGCTTCACTTGTGGGTATTTTCAGCAATAGCTCTGCCAGGTGGTTGATGTCTGCGATGTGCTCGTGCGCATCGAGAATGAGCACCGCTTTCTGGAGCATGCCGTATTCCCGGTCTCGGAAGGCGAGTTGTTCAATCCACTGGTAGTGAAAAATGCCCGATACGAATAGCAGCAACCCACTGGCAGCCAGAATGTTGGTACGGATGGTATGCTGCGGGGAAATGCCCGCGAACAGGATAAGGGCGTTAGTACCTAGCACTATTAGAACGCCAATCAGGATGGCCCACGCTTGCTGTTGATAGCGATGGGTGGAACTGCGCGCGATTCCGAGTACGGTGACAGCGCCAATGATGAAAAGGAGGCAGGAATAGGCGGCATGCACCCAGAACCAGGGTCCGTAGACCTCCGCCGGCGTGGCCCACCAAGGGGTAAGGGCGGCAAAGCTTTCGTCGCGCCAGAAGAGCTGATGCGTTGCGTTGCTCCAGATGATGGCCTGTGTGACCAGCGGTAGGATGAGTAGCTGCCATTTGCGCAATGGGCGCAGACGCGGTTGGCGCACAAATTCGCGAACAAAGGCAATCCACTCGACCGGCATCAAGCCAGTGCTGAGCAGGCTCAATTTCAACAGGATGAGTCTCAAGGTGGCGTTGTCTGCGGTCAACCAGAGGCTCATGCAAATCGCCCACAGCGTGAACAGCAGCAACAGTCTGATTGCCCCCTGCCGATTTTGGTTATGCCGGTAACGTAACCAGCTTTTTATGGTGAGCATGGTCAATGCAAAACTGGCGATATAGGTCACCAGAATGTAGATTGGAATCTTCGTGAGCATGGTTTGGGCTTATTCCTCTGTTGGGCGTCGCGTTTCCATGGCGGTAGCCGAGATTTCCAGCGGGGTGGGATAGGCGTGGTAGGGCGCCACAGATTCGGGAAGCGTGAAGAAGAACAGACTACCGGACGAAGTCTCTTCGGCGGATTCGCTGCCGGTGTTGGGCGCCGGGCTGATGACGCCCACTTCTCCACCCATGCGCTCAACCAGGTGCTGAACCAGATGTAAGCCGATGCCCTCGCCTTGGACCTGTGTGAGTTGCGCTTTGGGGGTGAAGAGTGTTTCCTGAAGCGCTGGGGGGATGCCGGGACCAAAGTCGCGAATCCAGAAGCGCACGGTGTTGCTGGATTGTACTTCGGCGCCGATAACGATGCGGAATGGAGGTTCGGAGGGCAGCCCATATTTGACGGCGTTGCTCAGCAAGCTCAGCCAGATTTCTTCTACCCAGGTTCCATGCCCTTCTGCCTGGGGCCAGATGGTGGGCGCTGTGATAGCAACCGTTTGGAATTCCTTAAGCCCTTGCAGACGTGTCTGGACGTTCTTGAGGATATCCGACATATCCAGAGGGTGAATCTCAATATCACCTACGCGCCTTAGCCGGGCTAGAAGCAAGAGCTCCTTGCTCATATTCAGAATTGTATAACTTTCGCGATTGATGGTCTGGACCTGCTCGATAATGGCCGTGCGGGAGTAGGTTTTTTGTTTTTCCAACAGAGCTTCGGCATGTTCGATGATGCATTTGAGGGGTGTTTTCAGCCCTTGGGCCACCGCGCCGGCAAAGGCGTCCAGTTCGGTGTTGTAGTGTTCCAATTCGGTGTGCAAGCGCCGGAGCTCCGTGAAATCCCTAAAGCGTGCCAGGGCGATGGTGATTGCGCGTTCCAGGTCTTTTTCTCTGGTAGGCTTGACCAGATAAGCTCCAACGCCGATGGAGCTGGCTTGTTGTACCAGTTCCGAGGATTCGTAGGCGGTTACTACCACGACTGGGGTGGGGCAGCACTTCTGGATTGCGGCTGCGGCTTTTAACCCGGCGACGCGATCTTCCTGTCCGGTCTTGGGGTCCATCATTCGCAAATCCATCACGACCACGTCGGGGTGTAGGGCTTCGGTGAGTTTGACCGCCTCTACCCCGTCATAGGCGTTGCCGATTACCTTGTAGCCGATTTGCTCCAGCTGCAATTGGACCAAGCTGTTAGGAATGGCTTCGTCATCTACTACTAATGCGCGTATTGAATCTTCAGAGATCATGAAAGGTGTGCTCCTATTGGCGCTGGTCGTTCTTGGGTCAGGGTTGCGGTTCGAAAGTGATGGCGGCTACGGCGCCTTGATCGTTGTAGAGCTCCAGTTGGCCGCGCAAGGGGCTGATGACGGTCATGCGAATCAGTCGCAGGCCGATGTTGGAGCGTGTTCCGTTAAGTACGTCACTGGGCCATCCCGGTCCATCATCGCGAAATTCGAGGCGCGTGTGCAGCCTTCCGGATATCTCCTCGCTGCGAATGTGGAACAGGATATGCCCTTGTTGACGGGTGTTGAAGGCATGCTTGAGGCTATTGGTCGTCAATTCGTTGATGATGATTGCCAGTCCGGTGGCTTGTCGGGGCAAGATCAACGGGGCACTGGCGCCGGGCGGGATGGTCTCAGAGTGTACCTGCACCTTGATGTTCTGGCGCAGCGGCGATGCACTCAGGATGACGTGGATGATTTCTTCAGCCAGGCGCGCGATGGGCAGAGGGTTCCACTGTGTATCGGAAAGCAAATTGTGGACAGTAGTGATGCTTTGAATACGGTTCTGGATATCGCACAACGTGGTGTGATAGTCTTGCGGTCCCTCAAAGGCTCGATTCATCTCGAGTGACAATATCCCCATGATGGCGGTGAGGTTGTTTTTGACGCGATGATTGATTTCGTCGAGCAAGATGGATTTCGTGTGCATATCCAGGCGCGCCTGTTCGTAGAGTCGGGCGTTTTCAATGGCAATGGCTGCTAGCGCGGCGAGCGATCCCAACAAATCCAGGTCACTTTCTATAAAGCGATCGGGGGTGGTATCCACGATCTCAAGCACGCCAATATTGCCCTTGGTTGAACGCAACGGCACACAGAGCGCTGATCTGGGGGTAAACTGGGTCATGTGTGCAATGTTTTGAGCGTGGCGCGGGTCGTTGCGCATGTCATTGACGAGGGCGTTTTTCCCGGTTTCGAAGACCCAGCTGACCAGGCCCTGTCCTGGGACGACCCTTAGCCCACGCAGGGGACCGCTTGCGGGACCGGAGGCATAATTGCAAACGAGGTCTTCGGTATGGTCGTCTTTGAGCCAGACCGAGCAGGCGCTGACACCCAGTAGTCGCTGCATTTCCTCGGTGACGGTGGTCAGCACTTCGCTCAGGTCAAGGCTTGCGGCCAGTGCGCGGCTGGCGCGGTAGAGCAGCACTAGCTCGCGATTGAGCCGCTTGATGGCATTTTCTGCCAGTTTGGACTCGGTGATGTCAATCCAGCAGCCGACAATTCCTTGTGGGTGTGGGGGCAGGGCTTCAACCAACCGTTTGCGGTCATTGATCCAGCGGTATTCGCCACCAGCGGTCTGTAGCCGGTATTCGACGCTGGTATCTCCGTTTTGAAGCAGGGTCGCGTGCGCCGTGTTGAGGATTGCGAGGTCTTCGGGGTGCACGCGCGTTAGAAGCGCGTTCTGCGATTCGAGGAGGTCGGCAGCCTGGCAGCCCAGCAAGTTGACGACATTATCGCTGATGAAGGTGAGGGTGTTTGGGGCAGTGGTCGTGGAGGTGTAAATCACTGCTGGGCTGATGCTTAGCAGGTGTTCGAGTTGCGATTTGGAGGCGCTGAGTTGCGATTCGGCGCGGATACGTTCGGCGATTTCGCGTTGCGCTTGCTCGTAAAGCCGGGCGTTGGCCATTGCGTTGGCGAGTTGGTCCGCCATTGTTTGTAGGGCGATGATGGTATTGGCGTTGAAAGCGTCTTCGTGAGCCGATTGGATGGTGAGCGCGCCGAGGACGGCGTTCGCGCCGAGGGCGGCATGGCGACTGATGAGGGGAAGTGTGAGTTCGGAGCGGGTTTCGGGCAGCAGTGGATTCTCAAGGTGAGTTTCATCTGTTGCAACATTGGCTGCGATGCGGGGCTGCTGATGGATGATGCACCAACCGGTCATGGAGCTATCGTCCAGGGGCAACTGATAGCCTTGCGCGAGCAATTGTTGCCCGGCGGCGCCTGTACCTGCGCGCAGGACCGCTCGTTGGCCGCTGGCGTCTATCTCGAAAAGCCCCACATAGTGCATTCCGAAACGCTCACGCACCAGATGGACCGTCTCGTGGATCAATTGGTCAAGATTGAGAATGCTGCTGGTGGCACGCGAGACCTGCGCCGCAGTTTCCATTTGCATACTGCGCTGTTCCAGGGCTGTTAGCAGCTGTTGCTGCACTCTGGCTGTTTGCTCGCGCGCGGTAATGTTTTGCAGGATGATTACCGCCCCAATCCAGGCACCTGATGGCTCTCTGAGGGGGGTACTATGGATTTCCAAAAGGATGGGCTGTGCTGACAGATGGCGCCACTGGGTTTGTTCTCCGGAAAGGGTTTCTCCGGCGAGGATTCTTTGGAGCATGGGGGATAGATCCGGTTGCAACGGGATCTGTATGACCGGCGCGCCCAACTGCGCCTGCACCAGTTGTGAGTCCAGGTTGAGAATTCGTGCCACATCGGGATGGATGTAGCTGATGCGTTGTTCGGCGTTGATGTGGATGATGCCGATGGTTGGCGTTTCAGGGGGCGAGGCTGCGGTCGGGGAGCCAGTGTTTTCCCGTGGGGCTCGTTCTTTAAGGCGCTGTTTCATGCGTCTTTGCTCCCACGGAAACAAATCCTTGCGACGGCGCCGTTGTCGTTGTGCAGATCGAGATTGCCGCGCAGATCGCGGCGAACCATCTCTTCGATGAGTTGCAATCCTACATCTATGTCTTTTAGCTGGAGTACCGGCTCCGGATAACCTGGACCATCGTCACGAAATTCCAGGCAAACGGTCAGCGCTTGCACGTCAGGCGGCGTTTCGGGGGCGGCTTCAGCAGTGATGTGTAGCGCAATTTGTCCTTGCGGACGTTGCTTCAGGGCATATTTGATGGTATTGGTCGTGAGTTCGTGCAAAATGAGTGCGAGGCTGCTGGCGCTCTTCGCGTCCACATGCACCGGAGAGGGCGTAATATCGAGTTTGATGAACTGGTCATCGGGCAAGGCGGCGAGTGTCGTGTCAATTACTTCGACTGCTAGAGCGGATAGTGAGATGGGTTGCCATTGGGTCTTAGAGAGCATCTTGTGCACCGTGGCCAATCCCTCAACGCGTTGGGATAGTTGTGCGATGGCTGTTTCGTAGATTTGCGCCACGCGGGCGACATCGCCACCGGCGCTCGCTTGCCATTTCTGCCGTAGTTTCCGGGCCTGGAATTCCTCGCGCAGTAAAAGGCTCAGGATGGTGGCAAAGTAGCCATTGACGCGGTGTTTGACATCTTCCAGCAAGGTTGTTTTGGCGGCGGTTTCACGTTGCGCTTGCTCGCGCAGGTCGGATTGGTGAATTGCAATGGCGAGTGAGGCTGCAATCTCCTGAACCACGGCAAGGTGTTCGCTGGAAAAGGGGTCGTCCTCGGTTGAAATGAGGTTGATGATGCCAATCAGGTTTTCGCGTGCGCGCATGGGCACAATGAGTAAGGTGCGAATTCGTGTCCTGTGGGGCGAGGTGACCTCGGGCATCTGGGCGAGGTATTCTGCCGCGTTGGTGAATTGCAGTACTTCCCCGCGTTGTAGTTGTGCTATCCCCTCGCGTGTAAGAAATGGATTGTTGGTGGTCACTGGCGTACCTACCGGCAGAAGCGGGGGCTCGATATCGGAGGCGGAGGCAAAAACGCGCGCGCCGACCAGGTGCGGCGTAAGTGTGACCATGTTGCATCCCAAACATGGAATCAGCTCTCGAATCCGTTGCAATGCTGCTTCGGCAATGGCTTGGGGGGCTTGCGCCTCGATAATGGCTCGATCTAGATCGTGCAGGATTTCCAACCTGGCAGCGTAGGCGCGCGACCGTTCTTCCGCGAGTTTGCGTTCTGTAATATCGCGTACTACGCTCAGGGTTTTATTATCACCGTAAGGTACTATTCGCGCCTCAAACTGGCGCGGCGTGTTGGCGACGGTTAGCGGGTATTCCCAGACTCCCATTGTCCCATTGGCTATGACCTGGTGGCAGCGCGCGATGACGCGTTCGGCAAAGGGCGCTGGCAGGATGTCGCGGAGGTTTTTGCCAATTAGCTGGTTGGGGGACGCGGCAAGCAGGTCGGTATTGGCTGCATACCAATCATGGCAGATGCCACTGCCGTCTATGACAAACATCAGGTCCGGAAAGGCTTGCAGAATGGCGCGCCCGCGTTGCTCGCTATCGCGTAGTTCAAGTTCCGTCAACTTGTGCGCGGTGATGTCTTCTAGCGCTCCGGCGTAGTATGCGATGTTTCCCAGCGCGTCGGTGATTGCCTGTACACTCAGGGTAACCCATGCCAGCGAAGCATCCGCCCGCTGTAGTTGGATTTGGGCGTTGTGAATAGTATCGCCGTTGCGCAGTTGTTCCCAGACGGCCAAATTCGTTTGGGGGATGAATTCCAGTGCGTTATGTTGGAGCACAGTTTCGCGATCCGATACGCCAAGGATTTGGACTAGCGCTGTATTGGTTTCCAGAAATTCGCCATTGACGGTGGTGCGGAAGATGCCAACGGGGACACGCTCGACGAGCTCGGCGTATTGGCGTTCCTTGTTTTCCAGCGCTTCCTGGGCTTGTTCCTGGGGTGTGATGTCTTGCAAAACGATTACATGCCCGGTGTGATCACCGCGGCGATTGCTGAGCGGTGTGATGGTGGTTCGATAATGGCGTTTGCCATCCGGTTGGTCCAGAATTAGGTGCATTTCACCGGGCTGTTTCCGGTCGAGGTGGGCCTGCAGAGGGTTTAGTTCCGCTAGGTCAGCGATGGGCTTGAGATTCAATGCCGCTGCGGGTTGCCCCAGAGCATGTACTGCGGAAGGATTCAGGTCCTGTATTCGGCCGATAGCATCAATTACAATGAAGCCTTCGTGCATGTCGCGCGTCAATGTTTCGCGCCCTGATGCAATCAGGTCAAAGATCAGGTATTGGGTGAGATTCCAGGTGAGTATGCCCCCGCTCAGCATTGTGGCGAAGGGGGTGATGTCCACTGAGATGAGATCAAAGATGTGCAGCAGGTTGCTGCTGACCGGGAGCAGCAGTGCGAATAACAGGGAGGTGGTCTGCTCGCGGTAGGGGTGTGGGGAGTGCCAGACATACATAAACAGCATGAAGGCGCTGTAGACGAAAAGCAGGTAGGCATAGAATTGCAGTATCCAGAACCATCCCCCGTATTGGAAGTCCAGCGGGATGCCGGCGGCGATAATATCGCCAGGTTTGGGCGTCAAAATCCACGGTAATTTGAAAATGGCTATGCCCAGGGTCAGCACTGACATGAGAGCTAATCCAGCGTGGGAGAAGGATGTAAGGCGACTCTTTTGCCCGGTGTGGGTCAGGGTTATACTGAAGACCAGCAAGGGAATGTTGACTTGAGCCAGGATTTGCACACGCACCCACAGCAGTTTGGTATTCAAGTTGGGGCTTTGGAGCTCCATTGCCAGAGCCAGCATCCACAAGGCTATGGTGAGCATAAGCCAGGTGGTATTCATGGCATTGGTCGTATGCCGGCGGCTCCAGGCGAAGATGCCCAGACTTACCGCTGTCAGCGTCAACATGAGGAATAGACCGCTTTCATACGTAAGGCTCATACTCGTGCTCCACCGCAGCATCTACTTTGTGTGCTATGCAATGGAGTATATGTGATTTAGGGTTTAAGTCAAAGCCATTGTGCAGGGGGGGCGTTCCAAAATGGGTGAAAATCTCAGGCGTCCCTACGGGATGCAGGAGAAAATTGATTTTTGTGATGGGGCAAAGCCCCATCACAAAAATCAATCAAAGAGAAGGCATTTGCATGCCAATCATCTTGCTTTTGCCCCAAAACTGAAACGCACCCGTGTAGGGGGGGCAATTCAAGTGCGCTGAAGTTTGTGGTACGTTGGCGGCAGCTGGGGGTGCGGTGGTGTGAGAAAGCGCCGGGCTGGAGCCTGGCGCTCCAAGCGGGTGGGTCGCACCTATTGAGACGGTTGCTGGCAAGCAGGCACGTGCACGGGAAATGGGCGGCAAATCGGGGTTGTGCGCGCAGGTGCAACCCACCGGTGGAGAGGTGGGTCGCGCTTGAAAGCTCCGTTCACAGGGCGTGGCTAGGGTTTGTCTTCTGGCGGGTCGTCTTTTTCCGGCGCGCTGTGTTGGATTAGGGCGCGCTCGAATTCGAGTGATGCTGAATTGATGCAATAGCGCAATCCTGTTGGGCGCGGGCCGTCATCAAAGACGTGCCCAAGATGGGCGCCGCAGTGGCTGCACGTGACTTCGGTGCGCACCATGAAGAAGCTGATATCGCGATGTTCTTCCACGGCGCTCGCATCCACCGGTGCATAGAAACTGGGCCAGCCACTACCGGAATGATATTTGGTCTTGGATTCGAACAGCGGTTGGCCACAGGCGGCGCATTTATACTGCCCAGGCTCGAAAAGGGTTTCGTATTTGCCGGTGAAGGCGCGCTCGGTGCCTTTCTGGCGCATGATACGGTATTGTTCGGGTGTCAGTCTGGCACGCCATTCGGCGTCGGTCAAATTCAGTTTGTCGGACATTGTTCGTCTCCAGTTTTCAGGATGTGGGCTTGAGGACTGCCGGAAAATGTGATCGCAGTTTGCCCACTTTGGGTGCAACCACGGCACGGCAGTAGGGCTGCGCGGGGTGGTTGCGGAAATATTGCTGATGGTAGGTTTCGGCAGGGTAGAAGACCTCCAGGGGCTGCACCTGTGTGACGATGGGCGTCTTGCGGTATTGTGTCGCATTCAGCTTTTCAATGGCGCTGATGGCCAGGCTGCGTTGTTGTTCATTGTGATAGAAGATGGCTGAGCGATATTGGGTCCCAATATCGGCTCCCTGGCGGTTGAGCGTGGTCGGGTCGTGGATGTCAAAGAAGATCTCCAGGAGCTCCTGGTAAGTGATGATGGTGGGGTCGAAGCTGAGTTGCACGACCTCGGCGTGCCCGGTTGTGCCCGTGCAGACTTGTTCGTAGGTGGGGTTGAGGCGATGACCGCCAGCATAGCCTGAAACGACTTTGTGTACGCCGCGGACGTTTTCGTAGACGGCTTCGAGGCACCAGAAACAGCCACCGCCCAGGGTGGCAAGTTCCAGATTGCTTGCGTTATCCATTTCGTTGCTCCAATCTTTTTCAGTGTTTGGGTTGTGATATTTAT
>JAFGFB010000248.1 GCA_016931315.1 Anaerolineae bacterium
AAAGGAGCGGGGGCGGTCATCATCACTGCGGGTGTGGCGCAAAAGCCCGGTGAGACGCGTCTCCAACTTGTAGAGCGCAACGCAAGCATCCTGCGCCAGATCATTCCTGAGGTCATAACGCATGCTCCAGAAGCCGTCCTCATTATCACCACGAATCCCGTCGATGTGATGACGCATCTGGCAGCCAAAATAGCTAGCGGATTGGGTGTGCCCGCGAACCGTGTCATGGGATCAGGCACCACCCTGGATACAGCGCGCTTTCGAGCGCTGCTGGGCACGCATCTCCGCGTAGATCCGCAACATGTGCACGGCTACGTCATCGGCGAACATGGTGACTCAGAGGTCCTCACCTGGTCCATTGTGGATATCGGTGGCTCCCCCCTGGAGGATTTTGCCCACATGCGTGGGGTAACCCTGGATGACGCCACCCGAGGAGAGATTGATCATGAGGTGCGCCATGCTGCCTACGCGATCATCGAGGGGAAGGGCGCGACATACTACGGCATAGGCGCTGCACTTGCCCGTATTGTCGACGCCATCGCCCACGACCATCGCGCCATTCTCACCATCTGTTCACCCATGCCAGAGGTTGCCGGGGTGCGCGATGTGACTGTCTCCCTCCCGCATCTCGTCGGAGGCTCTGGTGTGATGGAGGCGTTGCCGCTCAAGCTGAGTGCGCGTGAGACCTCGGCGCTTCGAATCAGCGCCCAGACAATCCGTGCCGTGATCGATGAAATGGAGCAAAGCTATGCAGAATAATTCACGCTTCTTGGGTCAGACCGATATTCGCATTCCTGAGTTAGGAATCGGTACCTGGCAGTGGGGGGACCGAATGATGTGGGATTATGGCAAGGGGGGGTACACCGATGCTGATATTCGCGCTGTCTTCGATGCCGCCCTCGCCGCGGACATCCGTTTCTTCGACACCGCTGAGGTCTACGGATTGGGACGTTCCGAGACACTTCTCGGACAGTTCGTGCGCGAAAGCCGCGAAGACGCAATCGTTGCCACCAAATTCATGCCCTTTCCTTGGCGGCTGCACCGGTCGCGGCTGATGGCAGCGCTGAAGCACAGCCTGAAACGCCTGGGGCTGCCTCACGTGGACCTCTATCAGGTGCATTTTCCGCTCCCCCCCTTGCCGGCGGAACACTGGGCCGAAAGCCTGGCAGATGCCGTGGAAGCGGGACTCACGCGTGCCGTGGGTGTCTCCAACTTCTCGGCGGCACAGATGGGGCGTGCGTTCAACACCCTTGCGGCACGCAATGTGCCGCTGGCTTCCAACCAGATCGAATATAGCCTGCTCCACCGCGAGCCAGAGCGCAATGGGCAACTGCAGACCGCCCGTGATCTGGGCATAACCATCATTGCTTACAGCCCGCTTGCCAAGGGCATCCTGACCGGCAAGTATACACCAGAGAATCCGCCGCCCGGCGCCCGTGGCAGAATCTACAATCGGGAGAAACTGCAGAAAGTTCAACCCCTTATCGCCTTGATGAAGGAGATTGGTCAGGCGCACGGCGACAAGTCCCCAGCGCAGGTAGCCCTCAACTGGACGATCTGCAAGGAAACGGTGCCCATTCCCGGGGCGAAAAACGCCCGGCAGCTGCAGTCCAACCTCGGCGCTATCGGTTGGCGACTCACCGACGACGAGATAGCGGCACTCGATACCCTGAGCGCCCCACTGAATTGAGACCTGGATGAATTCGCAAACACAAGGAGGCGCGCCATAGAAAGGGCCATCTGGTGGATTCGCCGTGATCTACGGCTAGGCGATAATGAAACACTCGCAGCAGCACTGCGGACTGCAGAGCAGGTGCTTCCTGTGTTCATCCTCGATCCCGCGCTACTGAACTCGCCCTACATGAGCGGAAGACGGACGACATTTCTTATGGGTGGTCTGCGCGCTCTCGATGCGGACCTGCGCGCGCGAGGCAGCTACCTCATCGTGCGCGAAGGACGACCAGTGGAAGAACTGTCACGCTTACAGGGCGAAACTGGTGCGGAAGCAATCTTCGCACAGGCGGATGTCTCACCCTACGCGCGGCGGCGCGATGCGGAAGTGGCTTCACAAACAACTCTTCGCCTGTACGGCGGGTTGACTGTTTTGTCCCCGGATGCCGTACATCGACAGGATGGCGCGCCGTACACGGTATTCACGCCATTTAGCCGCACCTGGAAGGCACTGCGGCAACCCACGCTGGGGGAGCTAGAACCCACCCCAGCGCGAATTCCTACGCCGCCCGGTGTCGCAAGTCTGCCTCTGGAGGTCAACAGCCAGGGACCTGCAAACTCCGTCGATGGGGAATTTCCTCCGGGAGAGACCAGCGCGCAACAACGTCTAGACCGCTTCCTGGAACGCATGATCTGTACCTACGCGACTGACCGTGACCGAATGGATCTTGACGGCACCTCAAAGCTTTCCCCCTATCTACGCTTTGGCATGCTATCGGCGCGGCAGGCTGCAGCGGCAAGCATCGACGCACGCCACCGCTTTCACCGCTGCGACGATGTTCGAGGGGCAGAGACGTGGCTTAATGAGATTCTATGGCGTGAGTTCTACAGCACCATCCTCTACCACTTCCCGCATGTGCGGGGTGGCAGTTTTCGACCTGAGTTCAATGC
>JAFGFB010000249.1 GCA_016931315.1 Anaerolineae bacterium
GTTCCCGCGCCGCCAAAATCCCAATGCCAGGCAGCGGCACCGGGCGTGGTATCTGTGAAGTACATTGTTTGTCCGAGGCAAACCGGGCTGTCGTTGCTAAAGCTGACCGTCGGAGGCGCAAAGAGGGTAACAGTCTGTTGGTAAACGCTAAAGACAATGCCCGCGTCATCACCCATTAACGTCACAGTGTAGGTTCCTGGCACAGCGTAGGCATGCGAGGGATCGACGCCAGGATTTGCCACGATAGTCCCATCGCCAAAGTCCCAAGTGAAGTTCACAGGCCAGCTACTCGCCGGGTCGTGGGTGAAGTTCACCGTGCCGCCGCCACAGGTTGCAGGCACAGTGGCCTGGAAGTTGGTCTGCGGATACAGATAGTCTTCCGTCTCGCCATAGGCGTAGCCAAGCGCTGGACCCCGCCCGTCGGCACGCCCGGTGCTGGGATCGAGAGGCGCAGGCTGTTCTGCGATGGAGACGCGAATCCAGAAGGGGTCGCCAGGCGCGTTCTGATAGAGTGTCACCGGCAATGGTAATGCAAAAGGCCCCGGCGCAGGCGCAGCGATGTTCTGCGCCGCCCATTCTGGCGCGTCGCCGACCGTGATGCAGGTGTGTACGTCTGCCCAATCGCCATCGGTATTGCCATCCATCCACACATTGATCAGGCGATTCCATGGCCCGGGAGTGACACCAGGAATCAAACCTTGAACACTGAGGATGAATGGTGCGCATGGCATGACAGGGCCAGGGAATGCCAGGCCATCGTCGGGCTGATCCAGATCCGCCAGGTTGACTAGTGGCTGCAGATTATTCGTAGGATCCTCATCGTAACCTACATCAGCATCACCCTCAGCCGAAGCCAGCACACCCAGCTGGGAATCCCAGGGGCCAAAACGCAGCGCCCCTGAAGCCCAATGCAAGGGTCCCGGCACAGGCACCCCGTAGACGGTGGGGAAATTAGCCTGGACACCGGGATAGGCGGTCATCACTGCACCAGCGGCATTAGCACTCGCTGGCGCATCGCCGAGATCGTGAAGCATGTTGTGCAACGCATTGGGAGCGCTGAGCTTGCCATAGCCCCAATTGGAATTGGGCACTCCGCCCGTGGTAGCATCCTGAACCGCGCCGCGGCGCAGCGCCTCGGTCACAAAATACGGGGTTGTCTGCCCCTGAGCGTATTGATAGAGCAATGCCGCCGCACCTGCGACATGCGGTCCCGCCGCGCTCGTGCCGCCAAAGGTTGCATTGTAGGAGCCCAGACTGCCGGTGACAGCACTGCTCTCCGGCGCGATAATGTCGTAGTGCCCGGGAGCTGCTACATCCACAATGAGCGCGCCGTCCAGAAAGCGGGTTCCACGTCCGCTGAACCAACTCAACGCGCCAGGCGTACCGATATAGTTAGCGCGGGTGGCATAGGAAGCCACACCCAGGCACGAATCGCAGGTGCTGGGCCAGGTAGCCGTATGCAACTCCGCGCCGCTCCCGGCGTTGAGCCAACCTACACCAAAAGCCCAACCGGTAGCGCTATCAGCAATGTAGAAATTGGTGGTCTCGGAAACAGGCGCCGGATTGTTGACGCCCATAATCCAGTTGCCAACCATCACTCCGATGGGGCGGTTGATCCAGATATTGTACATCGCCGTACCACGGGTGGAGTCCACGGCACGCTCACAGCCGATCTGATGCCCATCCGCCGTCATCACATACTGCCAACCCGTTCCCGGCGTCACACACAGCAATGCGACAGTATTGCCCAACCCGCCGGTAGGGGTGGTAATCTGTACAGTAAGATTGTTCGCCGGATTGAGCCAGAGTAGTGTTCCCCAAACATCAGTGGGGTGAGGTGAAAGCGCTGGTACATTGAAGAAGTGGCTAAAGAGACCGCTAGGTAGCGCATATTGAAGATGGCGTGGATTGCATCCCGAAGTCCCAGCGCAGTGCAAATTTCCCGTGGGCACCACCTGCAAGATGCCATTTTGCGATGCCTGGTCCATCAGCTGCTCGTGGTTCGAGGAACCGTCGAGGTACTGCTGAATCCACGAGCCATATTCATACAACATGATATCCGCTCCGGATGATGATGCCCAGGAAATGTAAGTGGCGGAATTGAGATTTAAGCCAAAGGCATCAGCGACCAGTAAATCAGCATCAGGCGCCAGACCTGTGTAATAGCGCAGCATATTATAGGCATAGGTCGTATTCCAATACGCGGCGCCCGCCCCGAGAATGCCGGAGACGCTAGTGCCATGCCCATTGGCATCTATGGGGGTCTGCTCCAAATCCACGCCGCGCAGTCGGCTTGTCCCTGAGCCATCCAAAGTTGCTGCAATCTTGCTATTGGGAATCCCCGTTCCAAAGTTACCGCGCACAATCAGGTATTCGCCCGCTTCAAGCACCTGACTACCATTGGCATCATAAGCCATGTAAACCGTCTCAGTGGCATCATAAGCACTGTTACCGTTGTTATCGCCATAGATCCAGTCCCGTGTCACATCCAGCACACCGGCAACGTTCAGGGGATCACCAACGGCATCCCAGAAGCGCAGGACCACCCCACCCAGCGTATCTACCCCCGACGTGAAACTGCCGTTGCCATCGGTATCCCAACCAGAATAGCCAGCTCCGTACGTGCCCTTGAGAAACGCTGGATGCATAACATCCACACCTGTATCGAAGTCGGCAATGACCACACCCTGACCAGTAAGTGGCACACCACCCGACACGATGGGAGCACTCCAGACGGCGGGCGCATCCACATAGGTAATTCCTGGGGTATAACGAACACTGAAGTCCAGGGGCGAGAGCGCTACGGGCTGCCAGACCGCCTCCAACCAAGAGACCAGCACATGGCGCGTCAACGCTGGGACCGTCTCTGGTGGGACGAGCAAACCATAGATAGGTCCCAGATGCGCCAGTTTGCCGCCCGCCTGTTCAAAACTGACGCCCAATGCCTCGATCTGAGCCCGTTCCTGCGACGTCAGCTCGCGCTCAAAACGCGCGGTAACCTCCACCACACCTGTACTGCGAATGCGGTCCAGTTGCTGCGCCAGGGCAGAATCCGCCGCCAGGGGCACAGACTGTTCCAGCAAGCTCAGCAAAAAGCTAAGGTTCGAGGCGATTTTGAAATTAGGCAGAGGCTCAGCAGTTAAGGGCAAAACGGGACCGCCTGCTGTTGCCATCAAAGCCAGAAGTAACAAACCGGAAAGCCAACGCGTTTTCATCACAACCTCCCTTTCATACGCCAGGATGAAAAGAGGAGCTATACAAATGAAGATATCCAAAAACAGAAAACCATTTAGAGGGAAGAACTGGCTTAACTCTATTGTAAGGGAAGTAAGACAGAAAGTCAATAAATCAAACGCAGTTGATGGTAAAATGTCCTCTTGACAATCAGGGTTTTTATTTTATAATTATTATAAATTAGTAATTTCTACAAATGGGCAAAACTATGTCAACCCCTGAAGCATTGATCGAATTGTTGCGCCAGAGTGGGCGTAAAATGACCCCACAGCGACGGGCAATTATTGAGTTATTAGTCCACGATACGACCCACCCCACGGCGGAAGAAATCTACCAGCGCGCAGCAGCTATGATGCCCGATATGTCGCGCGCAACGGTCTACAACACGCTGCATGAATTGGTGGCGTTGGGCGGGCTAGTTGAAACGCATGAATTCAGCGAGAGCGGCATCCGCTATGATACTAATCTCGACCCACACCACCATCTGTTCTGCATCCACTGCCACGCCCTTGTTGATATCTCCCATGATTTTGCAGAAATCACCCTGCCCCCGAGAGAGGCAGCGGGATATCAAATCATACGCCATCAAATCACCTTCTATGGGCTTTGCCCCACTTGCCAGGAACGTAACAAAGAGCAGGCTTCCCCATCAAACACATGAAAAATCCAGCACCGGAGTCTGAGAATTGAGGACTAAAATCACCTCAGCAACACTGCGTAAATGGCTCTTGATGAGCGCAGGCATCCTTGCCGTTGGACTCGGAGTTGTCGGCATCTTCATACCTATTCTGCCCACAACACCTTTCTTGTTGCTGGCAGCTGGCTGTTTTATGCGCAGCTCAGAACGGCTGTATGCCTGGCTTATCCACCACAAATGGTTTGGGGAATACATTCGGTACTACCGTGAGTATCGCGCGATACCACTGCAAGCCAAGGTGATTTCGCTGTTGCTATTATGGGCCGTGATTGGCGCCACGATTATCTTCGCGGTGACGCTGTGGTGGGTACACGCCCTACTGGTCGTCGTCGCGGTCAGCGTCTCACTACACCTGATACACATCAAAACCCTTACGCCTGAAATGCTACAGTCTTGTCAAAAGTGCTTTGAAGGAGGTGAAGTCTAACTTACTCACGCGTAGACTTTGAGTATACGGCAGATACCAGAGAAAAAATCGGGGCGGGAGTGCCTAAACAGCTAATAGGATCCTATGTCAATATTCTTAAGAGCGAAAAGTGCGTTCCCAAACACCCATTGAGCAGATTTACCCAACCAAACTCAAGCCTGAAATAAAAGGAGAGATTGAAATGACCGAGGAAAGCAAATGTCCGGTAACGGGCAAATCAGCCAAACCTGCCCAACCAATGGGCAGTAGAGGCACATCGAATCAGGATTGGTGGCCTAACCAACTGAACCTCAGGATCCTGCACCAACACTCTGCCAAAAGCAATCCGATGGAAGAGAATTTCAACTATGCTGAAGAGTTCAAAACACTCGACCTGGCAGCTGTAAAGAGGGACCTCTACACATTGATGACCGACTCGCAAGATTGGTGGCCGGCCGATTATGGTCATTACGGTGGGCTTTTCATCCGCATGGCATGGCACAGCGCCGGCACCTACCGCATGGGCGATGGTCGCGGCGGTGCGGGAACCGGCAACCAGCGTTTGGCGCCCCTCAACAGCTGGCCCGACAACGTAAACCTCGACAAAGCACGCCGGCTACTCTGGCCCATCAAGCAGAAATACGGACGGAAAATTTCCTGGGCAGATCTGATGATCCTCGCCGGGAACTGCGCGTTGGAATCCATGGGACTCAAAACCTTTGGCTTTGCCGGAGGGCGCGAGGATATCTGGGAACCAGAGGAGGACGTTTACTGGGGTTCCGAGAGCGAGTGGCTCGGAGACAAACGCTATAGCGGTGACCGCGACCTCGAGAACCCACTTGCAGCGGTGCAGATGGGGCTGATTTATGTGAACCCGGAGGGACCCAACGGCGTGCCGGATGCGGTTGCTTCAGCTCGCGATGTCCGCGAGACCTTTGCGCGCATGGCCATGAACGATGAAGAAACCGTAGCGCTGGTTGCCGGTGGACACACCTTCGGGAAATGCCACGGCGCCGGACCGGCGACCCACGTGGGACGCGAACCGGAAGCCGCACCCATCGAGGAGCAGGGACTGGGTTGGAAGAGCACCTTTGGCAGTGGCAAAGGCGATGATACGATCAGCAGCGGCATCGAAGGCGCATGGACGCCGAACCCAATTCAGTGGGATATGGGCTATTTCGACATGCTGTTTGGCTACGATTGGAATCTGGTGAAAAGCCCTGCCGGCGCCTGGCAATGGGTCCCGGTCAACCCCAGTGAGGAGCATCTGGCGCCCGCCGCTCACGATCCCTCGAAGCGGGTCACAACCATCATGACGACGGCAGACCTGGCGCTAAGGATGGATCCGGAGTACCGCAAAATCGCCAAGCGCTTCCACGAGCATCCTGAAGAGTTCGCAGATGCCTTCGCTCGCGCATGGTTCAAGTTAACACACCGCGATATGGGACCGCGTTCGCGCTATCTCGGGCCAGAGGTTCCGGAAGAGGAGCTGATCTGGCAGGATCCGGTACCGGCAGTGGATCACGAGCTGATTGACGAGCAGGATATCACAGACCTCAAGGCAAAGATTCTGGCGACGGGACTGTCTGTGTCCCAGCTCGTATCAACTGCCTGGGCATCAGCCTCGACTTTTCGGGGCTCCGACAAGCGCGGTGGTGCAAATGGCGCCCGCATCCGCCTGGCGCCGCAGAAGGATTGGGAAGTGAACCAACCCGAACACCTGGCGCATGTGTTGAGTGTTCTTGAGGGAATTCAAAAGGACTTCAATGACGCGCAGGCAGGAGGAAAGAAAGTATCGCTCGCCGACTTGATTGTGCTGGGTGGCTGTGCCGGCGTCGAACAAGCCGCACGGAATGCCGGTCACACGCTAACCGTGCCTTTTGCGCCGGGACGCACCGACGCATCGCTTGAACAGACTGATGTCGAGGCGTTCGCTGTACTCGAGCCTTTGGCTGATGGATTCCGCAACTACCAGAAAGCCAAATATGCGATCACAGCCGAGGAGATGCTGGTAGACCGTGCGCAGCTGTTGACATTGACTGCGCCTGAGCTGACGGTGCTCATCGGTGGGTTGCGGGTCCTGAACACCAACTACCGGCAATCCCCGCACGGCGTCTTCACTGCGCGACCAGAGACGTTAACCAATGACTTCTTCGTGAACCTGCTCGATATGGGTACAATGTGGAGGCCTGTCTCAGAAAATAGCGATGTATTTGAGGGGCGCGACCGCGCCACGGGAGAACTCAAATGGAGCGGCACTCGCGTGGACCTCATCTTCGGCGCAAACTCCCAGCTGCGCGCCCTGGCTGAAGTTTATGCCTGCGCGGATTCCCAGGAGAAGTTCTTGCACGACTTTGTGGCGGCATGGGACAAAATCATGAATCTTGATCGTTTCGATCTCGCCTGAGATACGTGGAAAATGAAGGCTGCGCGCCGGGGCAAGATCCCGACGCGCAGCATCTATTGAAACAGAGCGCAAAAGCGCTCAAGCGAGCGCTGCGAACACGGCATCGAACATTTCCAAAGTAAGCCGCCCTGTTTGGGTATTCTGCCGGCTGGGATGATAAGAGGCGCGCAGTTGAGGCAACCCCTCTCCCAGATCATAGCATGCACCGTGGGCAAAGGGCAACGCGGGAATCGCGTGTCCCTGGTCGCGCCAGAGGGTGAGCAATCCATCAAAGGCGATTTTGCCCAACGCGAGCACAACCCGCGCGGGGAGTAGGGCCAGCTCGCGCTCCAGGAAGGGGCGGCAGGTCAAAAGCTCCTCACGAGTCGGTTTGTTATCCGGCGGGGCGCAACGCCCCACAGCAGTGATAAAAACATCCCGCAACACCAAACCATCATCCGCAGACTCCCAGGTGGGCTGATTGGCAAAACCCGCACGGTGCAAGGCGCCATAAAGGGTCTGACCAGAGCTATCACCGGTGAACATCCGCCCAGTACGGTTCGAACCGTGCGCACCCGGAGCTAAACCTACAATAACGATGCGAGCGTTCCGGTCGCCAAAACCCGGGACAGGTCGCCCCCAATAATCCCAATTGCGATAGGCGCGGCGTTTTGTGACGGCGACTTCCTCGCGCCAGGCAACAAGGCGCGGGCAAGCGCGGCACTCCATAATCTCCGTATTGAGAGTGTTCCAGGTATCCAAGAAAACCTCCAACGAAACAGAGAGGGTTCAAAGGTAGAGTTTGAAGATTGATATCTTCTCATCCAGCTATGGGGGCACAAAGCCATCCAGAGAAACATCTGCAAGTCTTTGTGTATCGGTCACTTCTGCGCGTAACTGTTCAGCGTTCCCCCACTTGCCACAACCAGAGCGGCTAAAGCCGCGATTTTAGAAAGTATTTTTGGCTGACACGCTACGCGTGTCAGCCAAAAATACTCCATCTAACAAACTTCAGCGCGCAATTTTCGCCTTACGATGAAAATCTGAACACTTACTCCTACGCTGTTATTTGCGTGAGGGAAGGACCAAGGTGGCAACATCGCCGCCGAGAAGAGCCATGAGGCGCGCATGATCGCAATGTTGCAGGCACAACGCCGCCCGGTCCAACCGCCCCCGGCGAATGTAGGCAAGCGTCTCTTCCTCAAGCCAGGGGACGCGCACCCGCACACCCTCAAGCAGCACAGTAGTCTCCGTAGCGTTTGTTGTAGGCGCCCACCCCTCACCCTCGCGGCGCTCCAGGTCCCCCATGACCTCAAGCAGAACGTCATCTATCCTGAATTGCCCGAAGTGTGAGCGATAGATGGGACTTTCGGAGAAAGCTACCGGACGCACGACGTACTCCTCGAACAGCGTTGCGATTTGATAGGCACCCGCTGCCGTAGTTTCCAGGTCTAGGTCTTTCACGTGCACGGGGATGCCGTGCAACGCCGCCGAGGTGCCGCCCACAACGCGATAGGGGATGCCCTCCGCTTCCAAACGTGAGACCACCCGCCGTAGCACCGCCCGCCAGCGTGGCTTACGCACCACCGCCAACAAATGGTCAGATGCGCCGGTCAGGGTCATCTCTGGCGCCACGCGAGCATTGATCTCGACCCACGCCTCCCAGATCTCGCCCCGCATAAAATTGAGAAGCGCCTCATGCCCGCTCACCAGGCCCTCAACCGCCAAAAGTGCCTCAAGCTCCAGGTCCGCCGAATGACACAGGGGGCGCACCTCATCAGGATGTGCAAAATACGCGGTCCAACCGCCTTCGACTTCGGGGGGAAACTGACCAGTATCGAGAATGCGGGCGTAAGCCTCGCGGTCCTCGAACAATTTCCCAGGATACCGGGCGGCACAATCCCGATGCGCGGCAAAACGAGAGACGAAAGCTGCGAAGAGCACGCCGCCAGGTTTGAGCACCCGCGACGCCTCCAACAACGCCGCGCGGCGCTCATCCTCTTCAAAAAAGTGATAGAGTGGTCCCATAAGGAGCACGGCATCGAAGGTCGCATCCGCGAAACGCGAGAGGTCGAGCGCCGTACCTTCCTCGTAGCCCTCAAGGATCACGCCTGCCGCCGCCGCCTTTTCACGCGCCAAAGCCAGCAGCTCGAGGCTGAGATCAAAAAGGGTGACAGCATAACCCTGCTGTGCAAGCGCAAGCGCATAGCGCCCGGGACCACCGCCACAATCCAAAATGCGCGCGGGAGTTGGCGGCAAATATTCTGCCAATGCCCGCAAAGTGACCGCAAATTCCGTGCGATGGCGGTCCATGCGCTCCCACTCGTAGGTAGAATGGGCGTCATAAAAACGCCGAACGTCGGCTTCCATCACCAGCGCTCATAGTGCACGAGTTCAAACTGGGGCTTGCGAGTCTTGGGACCAGGCGCATTCGCCGGGTAACCCAGCGGTGTAAGGAGAATAGGTTCCACGCCCTCTGGCAACGCCAGCACCTCGCGCGCCGCCTGGGGATCGAAGGCCGCAATCCAACAGGTTCCCAAGCCCAACTCGGTTGCAGCAAGAACCATGTGATCCATGACGATAGCGGCATCCACGTGCAGGTATGACTTGCCATCAAAGCGCGTACGGGACCAGCCCGCCGCCTCAACACCGCAGACCGCGAGCACCAAGGGCGCGCGAGCGAACCATTCAGCGCTATAGACACGCTTGAGCTCGGTTTCACGCCCGGCAGTGTGAACGACAATGACGTGGATTGGCTGCCTGTTGGCTGCGGTAGGAGCAATACGTCCCGCCTCGAGGACCTGGTGCAACTTTTCGTCCTCCACTGAGTCGGGCAGGTAAGCCCTCACGCTATAGCGGTCCAAAATCAGTCTAGAAAAAGACATAGGCGACCCCCTCAAAAAGTCAGGAATCAGATTTATGTGTATAGTGATGCCAAAGCCAGGCAGCAGTAAGGATGACCCCCAGAACAAAGGGCCAAAGCCAGAGCAGGTCGGTCATCAGTGGTGGGGGTGTGAGCTCTGCCGTAGGCTCAAAACGAAACCAGGCGATCCGCTCCCGCTTGGCAACGACGTCCTCGACATCGTCGGGGTCAATCGCCAGCGAGCGCAGGTAGGCGCGCATCATAACGGGATTACGACGCATGGCGACAGGGTAGAGAGCACGGATCTCTTCAGCGCCGGTAATCAGCACCGCTCGCAGAGATTCTGCGCCTTGCCAGGTCTGCGCCGTGACCAGGGGATTTGCCATGATGTTACGATACCAGTCGGAGTGCGCACCATAAGCGCAGGGCACAATAAGCTTGCCGCGATGGGTGAAATACTCGGTAACTACGCGCCGCGGAAGCCCACTTTTGCGCCCTGTAGTGGTTATCAGAACGAAGACATGCCCCAAAATACGCCCCAAGCCCATACGCCAGGCAAGGATAGGTGAACGCACGAGCAAGCGCAGAGTCAGCCCTTGTGGGTATGGGAACACCGGTGATGGTTCTATTCTCCAGTTCATGGGAACCTCCAACGCGAGAGACCAGCATTAGGGGCAAACACCAAGCCGCCCTTTGGGTCTTAACTCACACTCCTGCTGTAGTAACCGCGACTGCCTCATCACTGCGCAGTGAGATACAAGCCACGCCCTGCACAACGCCGGTTTTCGGTGGCACTTCTACCGCCTGGAAGCGAATGATCTTGCTGAGCCCAGAGATAATCAGGAGATCATCAGTAGAGGTTACAGCAGTCAAGCCGGCAAGGCGCTCAGTCTTAAGAGCAACTTTGCCACCGGCGCCCGGCATTTTGTTCGCGGCAAAGCCCTCCATGGCACGCAGGGCGCCTTTGCCATCGGCGCCGAGCAGGAAGATGAGGCTGGCATCGTTAACTGCCGCAATACCAACCGCCGCGTCATTGCGCTCCAGACGAATGCCTAGCGAACCGCTATCGTGAACGCGTTCCTCAGGGAAGCGCGCCGCAAGGCCCTGTTGGGTGGCAATAAACAGATCATCCTTGCCGGAGGTCCAGCACGCACCGATGACGGGACCACCATTCTTCACGTCATGAAAGCGCATGCCAGGGATCATGTGTGAACCGACGAAACTGGCACGCACCCGTTGTACCTGCCCTCGCTCACTGACCAGGGCCACCTGTGCCCCATCCTGGTCTGGGAGCAATGCCACAACGCGCTCCTCAGGGCGTAAGGGGACCCACCGGGTGATGGATTGTCCGCGCGCGCGCACCGCAGTCTGCGGCAGTTCCGCGACCGGGAAGCGGAAAGCGCGTCCCTCGCTAGTCAATGCCAATGCCATTTGAGCCTCATCCAACACGCAGAGCAACGTCGGTGAATCGTCATCGGGCAATTCCAGGTCAAAGATACCCATGCCGCTTCGGCGCTGCCGTCCGTAGAGATGGCGGGGCGTACGCTTAATCATTCCACCGTGGCTGAGAGTGATGACGTTCCGCGTGGTAGGTGGCTCGCTCAGTTCTGGCGGTTCTTCAACATCCGGCGCCGGCGCCACAGCGCGCGGGCGCCGGGTACTCGCCGGCGCCGCTTCAAGCGCCGCTTCAAGCGCCTCGATATAGGCAAGCACATCGGGGTCTACCCCCGTCAAATCTGGACGTTCGAGGTTCATTTCACGCCTCCTGTATAAAGTGCTCCAGGCTACTGCGGTGATTCCGCAGCGTCTGGGGGCATTTCAGATTTCGGTTGCAGTTCCTGGCGGAGCTTCTCGAGCTCCAGTTGCCGGCGCTCCTCGTCCAGGACGGCGTTGCGGCTTTCACGCGCTTCCTTGCGCCAGGCAAGCGCCGTAGTAGAAACAAAGCCTAATGCCGAGATCACGGTCGAGGCAACGGAAACGATCAGGGCAATTCGCTCAGCAGCGGGCAGAGGTTCCACTGACGGGGGCGTCTCACCGGGATTCACTGCCGAGCCGGTGAACTGCGGTTGGCTTAGCCACAAAAGCAAGCCACCCAAAATCAAACCCAGCATACCGAAGAGCAGCAGAAAGAGCCGCTGCCATCTGCGCCATTGGATGGTATTCATTTCGTTTCCTCCCGGTTACGTGAGGGATCACATCCAAGATGAAATAGTACTCCTATTGTAATAGCAGACGGAAAGGATGGCAATTCTAGTAACTGTTCAGCATTCTCTCGCTTGCCACAACAAGAGCGGCTAAGACCGCGATTCTGGAGCCTTTGAGTGGGCTTTAGCCCGAAATGGGGTGCATTTCACAGAGCACACAAAAACAAGTATAATGCAGCACATAGAGGTGAAAACCATGACACAACTCGAGCTGGACATCATCACAGCAAGACCAGAAATTGACTCTCTGCTAACATACTCATATTCTGATCGCCTGGCAACACTACTCGCCAGTGATCTGGACTTCCACGGGAGAAACAGCGCTTATGCCTCCCACAATTACCACGCTTTTCCAGCAAAGTTCCCGCCTCAATTGCCACGTCTATTTATTGAAAATCTGACCTCGCCTGGAGATGTCGTTTTGGATCCCATGGTAGGGTCTGGCACAACGATCGTAGAAGCATTTTTGACCGGGAGGCGTGGCATTGGTGTTGATCTTGATCCCCTCGCTTTGCAGTTGGGGCAGGTTAAGACTACACCAATCCAAGTCGAAGTAGCCGCCGAAGCAGGTTTTGCCGCGCTGAGAAAAGCCCAAGAACTTTGTCAAAAACAAGTAGGTAAACTCCAGAACGAGCTCGAGCACCGCTTTGCTCCTGAAGAACGAGCTTTCATAGATTACTGGTTTCTACCCAATACACAATATGAACTTTTGGCATTGCTATCCCAAATCGAGATTATCGAAGATCCTACAATCAGGGCATTTCTAGAACTGGTCTTTTCCGCCATCATCATCACCAAATCAGGAGGTGTGTCGCTCGCACGCGATCTCGCTCATACACGTCCCCATCGAGTAATGGAAAAACAACCCCGCTCTGCATTAATGGAATTCTCCAAGCGCCTCAAGAAAAACCTCGAAAGTGCAGCGGAGTTGTCAGCTGACCTGAGTATACCAGATTTCATCCATAGCAATGCCATGGCATTACCACTTCAAGATAATACCATAGATTTAATTGTGACGTCTCCCCCCTACGCGTCCAATGCCATCGATTACATGCGTGCGCACAAATTCTCGCTGGTATGGTTTGGACGTACGCTCAAACAGTTGAGCGATCTACGCAGTCAATACATTGGCCATGATGCCATCAAAGGGTTTGATTTGCTCACACTTCCGCCACCAGTGCAGGTGATTGTTGATTCCGTTGCACAAACAGATCATAAGAAAGCCCAAACACTTCACCGC
The DNA here is from genome assembly GCA_016931315.1 of Anaerolineae bacterium. Classification (GTDB taxonomy): domain Bacteria; phylum Chloroflexota; class Anaerolineae; order B4-G1; family SLSP01; genus JAAZNO01. The sequence goes on from JAFGFB010000249.1 coordinate 13,031, forward strand.
TACTACTCCGAGGCCACTTGCTTCCTGGCTGAGATGTTGAGGGTGCTCAAACCCGGACGGGCAGCCGTGGTAGTTGTCGGGTCATCCGTTATGCGCGGCATTGATACCCAAACCGACCGCTGTCTCGCTGAAATCGGGAAGAGCATTGGCTTTGCCAATGCAACAATTGCAGTGCGTCATCTAGACCGCGACAAACGGATGATGCCCGCACGTAGCAGAGGCAAAGCCGCCACCTCACTCATTGAGGCACGAATGCATGAAGAATACATCATCGCTTTTCTTAAGGAGGGGAGTGAAGATGAAAACCTTTGAGGCCCTGCGTCGAGACTACCACCGAAATATCTGCTCTCAGCTGCTGGGGTACAAAAACAATGTCCTTAACATTGCCGACCGTAGCAACAAACGCAGCCAGGAACTGGCTGAAAGTATACTCCGAGCCTTAGGACACCCTGCCTGCGCTGCGCCACCGTCTGGACAGGGCGCTGGGATGCTATTTGAAAATCTGACCCGTGAGTATTTACAACAAACACTTGCCCTGCTCGCTCATATTCGCCCTGGGCAATGGTCTTTCACTGTTAGCGAAATCTCCGCCTTCGATCAGTATGAACACCTAAAAGACCTTGCTGCGGTCTTAAAACTTCAACCCCAGCTACAGGCGGCGCTGGGAGACTACATAGTCAGACCCGATATTGTCATTTCCCGGATTCCACTATCTGATGGGGAAATCAACGCGCCAGGGCCTATCTTCGAAGGAGACTGTGCGACTTTGACCGCGCTTCGGCAATCTAACTACCCGCAAGCCAGGCCGATTCTGCATGCAAGTATTTCCTGCAAATGGACTATTCGCAGCGACCGCTCACAAAACGCACGCACAGAAGGCCTCAATCTGATTCGCAATCGCAAAGGCCATACACCACACATTGCAATCGTAACCGCTGAGCCACTTCCAAGCCGAATCGCTTCTATTGCGCTGGGCACAGGCGATATAGATTATGTCTACCACATGGCATTATATGAATTGCAAAAAGCCGTTGAAGAAATCAACGACGAATCACTCTCCGACATTTTCAACCTGCTCGTGCAGGGGAAACGCCTGCGAGACATCAGTGATTTACCATTCGACCTGGCGATCTGAAGGACAATTATAGGAGGATGCTATGCGACATCGTGGACTACACCTGATTTTGCTCTTGGGCTTGCTGTTGAGCGCTTGTGTAACACCGACACCAACCGAAACGCCAAAGCCGACTACCCCCGCCCCCATCACCACGGAGGCGCCAACTGAAACACCAACCACCCCAGCAAGCGTAGATGAACAGCTGTATCTGGCAATTATCTGGCATCAACATCAACCCGTCTACTTCAAAGATCCCCAGACAGGGATTTACGCCAAGCCGTGGGTACGACTCCACGCCTCGAAAGACTACGTGGATATGGCGGCGATGCTAGAAGCATACCCCAATGTACATGTGACCTTCAACCTCACGCCAAGCCTACTCCGCCAGGTCAAGGATTTGGCGGAAGGCGCCAGGGATGCCTACTGGGTCCACACAGAAGTGCCAGCAGAGAATCTCACGGATGAGCAAAAGCGCTACATCCTGCGCTATTTCTTCGATATCAACACCAAGATCATTCAACGCTTCCCACGCTATGTGGAATTACAAGCCCAACGCCCCGCAGATGATACCGCCGTGGAGGCGGCGCTCGCAGGTGGATGGAGCACGCAAGATTTCCTCGATCTGCAAGTGCTCTTCAACCTCGGGTGGACAGATCCAGAGTGGCTTTCCCAAGCCCCACTTGCGGATCTGGTTGCCAAGGGGCGCAATTTCACCGAGGCGGAGAAGCAGGTAGTGCTCGACGAACATCTGCGGTTGATCCGCGAGGTAGTCCCCGTGCACAAGGCGCTGCAGGAAGCGGGACAGATCGAGGTGACCACAACGCCCTACGCGCATCCCATCTTACCATTGCTGGTGAATACGACGCTTGCACGTGAGGCAATGCCCACCGATAAGTTGCCCGACCCCGCGTTCCGCGCTCTGGCAGATGCTAAGGCGCAGGTGACGCGAGGTGTAGCATTGTATGAGGAGGTCTTCGGGACCGCGCCGCGTGGCATGTGGCCCGCGGAAGGTTCGGTAGCTCAGGAAATTGTCAGCATGGTCAGCGAGGCTGGCTTGCGCTGGATGGCTTCGGATGAAGGCGTGCTCGCGCAATCGCTGGGCCTCGGCGGATTCAGCCGCGATAACGCCGATACGGTGAAGGAAGCTGATGCGCTCTACCGCCCCTACACGGTATCCGCCGGCGAAGGTGCAGCCGTAGCAATAGTCTTTCGCGATGTGGTTATTTCGGATAAGGTGGGCTTTACCTATTCAGGAATGAGCGGCGCGGCAGCGGCAGAGGATTTTATGCGGCGCATCCACGCAATACGCGACCAACTCAATGCCGGTGAAACCCCCGGTCCACACCTGGTAACGGTAATCCTCGACGGCGAAAATGCCTGGGAACACTATGAGAACGATGGGAAGGAATTCCTCAACACCCTCTACGAGTTGCTCGCTGCGGACGAGGATATTATGACAGTGACCCCCTCCGAGTACCTCGACCGCTTCCCGCAAGAACCTGCGCGCGCGATTGAAGACCTCTGGGCCGGCAGCTGGATCAATCACAACTTCGACACCTGGATTGGCGAGGAAGAGGAGAATAAGGGCTGGAATGCCCTGCTTGAAGTGCGTGATATCGTGAGACAATACGAGAGTGGCAAACGCACGCCGCCCAGCGCCGAGGCCCTGGAGCAGGCGCTCGATCTGATGTTTGTAGCTGAAGGCTCCGACTGGTTCTGGTGGTACGGTACAGACCAGAATTCTGGGGATGACGAGGGTTTCGACCGGCAATTCCGCGAAACGCTGAAACAGGTGCTGCGCACGCTCGGGGAGGAACCGCCGGATTGGCTCAGTGTGCCGATTGTAGCGCAGGCGCCCGCAGCTGCAGAACAGGCGCCCACAGACCTCATCGCGCCCACGATTGATGGTATTGCTGCCCCTGAAGAATGGGATGCCGCGGGCCGCTATAGTGCCGCCGGCGGGGCAATGGCAGCAGGTAGCCTACCGCTAGATCGGCTCTATTACGGTTTCGACGGGAAGCACCTCTACCTGCGGGTAGATGCCGCCTATGATTGGGGCGCGCTCACAACGTGTGGCGGCAACGATGCCTGCCGCAGCACAGTGGGCTTCTACTGGGCGGCGCCCGGAACACCGGCGGCAACACCACTCTCACGCTGGGGCGGAGCAGAGACCTATCTGGGCTTTGGGGCAACGCATTTGCTGGAATTGGTTTACGGCAACAACGCCACGCTCACAGGCACGGTGTACAGCATCTACGACGGCTTTGGTTGGGTTTCGATGGCGTTCCCGGTGGAAGATATCCGCATCGCGAACGCCGGCACAACGCTGGAGCTGGCGCTCCCCCTATCCATGGTCGCCGCCAAGCAGGGTCTCCAAAGCGGCGACCGATTGCAACTGCGCACGGTGCTCAGCCAGGGGCTGATAGCGTCGCAAAGCGACCAGCAGCTGCTGCCCACTACGGGTCCGGCAAGTATCACCGTGCCGGAGCTGGGCACAACGACCTGGGTGCTGCAAGTACAGGACCCTGAAAATGACGATTACGGCCCTGGGACCTATACCTATCCCACGGATGGCGTCTTCCAACCCGGTGTTTTCGATATCACTAGCTTCGATGTGGGCTACGACGAGACCAATATCGTCTTCCGCATGACGGTGCGGGGTCCAATAGATAATGTATGGGGCAGTGGACGCGGGCTTTCGGTGCAGACGGTGGATATCTACATTGACCAGGATGGTCCAAAGACGGGTGACAGGCTATTGCTGCCAGGGCGCAATGCAGCCCTGACCGCCGACCACGGTTGGGATTTTGCATTGTGGATTGAGGGCTGGGAAGGCGGGCTATATGCACCCGGCGATTCCGGACCGGTCAAAGTGTCAGCCGCAGTCACGCTTATTGTTGACGCCGGGCAGCGCCGCATCACGATAAAGGTACCGCGCAGTGCATTGGGTGATGCGCCAGAAACCTGGAATTACGCGGCAATCACGTTGGGACAAGAGGGCTATCCCCCAGCAGGAGTTTGGCGCGTGCGAACGGTGGATGTCAATGCGGCGCAGTGGGCCTTTGGCGGCGCGCCGGCAGCAGATGCAACGCACACACGGATCATTGATTGGGTCTGGCAAGAGGCAGGAGTTCAAGAAGCGGCACTCAGCACGTACAAATCTTCAACTGCGTTAAGCGAGCTTAGCCCGGACGATTTTGCGCAGCTGCAAATGCTGACGCCACAATAGCATGCTCTACAACATACCGCCCCTACCGCTAACCACCAACGGCAGGGGCGGTATGTTGTGGGTCTACGGCTTCAAGGCGCGGGGATAGCAGACTGCACCTGGGAAAAAAGCGTCGAGATTTGCGTTCCCAGTAGCGCTACCACAACAACCACAATCACAGCGATAAGTACGAGAATTAACCCGTACTCCGCTAAGCCCTGTCCTTCTTCACGTGGTAGAAAAAGCATTGCCACCTCCCTGGTGCACTCCATGAAATCCTATCGGTATCAGTGTAACGCACTTTCACAAAAGAGTGCAATAGGCAGATAGTCATGGTTATTGTAGCAATGCTTCGTAAATGAAGCGTGTTTGGCTTCGCGTTAGGGCGCTTTAAGCACCCATAACGCTCTTTTATCAGAACAGGTCAGGTAGGCGCAGGCATCCGAGATAAAATGCTCTATAGCCAATATCATTCCTATGGGTGCGTTTCAGTTCTGGGGCAGAAGCAAGATGACTGACATGCAAATACCTTCGCTTTGATTGATTTTTGTGAAACGCACCCATTCCTATACCTGGATTGACACCCGCAGCGAGTTGGAGTAGACTTTTCAACAGACCGTTCCACCTGCTGTACACTGGCAGAAAGAGCGCAGACAGGGCGAGGATGAAAGGACGACGTATAGTGAAAGCAAAGGTGATGAATCCAACACTGGAGTTGTTGCTTAACCGCAAATCGGTACGAGCGTACGAGGACTATGAGCCAAGCCGTGAGGCAAAGGACGCCGTTATCACAGCAGCGCTGCGCGCCCCCACAGCCGGAAATATGATGCTGTACTCGATTATTGAAGTGCAGGATCAGAGTCTCAAAGATGCGCTCGCCGAGACATGCGACCACCAACCCTTCATCGCCAAAGCGCCTTTTGTCCTGTTGTTCCTGGCAGATTACCAGAGATGGACCGATTATTTCCAGGTTTCAGGCGTAGAAGCGTTATGCGCAGAACAGGGGGCGACCATGCGCAAGCCACAAGAGGGAGACCTGTTTCTGGCGTGTTGTGATGCGCTCATCGCAGCACAGACCGCGGTAATTGCCGCGGAGTCCCTGGGGCTTGGCTCCTGCTACATCGGCGATATCATGGAGCACTATGAGGAGCACAAGGCGTTATTCAGACTACCCCAATACACCTTCCCCATCAGCCTCATATGCTTCGGCTACCCTACCCCCCAGCAACAAGAGCGAGAGCAGCCTGGTCGCTTCGACAAGCGGGCCATCGTTTTCGAGAATCATTACACACGTTTCGAGCCAGAGACACTCGAGACGCTATTTCATGAACGTCAAAAGCGGGTCTTTGGGGATCGCGAAGAAGTACAAGGCGCCCGAAATCTAGGGCAACTGATGTACACACGTAAATTCAATGCAGAATTCACCCACGAGATGACGCGGTCCGTGAAGGCAATACTGCAAGCATGGGTAGAAGAATAAGGACGTGTGCCATGGGAAACAATGATCCGTATGACCTGCAACGTTTTATCAGCGCACAGGAAGGCGTTTACGAAAGGGCCCTGGCGGAACTGCACAGTGGACAGAAACGCAGCCACTGGATGTGGTTCATTTTCCCACAAGTGGAGGGCTTGGGACAAAGCCCGACCTCACAGTACTACGCAATTAAGAGCACAGTGGAGGCGCGGGAATACCTGGCGCATCCAATACTGGGAGTGCGCTTACGCGAGTGTGCAGAAGCGGTCCTGGCGCTCGAGGGATGTTCCGCATCGGAAGTCTTCGGCTTCCCTGACGATCTAAAATTCAGATCATGTATGACGCTGTTTGCAGAGATCGCCGGTGCAGATTCAGTATTCACGCGCGTGCTCAAGAAAGTTTTCGATGATCAACGCGACAGGCAGACACTGGAGTTTTTATCTCGAGGCAGGTAAAAACCCCAGATGCGGGGGCTGACGGACCTGAATGGGAGCGACCTCCTCTGGGCTGTGTGCGCCCCCACAAAGTCATAATCACAAGGAGCGGCGATGAACTGCAAGAATTGTGGTGCACCGATGGTCCTGATCCGTGAACGCGACTATTATGCCTGCGAATACTGCGGATCAACATATTTTCCCAATATCTCCACAGAAGGTATCAGGCTGTTGGGCGAGAACCCCGACGGGATCAAATGCCCGCTGTGCGGCATCCTGCTGGAAATGGCGACCTTCGATGACGCCTATCAGGGCTATATCTGTAGCCGCTGCCGAAGCCTGCTCTTCACGCGCACGGTATTCCGACTGCTCATCGAAACGCGCCGCGCCAGGGCAACTACGCCCCCCGAAATGCCCGCGAGATACACACCGGCAGAACTGCAGCGTCAAATCCGCTGTCCGGTGTGCGCACGACCAATGGAAACCTATCCCTACATGGGACCGGGAAACATCGTCATTGATACCTGCCACACGTGTGACCTGATCTGGCTAGACCACCGGGAACTCGAAAAAGTGGTCAATGCGCCTGGAAGGGATCGAGGAATTCCCCCGCCACAAGAAGAGAACGCGAAGGAAGAGCGAGACCCGTCCGCGAAACGTCACGAGCGCTTCGAGGAAAACCTGTTTGACCTGCTAGCTCATCTATTGGATTGAGCGCCGCCTTTTAGAAAAGGCAAGGGTAAAGACGGAGCATGAAGCAAGGACGTTTAGAACGCGAGCGGCACACTATCCGGTTGATGATTGAGATGACCTGCCGCGGACAACATCATTCCACAGGCGACCTATGTGAAGAATGCCAGGAGCTATATAACTACGCCCTGCAGCGCATTGAGAAATGCCCGTATCAAGAGGCTAAACCCACATGCGCCCGATGCCCCATCCATTGTTACCAGCCTGCGATGCGAGAGCGAATTCGGGCGGTGATGCGTTATGCAGGGCCACGCATGTTGCTGTACCACCCCATCCTCACGCTGCAGCATACCCTGGATCAGATTGGCAAGGGTAAAACTGCCGCAAGAACCACCTTCGTTGTAGGGGTTCAGGCGCTACAAACAGTAGGGTTGTTTCTCCTTTTTGGCAGCATTCTCTTCGCCTTCGCCGGTCGCTTCGATTGGTGGGAGGCGTGGGCTTTCCTGGTCATCTACTTTCTCATCGCACTGACGAGTGCAATATGGATGGCGCAAACCAATCCCGAACTGGCCCAAGAACGGGCGCACCCCGGCAGAAATGTTAAGCAGTGGGATAACGTGTTAGTGGGATTCAATCTGCTTTTGACGCTGGCGTTATACGCCGTCATTGGGCTGGATGTGGGAAGATATGGCTGGTCGGAAATGCCGCCGTGGGTGAGATTCATAGGGGTATTGGGGTTGGTTCCCGCCTTTGGGCTGCCTTTGTGGGCTTCGAGGGTAAATGCCTACCTATCAAGCCGTGTGCGGATACAAGAAGACCGGGGACATGCAGTGGTCACTAAGGGACCCTATCAGCATGTGCGGCATCCTATGTATGTGGGGACGGTTTTCTACAACATCAGTGTCCCCCTACTGCTGGGATCCTGGTGGGGACTAGTAGTGGGAGGGATTATGATTGCCATGGTAATTGTGCGTACTGCACTTGAGGACAGAACACTGCAACGAGAATTACCGGGATATAGTGAGTATAGCCAACACGTGCGTTACCGCCTGTTTCCCGGAATATGGTAGCGGTGACGAAAGTGCAACACTCACCGGGACAATTGATAAGCCTGGCAGAGTTAGGATTCTGCAGGTTCCGCGAAATTACCCGCCCTAACCTACAGAACCCGATTGGAGAACGAGCATGGCTCTGGAACAGCTGATTGATGTCGAACAGGCGCGAGCATTTCTTGCTCAACGGTCGAATGCAGCACCTTCCGAAGTGATTGCCCTCGGGGAAGGCGCCTGGTCGCAATGTTTCGGCTTCGTGCATAATGGTCGGAATCTGGTAATCCGCTTTGGCAAGTATGTGGATGATTTTCAGAAAGATCAACGAGCACACAAATTTGCCAGCCCAGACCTGCCCGTCCCTGAAGTCCTCGAGATTGGAACAGCACTGGATGGCTATTTCGCCATCTCGACCCGCGTTTACGGCATTCCGCTGGAGAGCGTGACCGCGGAGCAGTGGCTTGCGTTGGTCCCCGCCGTGGTAGCCGCGCTGGAAGCGCTGCGCACGGCAGATCTATCGGCAACTGAGGGATTCGGCGGATGGGATGCAGATGGGCGTGCCGCTCACAAGAGTTGGCGTAGTCGTCTGCTTGAAGTTGCCGAAGATAGGCCGGACCAACGGGGCTACGGTTGGCGTAAAACGCTGGCAACCTCGAAGGAGGGTCAAGCAACATTTGACTGGGGTCTGGAATTGTTGCAGCAGGTAGCGGATGATGCGGTGCCGCGAAGCTTGTTGCATGGCGATTTGACCAACCGCAATGTCCTGGTGCAGGGCGACCAAATCACTGGAGTATTGGATTGGGGCTGCTCAACCTATGGGGATCATTTATACGACCTGGCGTTGTTTGAGTTCTGGTCACCATGGCAACCGCAGCTAAATTTGAAAGCATTGCAAAAAGCCCTTGAGCAGCGTTGGGCCGAGTCAGGCTACAAGCCCGAAAATGAAGCCGCCCGACTCAAGGCGTGCTATCTACACATTGGCCTTGAGCATCTGGCATATCATGCACAACTCGGGAATTGGATGCTCCTGCAGGAAATCTCCCAACGCATGCACACGTTGGTTCCTGATTCGCTCCCCAACAATAAGTAGCAGAAGCCTCCACGAAAGCCCTCTTAGTTTCACCCCCACACAAGGGTATACGACAGAATATTGAAGAAAATAAGATCGCCATCTTGCAAACGACCTTCATCAGCGATCAACCCTCTGCGCCTTCTTTCTGCAGGAGTGATTTTCGTGAACGGGGGCGCAGCCCTCGTTCACGAAAATCACAAAAAGAACTACCCTCTGCGCCTCTTCAGCGTGCTCAAGTGTCTAAACGTGTGGCCTCACCAAGCTGACCTTTGAACTCCCCAATAATTTGTCCTATACCCCCACACAAGGTTACTGTTCAGCGTTATCCCGCTTGCTACAACCAAGAGCGGCTAAAGCCGCGATTTTAGAGAGTGTTTTTGGCTGCCGCGCATAGCGCGGCAGCCAAAAACACTTCTTATAGTGGGCTTTAGCCCGAAAATTACGCTCTGCGAGGGAAGTCTGAACAATTACACACGGGCATTCGTAGCAGGTGAGGCCAGTTTGAGGGCGTAGAGTGGAAAAAGTGGGGTTGACGGAGATTGGAGCCGCGTGCGAGCGGCA
>JAFGFB010000014.1 GCA_016931315.1 Anaerolineae bacterium
AATATTTTGTCAATAGTTTGTCCAATTAAAAGCGTTCAGGTCTCTATCACACCCGTGGGTGTATTTCAACTTGGGAACAAAAACAAGACGGTTATCGCAAAAAATGTCCTTTCTTTGAGTGATTTTTTCGCGGCGGGGCAAAGCCCCCGCCGCGAAAAAATCACCTTTTTATGCGTCCCTATGGGACGCATGAGATTTTTCACCCCCATTTTGAAACGCCCCCGCCCCGCCCAGGGGATTGATTCAGATAAATTTCCGGTGTATGATTAGGAATATAGAATGGTCACGCAGTTCCCACGGAGGTTCCATCATGCCCACTGAACTCAAAGGACGCATTTTATTCGCCAATAACAAGCCAGCTGCCAATGTCGAGGTACGCGTCTTCGATGAAGATGCCCCTGGGCGCGAGGATGACGATCTCACGCTAACGCCTGGACTTTCAGACCGTGACGGGCGCTTCACGGTCATCTATGATCCCGGGCGTTTCCTCGATGACCCGGATTTGGCGCCCACGAAGACGCAAGCCTTTCTGAATCGCTTGCGCCATCTGTTTAGACGGCAACACGAGGACGACACGACTGATCTCTACCTGCCCTATCTGGAGTTTCGCTACACCTTTTTGGATAAAGCGCACCGTCACACAACATGGTTACTGCCGTTGGTAACAGAATACCGGCTCCCCACCCTCTTCTCACCGATTGCCAAATTTCGTGCCAGCGAACACGGTTTTCATTTTATCAACAGTTTTCCCGGCTATCCATTGCCCTTCAAATTCCCTAAACTTTCCAGCGCAACCGAAGTTTCCTCATATTATGGCCTCTGTGGAGGCATGTCTTCCGCTGCGTGTGATTTCTACTATGCCGAAAAGTCTGTCCCAGCACTCAATAAGGTGCCGGAGCGCGGCACCTCTCTCTACCAATACCTCTATAACCGGCAGTTGGATACCTTCGGGGCGGTGGGACATTACATCATGCGCTTTGCCGAATGGATGGCATTGCCAGAAGACACCCGCCGTGGCACCTCCGCTCGCACGCTCAAAGAATTCGGCGTGGTGAAGCGCCGCCTCGATGCGCGCGTTCCAGTGATCCTCGGGCTGGTCTATGTCGGATTCAAGGATACTGCACGTCTCTGGGATAACCACCAGGTACTGGCGCACACCTGCACGGAAATCGCCCCCGATGTTTTCGAAATCGGCATCTACGACCCAAATTATCCCAACCGGGACGACGTCACCATCCGCGCAGAGAAAATGGTGGTAGGCAGCACTTTCGTATGGGGCTTCCCACCACGCTCCGAGCCAGTAGAGGGTCTCAAGTGTGCGCAACAAATCCCCGGGCAAGCCGACCGACCCGTGCGCGGCTTCTTTGCGATGCCCTACAACCCCAGAACACCGCCGGAACTGGATTGAAGCGCTCCCCCTTAGTGGTGTAAAAACCTGGGTCCTTCACAAGGAGGAAAAATGGTCACGAATCCGCCGCAGACAGCTCCAGACTGGAAAAATCTACACCAGGAAGCCACGCTCGTTGATTTGCACATTCACCCCTCACTCAAGGTCTCCCTCTTCCATCGCCTGCTGACGACCCGACTCTATTCCGCTCGTGGCTTCGACCCCTTCAGCCTGCGGTCGGATTTCACCAGCTTGCGCGAGGGCAATGTAGATGTGGCGCTCTCGTGCATCTACGCACCGGAACACGGCATCCTCAATGAATGCCGCCCCCTGCGTCTGCTGCGCTTTATCACCCCCATCGTCTGGCGCAAGGTCTTTTGCCAGACTCCACTCCAGGTTACGCTGCAAATGCTGGATGAGCTGGAGAGAGCCGTCCCGGCTCCTCGCGACCGGTCAACCGGCGGGCCCCAGGCGCAAATCGTGCGGTCTTTAGGGGAGCTCGAGGCGCTGCTCGCGCAGGGTAAAGGCCATCCCACGGCCTTTATCCATGCAGTGGAGGGCGGGCACAGCCTTGAAGGCCAACTCAGTAGCCTGGATACACTCTTTGACCGGGGTGTTGCCTACCTCACGCTGGCACACTTCTTTGAGAATGAGCTCGTCTATCCCTGCTATCCCTGGCCCGAAAACCTCCAGCATTTCGGATGCTTCCAGGGACAGCGCAACGTAGCCCTCGGGCTAAAGCCCTTTGGCGAAGCCGTTGTCGAGCGGATGGTAGAGTTGGGCATGTTGATTGACATTTCCCACTGCACACCCGCTGCCCGCACGCGCATCTACGATATTGTCGGGAACCGCGCGCCGCTGATTGCCTCACACGTCGGCGCTTACGAGATTAACCCCGACCCCTACAACCTCAAGGATTGGGAGGTCCGCCGCATTGCGGATGGGGGCGGCATTGTCGGTGTGATCTTCATGAACTACTGGCTTATGCCCCGCGAAAGTGCCCGGGGCTTGAATTTCATCACCCGCACGCTCGAGCATTTCATCCAGGCGGGCGGAATCGAAACAGTTGGAATAGGCAGCGATTTCGACGGCTTCACCGACCCACCGGATGATCTCAAAAATGCTTCTGAGATGCCCAAACTCACACAGCGGTTGCTCGCTGAAGGCTATAGCTACGATGCCATCCACAAACTCCTGGGCGGCAATGCACTGCGGGTACTACGCCAAGGGTGGGGTAAAAGATAAGCTCGAGCCGCCGTTGTTGCAAGGATCAGCAGCTTGCCGCATTGCCCGCTTTGTGTTACACTTTGCGGCGGAGGATCCCATGTCACACTTGCTCACCCGTCGCCAGATGCTCAAACTCATCGCCGCCGCAGCTGCGACGGCGACCTTCTCGCCCGTGCTCCACGCACGCGCGCACTACCCGTCGGAGCTATTGCCACCCGGCACAGATTATCTACCCGGTCGGGAGGTGGAACCCTGGGTATGGATGGGACGCCCGATCCATACGGTCGCCTTCTACGAAGAACCTAGCGCCTCCGCAACCCGTCTCGATACCCGCGCACGGGATCAAGCCGTAGAATTGCTGGAAGAGGTACGCGCACCCTTCAGCGCCCATAATGACCTGTGGTATCGCACACCGCTGGGCTATGCCCATTCGGCTTGGGTGTTGCCCATGCGCATCTATCCTCCACAGCCCTTTATAAAGGACATCGGCGAGTGGGGATTCTGGGGTGAAATCTCACAGGTAACGACAGGGGGTTATACCCAACCTTCACTGAACGCTCGAAAGCAATACACCTTCTACGGGGGTTGTGTGCTCTGGGTGATTGATACCTACGAGGATGAGACAGGCGTTGGTTGGTACAAGGTCTTCGATGACTACCCACCCCGACAGCGCACGAATCACCAATGGGTGCTGGCGAAAGATGTGCGACGCGTGCCACGGCAGGAAATCGCGCCGATTCGCCCGTTTGTGGGACGCAAACGCATCGAGGTGGACCTGACCGCGCAACGGCTCACCTGTTTTGAGGGGGAAACGCCCGTGTTCACCAGCCTGATTGCCTCTGGTACAGGCGCCCATGCCACACCCACCGGGGAGCGCAGCGTGCTGCTGAAGCAAGGCTCACGGCACATGGCGAATACACCCTATGAAGACGGTCCTGAACTGGAAAACCCCAGCGACCTCTTCGACCTGCCCGGAATTGCGTGGAACACCTTCTTCGACCTGGAGGGACGCGCCATCCACGGGGTCTACTGGCACAACGACTTCGGCGTCCGCCGCAGCCACGGCTGCGTCAATGCGCCGAACGAGACGGCGCGCTTTGTCTACCGCTGGACGCATCCTGTGGGAGGCTTCGAGGACGAGTTTATCCAGAGCGACAAGCGCGTGGGAACCCCCATTCTGTTCTTCTGACGCTAAACCTCACTCGACGGCAAAACTCTCCGCAACCCGCGCCACCAACGGATGGACTACACGTCCACCTAAGGGGCGCGTGCGCAGCAGATAAAGCCCGTAATCCTTGCCCTGGATAACCCACACGGTAGCTTCGCCGCCAGAACGGCCGGGCCAGGTCTCGCGAAAGCGAAACGCCGGGCGCTCGCCCCACAACACTTCCTCAAAATCCAGAATTTCCGGGAGAGCCCCGCGCCGGTCCGGTTCGTGGGTAGCTTCGATCAACGCCCAGGCGGTATCAGCATGCAACGGTTCCGTGGGACCAGGCGCCCACCATAGCGCCAATTCGCTATTTGCATACTCCCACACACGCCCACCGGCCCAATCATCACCCTGCGCGACAACTTCCTCGAACACCACCGGCACAAGGATGCGGGCGGAGAGGGGCAACACATAGGTCAAATCATGGAAAGCAACCCGCTCGGGTTCGAAAAAGAGCTCCCGTGCGCCGCGCACCTCAATCGGTGCCGTAACCGTGATGGCGATTCGCCATGTGCCGGATAACGCATCGAGGGGCAACATCGCCGGGACCGCGCTCGTATAGCGGCTTTTCTCCTCTAGAACCAGCGGCAACAAAGCAAGAATCGCTCCGCCAGGATCCTGAACCGTTGCGGTCATCACCGCACTCGTTGCGGCAGCGACCGAAGCTTCTGTCAACGGCTCCAAAACCACAGAGAGGGGCAAAGGCTCTAGCGGTGAAACGCCGTCGAGATCGGGCAACGTCAGCGCCAGGGCGGGCACCGGTGTGGGGGTGGGCGTGGGAGTCGCTGTGGGAGTCGGGGTAGGTGTGGGGGTGAGCGTCGCCGTCGGGGTCAGGGTGGCAGTTGGCGTCGCTGTAGGAGGCGGAGGTGGCGTGGGGGTAACGCACCCTGCCAGCAGAAGCAGGCTGAGGAGCAAGCCCAGAAATGGGCTAAGAAGTGAGTATTTTCGGGATCGCATGAAAACTCTCCAGTCTTTGACCTGATTGATCTTTCAGAAGCCCATCATAACATCACGCACGTGGGGTGTCAATCACAAGTCAAAGAGAGAACCATTTGACGCCTCAGCCTGGCTTTCGTCGCAAGCGCAAGGATCGCACCAGAGTACGCAACGAGAAGGGAGCAGGTGGCTCAAGGCTCTGCCGCAGGATTTTCAATGAGTCTGTAACACGCTACGAGGTTAGCGTGATTCAGACGCCTCCGCAACACGCAGCACGACCGGCAGATAAACCCGCCCCGCAATGAATGCCGTGCGTAGGGGTAGCGTTGCCGTGTGTACCGGACTCATCACCGAACTCACGGTGAGGGTGACGATGTCATGCCTCAAGGTACTGGTGAAAGCCAGCCCGGAGGAAACCGGCAACTGCACCCAAACCGGCGCCGTCAACGTGTGCCCCGGTGAAAGCCAGCCAGTGAGAGTTATGGGTAAAGTGCTCGTAAATACTGACGCGCCAAGTCCCAGAGCATAGGTATCGCTGAGCGCGCCGGTATTGGCAATAGTCACCGTGTGGGTCACCAGGTCGCCAGGGTCTCCCAAGGCAGTTCCGGCGCCCTGAAGCACGAAACTGTACGCGGGCAGGTTCGGAAGAGGCATCAGGGCAAAATCCAACCGGGCATGGGTACCGGTGAGCACATTGAAAGCCGCAATCGTCTGCGAAAAGTAGCCGCTTGCCTCCGCGGTGACCGTGAACACTCCACCAGGAAGCGAAAGCGCATAGACTCCCGCCGTTGTTTCACCGGCAAAGGTCCCCCAGCTGCCGGAAACCGTTACCGTAGCCGTAAGTGGCAAACCCGTATCGTCAGCAGTCACCGTACCGCTAAGCGTGCGCATCGGTTCCGCAAGATGCATGAGCGTCGCCATCGAAGCTCGCGCAAATTCGCAGAAATAGTCACCGTTGAGTGTACTGAGGCGATCGTTGACCGTGTGATAATAGGGATTCCAATCAATGGGAGAAGCGTGATTTTCAAAGGAATTGACGTAATCCTCAATCGCCAACAGCGCCGCATAGCCCAGATCCCAGAAAGGCGAGTGGTCGGAGAAACGCGTGCCCTCCTCCACAATCTGCGGCGTCAGCTCCAGGGAATATGTCTGTATGACCGAAGCAAACAACGCCGCCAGTCGGTCGGAATCATCCTCAACGGCAAGCAGATGCGTATGAAGGTCAATATCAGGTCCCTCCACCGCATCCCAGGCAATCATATCCAGATTGAGCACCCCGATGATGTTCTCCTGCGCAGCGGCCACAGCGGCAGCGTAATAAGAGCTGCCGCGCATGCCCTGCTCCTCACCGGTAAAAAAGACAAAACGAATAGTGAAGGCGAAATCCGTATCCGCAAGGAGTTCCGCAGTCTGAAGCAAGGCGGCACAACCACTGGCATTGTCATCCGCGCCGGGAGCGGGATTATGCGGAGAAGTAGCGGCACGGGAATCCAGATGCGCCGTGAGCAAGACGATACGCTCCGGAGCCACGCGCCCCGGTTTTTCGGCAATCACATTGCGCAGCGAGTAGCCGTTGAGCGTATAGGGATGATAGGTCACGTTGTAGCCCAAAGCCTGCAATCGCTCGTAGACGTACTGGGTGGCTTTAGCGACTGGCATGCCGCTATAAGTGTAACGTGTTAGCAGGCGATACGGCGCACCTCCCACGAGGACGTCCCACTCACCACTCAAGCCCCCCACCTCGGAAAGCAACGTTGTGGCTGTAATTTGAGCAATCAAATCCGCCACGAGCGGGTCGTAGGGGACAGTGGTCGGAATTGCGCCGGTCGTCGGAAAATTGAGGGCAATAGGTTCCGGTCCCAGGCGGGAGGTCCGCACACCAAGCGCCTCCAGATCTGCAAGAGCGCTGTTCGAACGCAATCGAATCACTGCCTGGCGGCCATCAGCATAGAGCAATTCCCAGGGTAGAACGCTGCGCGTTTTCAGATACGAAGCATCGCCCTCAACCAGGTAGTAGACGGCATCACGAGCATCCGCATCGAGAATGGTCATGGGCATGCCGGTAGCTTGTGCAAGGCGCTGCTGTTCAGGCGAAAGAATGGCGAGAAGGACCATACGCCCTTGCGAATTCGTCAGAAGCGCGTGCGCAGGTACATCAAGCGCCGCCCACTGCTCCAGGAAACTTACAGAGGGAACCTCCATTCGCAGTAGCACCGGAGGCTCGGTCGGCAACGTCAATGCCGGCAGCGCTGCCAGAGCTCCCGCCAATACCAGGCTAACCGTCATGATCGCAAATATGCGCCCGAAAGTATTCATAATCATTCTCCGAAAGCTAAGAGCATTTCGCTACACCTAACCGCGCGCCTCAAGGGATTTCGCAGTGCACAAAGTTTGCGTTGGCATCAAAAGCGTGTGAATATGACGCGGAATACCCGTCCTTTTTTGCCTCAATCGTAAAACTATGCTTGCCAACGCGCGCCGGGCTGCAATAGCACACCCGATAACGCTGATTTCCTCTGTGCCAGCTATCAAAAGTCGCTGCCCGGTTCCGCGAAGAGGCGCCTATTTCAATCACGCCATCGCGTCCTACAGCCCTCATTATATCCTGATCGAGTTCAGGTCCAATGCCCACAGCATAAATCGCATGATGGCTCGCTTTGATGCGTGCAGTTACCGTTTCCCAAGAAGGATAATCTGTACCGTCAGCGGTTGACGCGTCAACGGTTGACGCGTCAACCCCGGCGTTGTGTCCGAAATCAGAGATGATGACCAGGCGCGCCCCATAAGTTTCCTTACCCGCTTTTCCCTCCAGATCAAGCAAACTCTCCATGATTGCCCCATGGAGATTTGAAGAGCAATCCTGCATACAAGTATTATCAAGCCCCGAGACTGCAGCATTCAATAGGGTCAAGGAATTGGTAAAAGGCGCAATCAAACGCATATCACGCGATCCATCAAAAGCATAAACCGCAGTTTGAGACTTTTGCCAATCGGCATTGTTTGCCGCGTCCGATTCTATGAACTCCAGGACGACATCCTTTAAGTTCTCAAGATTGCCAGAATCCACAATGCCGCCGCTGACATCCAACAATAACAAAGTGTACGCATACGGTTCAAAGAGAGGGTATAGCTTGGCCTCGGATTCGTATTTGCTGATATCCCGATCGTCCTCCTTATACTTGAAATCGGTAACATCGCGCACCAAAACGCCTTCACCGGTAAGCAAACGAAAATCAAGACAGAGTTTACCCGTTGAAGCATCAAGGGCCTTATCCGTATTGAGAATAACAAAATCCATCTTCGAGGCCCCACATCCCGGCAAGGATGAGATAAGGAGAAAGACAGAAGTCAACAGCGATATAGGTATACGCAAATTGAAGTATCTCACAAGATTCCCCGATAAACCCATTAGGCATGCCAAAGACACTAATCTCAGGACACAGGTCATTGTCTGGAGCGAGCGATGTAGCGAAGAAGAAGAAGATTCACGGATTAAGTTTACATCACTTTTTTTCTCAACGCAACACCCTATTCTTCATGAGTAGATGCAAATCCCTATATAGTGTCGGAAATTCGCAAACCGAGATGGGGTATACGACAGTTAATTGGGAAAACCGAAAGAGGTTGGTCAGACAGACGAAGAGGGTCTCTTTTTGTATTTTGGGGACGCGCTTCGCGCGTCCCCAAAATACTCTTTCTCAGGCTGAGCCAGACAAGTGTGTCGTAGTGTATATGAAACACCCCATACATAGGCAATCATTGGTCCTCTACCCACCGAGATGGAGTGTGTTCCAATTTTGGGGCAAAAGCAAGACGACTGGCATGCAAATACCTTTCCTTTGATTGATTTTTGGCGGTGGGCTTTGCCCACCGCCAAAAATCA